>JAGCYC010000074.1 GCA_017961015.1 Bacteroidales bacterium | reverse complement strand
TCACGCTCGGAAGCGATGAAGTCACGGATGTCGGCCACTGTCTTGAAGGAATCGTTGAGCTGGATACGGGCATCGGTACCGTACATCGCCTGATACTGGCGGGTAGGGCTGCCGATATTGATATTGGCGCTCAGGTCCTTTCTTTCCAGTTTTGCCACCTCGGAGGCTTCGGGAAGCTTCACGATAACCTTGTTCTCGGTTTCACGCATCTGCGTGGTAACCATAAAGAAGAACAGGAGCATGAACACGATATCGGACAGGGAGTTGGACGATGCCTGAGGGACTTCCTTCTTATTGCTGGAACTACCAAATTTAGACATATTCTTTCCTCCTTCTACTTTTTACCGGTGTCCTTAGGCTCGGCCTCGGAAATGTTCTGAGGAACGGCCTTCTTTACAATGTCCTGCTCTTCTTCGCTAAGGCGCGAGAAGCGCTTGCCGAAGTGCTGGTATGAGAATTCGTCACGGAGTTCGTTAACTGCCTTCACCAGTTCGTTCTGCACTGCGATATAGGCCTGGTAGCTGGTACCGCGGTCATTCTGCAGGGAGATGACGCCCTTTGAAACGGCATAGATCTTACCCTCGATTTCCTTGTCTTCCTTTTCGGGAAGGGTGGGGTCATTCTTGGGGTTGGAGAGGAACTCCTTGATCTTATCTTTCAGGATAGAGATGTCCATGGCCTCGCTACCGGCAAACAGCTTATCAGCAGAATTGATTCTGACGATGATGATGTTACGGCGGTTAACCTTCTGATTCTCGGCCTGTTGTTCTTTGTCGGGAATCGGGGGAAGGCGACGCTGCAGACCGGACTGCTCTCCCATCGTGGTAGTCATCAGGAAGTAGCAGAGCAGCAGGAATGCGATGTCCGCCGTAGAACCGATTGCTGAAAATTTTCTTCTTGCCATGGTTTGGATTTACTTTTTGTTGCGGATTCCGATGAGAACTTCGCCGCAGACGATGGAGAGGATAGCCGCTCCGCCGATGATGTAGGCGAGATTCAGGATGGTATCGGTCATCTTAAGTTCTGAGGCAGAGGGAGGAGTGGGGCCGGAGAAGCCGATTGCAGGTGCGCCGGAGGCAAGCAGATATGCAATGCCGAAGAGGGCGGCGGCGCCCACAAGGACTATTCCAAGCTTCACAAGACCCTTGGGGTTTGTGGTTGCGGTAACGTACAGACCGACGCAGATGACGGAGACCAGGGCTATTCCCAGGACCACATAGGCCCAGGCGAAGAGCACATCTGTCGCGGTGCCGTCATTTGCCTCAAACCCGGTAATCGACCCCCAGAGGAGTACAGCAACGCTCAGAGCAATGAGTACCCAAAGAAGGATCTTGCAGATTTTGGCGTATTTCTGTTTTTCCATTTTATCTGGAGTTAATCGGGTTTATTACTTGTTGAATTTAACCATGGTGTCCACGAAGCGGATGGAAGAATCTTCCATATCGATTGTGAGACCGTCAATCTTGGCGATGATATAGTTGTAGAAAACCTGAAGGATCATAGCGACGATCAGACCGCCCACGGTGGTGATAAGGGCCACTTTCATACCGCCGGCAACAACGTTCGGGGAAATATCACCGGCTGCCTGGATGGCGTCGAAGGCCTGGATCATACCGATAACGGTACCAAGGAATCCGAGGGACGGGGCAATGGAGATGAACAGACCGATCCAGCTGAGACCGTTCTCCATCTGGCTCATCTGTACACCGCCGTAGGAGACGATAGTCTTTTCGATTACGTCTACGCCCTGGTCGGCACGGAGGAGACCCTGGTAGAAGATGCTGGCCACGGGACCGCGGGTATTGCGGCAGACTTCCTTGGCTTTTTCTACACCGCCTTCGGCGAGAGCTTTCTCCACTTCGTCAAGAAGCTTGGTGGTGTTGGTCTTGGAGAAGGCCAGGTAAAGGATGCGCTCGATAGCGAGGGCCATACCAAGGATAAGGCAGATGATAATCAGGGACATAAAGCCTGCACCACCTTCGATGAACTTGGTCTTGAGGGCCTGGTGGAGGGGAACTTCCTCACCGGAACCTGCGAACAGGTCCACGACGGGCTCGGCGTCGTCTTCGGGGGCGACAACAGCCTCTTCCTGGGCGGCGGGGGCAGCCTCTTCCTGGGCGGCAGCGATGTTAGCAGTGAAAGTCATAAGACCGGCAACTGCCAAAAACACGAAAATTTTTTTCATAATTGTTTTTGTGTAGTTAGTTATAATAAATTGTTTGTTTTCCTTCTTTCACAAAAGTTCGTGCAATTTAGCAATAAAAATTCAATCCGCAAAGGATTATTTGCTTATTTCGCCCCTCAAATCGCATTGGAAGGCTTCTTTCACCTTGTCGTTATCTTCATACAGACCCATCAGTACGAAGAGTTTCGCAAGCGCAGCTTCGGTGGTCATATCCTTCCCGGAAAGGACTCCGCCCCTCTTGAGGGCGGCCCCTGTGGCATACAGGTCCATATTAACCTCCCCGTCCTTGCACTGGGATATGTTCACCAGCACCTTTCCCCGGGCGGCCGATTCGCATACCAGATCCGTAAACCAGGAACTGGAAAGGGCGTTTCCGGAGCCGTAGGTCTCGATAATGCAGGCGCGGATCTCATCGGCACAGAGGCAGTGCCCGGCAACGGCCGGGGTTATCCCGGGGTGCAGTTTGAGGATAGCGACACGGGTATCCAGCCGTTCGAAAATGGTCAGGGGAAGGTCCCAGGCCGATGGCCGGCGGATGATATCGGCATTGTAGCGTATGGTGATCCCGGCCTCGGCAAGGGGAGGGCAGTTGGGCGAGATGAAGGCGTCGAAGGCCTCGGCGCTGTACTTGGTGGAGCGGTTGCCCCTCAGGAGCCTCGAGCCGAAGCAGATGCTCACCTCCGGCACCAGGGAATGTCCGTCGGCATCCTTTGCCGATGCTATCTCAACGGCCGATATCAGGTTTTCCTTGCCGTCGGTCCGGGGCGTGCCGATGGGAAGCTGGCTTCCGGTGAAGATGACGGGCTTGGAAAGGTCCTTGAGCATAAAACTGAGGGCCGATGCACTGTAGGCCATCGTATCCGTTCCGTGCAGGATTACGAAACCGTCGTAGGCGGAATAGCGGTCCCGGATGAGCCTGGCTATCCTTACCCAGACGGAAGGCTCGATGTCGGAAGAATCTATCAGCGGGTCGAAGGTACAGGAATCGATGCGTACGTCGAACTTCCTGAGTTCGGGGACCTCGGCCTTTATCTGCGAGAAGTTGAAAGGCTTGAGGGTGCCGTCGGCGGGATCGGCCTTCATACCGATGGTTCCGCCGGTGTAGATTATGAGAATGGACGATTTCATATTCCGAACAGATTCTGCGCATTAGCGCTGGTGATTTCTTCCACCCGGGCCCTTGAAAGGGATTTGACTGCGGCCAGCCGGTCGGCCACATACGGGAGGTAGGCGCTCTCGTTGCGGCGGCCCCTGAAGGGTTCCGGAGCAAGGTAGGGCGCATCGGTTTCCAGCAGTATCTTTTCCATAGGGATGCGGGCCACGGCCTCGGAGAGACGGGAATTCCGGAAAGTCAGAACCCCTCCTATCCCTACCGAGAAATCGGCGTGCCGATTGGCCCTTTCGTATATTTCGTAGCTGGCGGTGAAGCAGTGAAGATTGCCCCTTATATGAAGATGCCGGCAGTCTTCGATTATCTTGAAAAAGTCCTCCCAGGCATCCCTGAGGTGGATATTTACCGGAAGGTCCAGCTTTGCGGCCAGCTCCAGCTGCAGCCTGAAGGCTTCCTGCTGCTGCGCGGCGAACTCCAGGCCCTCGTGGTAGTCGAGTCCTATTTCGCCTATAGCCACAAAGCGCCGCGGGCCGGCCGGCTTCCCGGCCAGGGCGAACACTTTGTCCAGCTCCTCGCGCCAGTTCTCCCCTACCGATCCGGGATACAGCCCCAGCATCTGGAAAAGTACGCCGGGATGGCGCTCGCCTATCTCCCACATAAGCTCACGCGAAGTGGAGTCGATGTCGGCCTGAATCATCTTCCCTACACCGGCATCGACGGCCCTTTGGACGGCCTCCTCGGCGTCCGGGAGCAGCCACTCGTCGTAAAAATGGGTATGGGTGTCGATAAGCATTATGCAAAGATAGGAAAAACGTCGCAATTTTCAGCGGCGGATCCTGTGCGTTGGCTTGCCAGTCCGATGAAAATTGGTTTTCAGGAGCAACTGCACCTGAAAATAATTTTCAGCGGCGGGTGGGAGAGGATTCGCCCTGAGATTCCCGATCAGGTCGGGAATGACGTGAGCAGGGCGGGAATGACGGAAGCAGGGCGGAGATTCCCGATCAGGTCGGGAATGACGGAAGGAAGGAGGGAATGACGCGATTCAGGGTTATGACCAGGAGGTGGAGGGGTAGCAGCGGCGCAGGATGTCGGTGCGCACGAAGCCGTCGGCCTCCAGAAGGCCGATTGCGGCAAGCACCTCACCTACAGGACGGTTAAGCCGGAGTGCGATTTCATCTTCCCGGAGCCCGCGGCTGCCGGCAATGATTTTCCCCGCCGCCTGGGGCAGCGAGCCCTCGCCGTAACGCCTGGCAAGGGCTGCGGCCAGACCGGCCGTCCCCGTTTTCCACGAGCCTCCGGCGCCGCGGCTGGGCGCGTCCAGG
>JAGCYC010000073.1 GCA_017961015.1 Bacteroidales bacterium | reverse complement strand
GTCATCTTCCTTACGCGGGAAGAATTGATGCGGGTCTATCATTACCAGATCCCGCCCAACGGCACCAAGGTAAAGCTGGTCGATTGGGACGGTACGCCCTACACTAAGATTATCCAGGAAGCCGGCGGTATCGAAAAGGCCCGCGACCTGTTCTGCTTTTGCGCCTTTACCTCGCTCCGCTTCTCGGATATGTTCAAACTATGCCGGAGCGATATCGACGAGCAGTATATCCACGTGGTGACACAGAAAACCCACGATGCCATTCCCATCAATCTCAACAGCTACTCCCGTGCCATCCTGGACAAGTATAAAGACGGTAAATTCAAGGGAAACAAGGCTTTACCCGTCGTCACCAACCAGCAGATGAACGCTGCCCTCAAGGATCTCTGCGAACTTTGCGGCATCAACGAGCCCATCCGCAAAAGCAAGTACGTGAACGGCAACCGCATCGAAGAAGTCTTCCCCAAATGGAAACTGGTTGGCACCCACGCCGCCCGGAAAACCTTCATCTGCTACGCCCTATCCATCGGCATCCCGCCCGTCATGGTCATGCGGTGGACCGGCCACAGCGACTACCAGTCCATGAAACCCTATATAGACATTGCCGCAGCCGACAAAGCCCAGGCCATGGAGCAGTTTGACAAGGGAATGGAGTCGCCGGAAGATGATGAGTAGTGGGCGAAAAGATATAAAAATCCCCGGACGGGCCGGGGATGAGAGGTCCCGATTCTTGATTATAGGCACGGGACCATATACAGAGGAATGTACAGATAATCGCCGTCTTTCTCTACGTCACCAGTGTGGACGATATAGGCCTGTGCCAGATGTGTTGAGTATTTCTTGAAGAGATCTTTGATGTCGTCCCCGACTTTGAAGAAGTCTATTAGGATGTAGCTCTTGTATTCTTTCTGGGCGAATTCCTTGACGATGTAGCTCTTGCCCACGCGGCGGGCACCTTCTATCATCATGGCTGACTTGCCTTTGCGTTTGTTTTTCCAAAGGAGCAGCTGGTCGTATATCTTTCTTTTCATCACGAAATCAAGCTTTGGTTTTACAAAGATCTACACGAAATCAAACTTGGTTGTTGCGCCATTTTTACACGAAATCAATGCAAAGATATGGATTTACTCAATTCTGCAAGATTATCGGCTTAGCCGGATTTTAAGCCGGACGTACGGATTTCTCGATGCGCTTTGCCAGGCCGATGGCGCCAGTGGGGCAGACCAGCCGGCAGAGGTGGCAGCCTACACACTTGGAGCCGATGATGTGGGGCTGGCGGCTTTCGGCATCGAAGGAAATAGCCTGATGGCCTCCGTCCTGGCAAGAGACATAGCAGCGCCCGCAGCCTATGCAGACAGAACGGTCTATCTTGGGGAATACCATTGTCTCGCGGTCCAGGTCCGAAGGCAGTACAAAGTGATCCAGCTCCGAGCCTACCAGATCGGCAAGCTGCTCAATCCCCTCCTCGGCCATATAAGTCTGCAGACCCAGAATAAGGTCGTCTATGATGCGGTAGCCATATTCCATCACGGATGTACAGACCTGTACATTGGTGCAGCCAAGCTGGATGAACTCCAGAGCGTCCTGCCAGGTCATAATGCCGCCGATTCCGCTCAGCTCAACCCTTTTGCCGTTGGAGCCGTTTAGCAGGGGGTTGAGGGCCATTTCAAGGATATAGCGTAAGGCAATTGGCTTCACCGCTCTCCCGCTGTATCCGGACAGAGTCTGTTTTCCGCTCACAGCCGCAGCAGGGCTCATAGTGACGCTCTTGATCGTATTGATGGCCGATATCGCATCGGCACCTGCGAAGTACGCGCCCAGGGCGGGCTGGTTGATATTGGTGATATTGGGCGTCATCTTGGGGATGACAGGGATCTTCACGCTGCGCTTTACGTACGCCGTATAGAAGGTGACAAGTTCCGCGTTCTGTCCCACGTCGCTGCCAAGGCCGGAAAGGCGCATCTGCGGGCAGGAGAAGTTCAGTTCTACGGCGTCGCAGCCTGCATCTTCGGCCATTTTGGCAAGTTCGGCCCATTCCTCTTCGTATTGTCCCATTATGGACGCGATTACCACTTTTGAGGGATAATTCCGCTTGAGCCGGCTGAGTATGTCAAAATCGACCTCGTAGGGATTCTCGGAAAGCTGCTCCATATTACGGAAACCGGCGAAGCGCGTATCATCTTTCACTGCGTCGAAACGGGGTGAGACCTCACGGATGTCCTGCTTGCAGATAGTCTTGTAAAAGACGCCGCCCCAGCCAGCATCGAAGGCACGGGCCACCATCTCGTAATTGGTGCAGACGGCCGATGAAGCCAGGAAGAAGGGGTTCTCGCAGTGTATGCCCACAAAGTCGATGGCGAGGGAAGGCGCAGCCTTTTGCCCGTCCGCCGGCCTCGCAGGAACTGACTTGAGCAGTTCCCTGAGCCTTATCGGCATGTCATAATGGATGCACGCCTGTTCTGCCCGTTCCAGGTCGGCTTCGATGCAGGCCTCTGTCCACCGCCAGGCATTGGCGGCATTATCAAAACGGATTGCCCGGACTGCCCTTGCAGGATCTCCTGTCCGACAGGCTTTCGTACAGGGTGCGTCTTCGCACATCAGGCAACGTGCGGCCTCTTCTTTTACGTGTATCATAGTCTATTGGGTTTCAGAAACTCTTCAAGGGTATTCCGATAGACATTCCCGTAGCAGGCGTCGTTGTACAGGCCTGCGTGGGAGGCGGTAGTGTGGGTGGCCAGCTGATAGTACAGCTGGTGCAGGCTTATAGCCGGATTTTCCTGCCGCATACTGGCACGATGGAACTACGTATTTTAGCCTCTCGGATATGTTCATAAATGCAAAGATAAAAAAACACACGAATGTAAACACAATTTCAGCGTAAAAAATCCCATTTTTACGCTGAAATACAATGTTCTATGAAACAATCCCCGCACTGCGCCTTGAAGCGGCCAGACAGAGCAAAATAACATAAATGCAAGTGAGTTTAGATTGTTGCATAATGAAAGGGATTTTTGCCTGGCCCCGGTAGTTAAGGGCTCCGGCGTGGATGCTTCCATCGGCCTCCCAGCTCTTTTACTGTTTTTTCCACTTCGGCGATGCTCTCCGGAACAACACGGTTCACCTCTTCCTGAGCCCTTGCCAGCGTAGTCAACGCCAGTGCAAATAAAAGAAGAAAGCGTCTCATAATCTTATCTTATTACAGTACTGCCTGCACTCACCGAGAAGAAGCCCCCGAAACCGTAGGTGGCTACATCCCGGCGGGCCTTGATCCTTCCCACCTGGATGTTATCGGTCGTGACGGTGCCAGCCCCTGCGAGGTCGTACTTGCGGCTGTCCGTTTTCTGTATCACCATATTGCCGGCCGAGTCGCGGGAGATATTGTATTTGGTCTCATCCTTGGTGTCGATGAGCCTGCCTGTAAGGGCCCTCATACCCAGGACAACGTTGCCGGCAGGCATTTCACCCAATCCCATTGCTCCAGCTGCGCTTTGGATAGTCGCCTGAATGGTATTGTTGACATTCTCGTCCGTCAGGATGGAACTGTTGACTTTCCTGGCGTCGAGCGGCTCGGGTCTGACATAGGATTTTTCCACATCGAGATGGAATCCCCACTTACCTTCCTTCAGGCCTACGCTGATTTCGCCAAGCGGGGTCTGCATAGAGAGGAAGAGGTCGCTCAGGCCGTACCACTGCTTACCCTTGAATTCGGCAATGTCACGGGCGTCCTTCTCCATCTGCTCGTGTTCGGCTACTGCCTCCAGATGGTCCTGCCACTCCTGATCCTTTATTTCGGCCTCGGCCTTGAGTATCCTCATCCTGGCATCGTGAAGGGACTCCCCTGCCGTAGCCTTGGAGGAGAAGGTTGCGCCATACTCATTGTATATCAGGGCCAAAGTCCTGTACCAGAAATAGTTGCTTACATTGCCGTCGCTGCAGTGCGAGCAGTACTTCGAGATATCCTTCCACCACTCTGCCAGCACCGGCCGGATCGTGTTGTTGTAGTAGACCATATCCGAATTCACCTTTTCGGTCTCGGAGATTACCTCTATCTGATTCAGACGCTCAAGTGGCTGCGTCACCTCTGTCAAAATGCGGTACGGCCTGTATATGCGTCGCGCCGCCCTGTCTATGGCTTCATCCGAAGCATTCGGATGGGCCTTGGACCAATTATCGAACTCTTTGACACACTTTTTACCAAGATTCACAGCCTCATCCAGCTGTTTCTTTTCCATCACTTTCCATATCGCGATATCCTTGTCGGTACGGTGCACGTGATTGAGGATGTTGGTCTTGAAGCCCTCCGGAAGATAGCCGTAGAAGCTGCGCTTTTCATCGTCAAACCCGCCGAAAATGCCATAGGCGTAATCCAGGCGGTATTTATAGTAGCGCTCAAGGATACGCAGGCACCAGAAAGCACGTGCATCGAACATATAGAAGCCGTCCACATTGTGCTCGAAACACAGAGCCTTTGTATGTTTGAGATAGGCTTCCTCCAGTCCCTTACGAACGCTTTCCGGCACTGCTATACCCGCCATTGCCTTGCGTGCATCGGCATTGTTTTGGAAAGCTCGCTGCGCCTCAGGACGGTTCTTTGCCTCTTCAATTAGCCTGGACATATTGTCCGGCAGGTAGGCAGCCTCCATAGAATACAGAAGGCTGATAGCCGGGCCGTTCTGAACGGCCTTATCGGCCTTTGCCCAATGCTTATTGCTGCGAGCCTCGTAATCGCCGGCGATGCGGGCATTGTTACGGAAATTAGCTTCCAGATCACCAGCCGGAGTGGCGTTGAAGCCGGCGTCATCGGCCTGGAAGAAGTCATCGTCGCCATAGGTGACGCCTTTACGGATATTGTCCAGATTCTCCGGTGTAAACACCTTGTCTATCAGGCTCATAAAGTCTTGATTATCCAGAGAGGCGTTCATCTCGGCCCTGTCAATCTCGTTCAGCAGCGAGCTTATCAGGCTCACCGTATTCTCGCAGAAATAACCCAGCGAAAGCGACTTGAAAAGGGCTCCGGCCGATTCCACCGGGGAACGCTGCGCATCCAGCATAGCCTTATATAGCCAGGCTTTTCCGTCCGGTTTGCGTTTTTTTGCACTTACCTCGATAATCTTGGGAACCACTTTCCGTGCCTTTTCCAACTGTCCCATATCCAGCAGGCACTCGATCTGGCCGTACAACGGTTCCTCGAAGTCCGGCTGCAGCTTGGACGCATCCTCGAAGTATTCCAGCGCAGTCTTGGGATCCTCGGCTACAAGGAGCATATTTCCGCAGGTAGTCAGGAGCGAGGGGTGCGGATAGAGCTTGCAGCGCGCAATGGCCATCTCTATCATCTCCCCGGTCACAACGCCGAACAGCATCATCCCGTTGGCCTTGCCGTTGAATTCCATAATGCTGCTGGCAATCTGTTCGGCCGATTTGCCCTCGGACTGGGCCACCAGCTGGTCGAAGGCCTTTCTGACACCATCGGCCGTATATTTCAAATCCGCGCGGGCAAAGGTCATATCCGGCGTTGGAGACAGGCTGGAGGCCGATATGCCACCGCCCGTCTGCTTCCCGCTGATAGTAATCGGGCCGATGCCCGCCCCGCAGGCAAGCTCCACCGAAGGGCCGTTGTCCACCCAGGGGGCAGAGCAGCGCGGAGGGGCCGCCCCACTCCCCTTCCAGTCGTTCCCAACGCAGAAATACATATGCCTTGGGATGGTGGGGCTGAAGGACTGCAGGGCCACAGGTCCCATCTCGGGATCGCCGAAATCTATTATGGCCACCTTGTCGGAATTGTAGTAGAAAGTGATTGTAGCCCCGTCGGAGCGGTATTCGTCAAAGTACCAGCCAGTCTTGCCGCCCACAGTACAGGTCCCCTGGCGGACGAAGTTCATATCGGCCGGGGGCGGTGTCATACCCATTCCGGCCCTCCAGGTCTTGGCTTTCTCGTCCAGCTGGAACACGTTTCCGCCGGCAGCAAGGGTGACCACATCCATTCCGCTCATACGCATCCTGGACATTGTCACTCCGCCCCTGGAAGCGGTCTCCAGCGTGGCCTTACGCCCCTGCAGGTCCATCGAGAGCTTCATATAATACTTCCCGCTCTCTATTGCCTTGACAATGGGCGTGGACACATAGTTATTTTGCGCAAAGGCGGCGACGCTCAGAGTGAGCGCAGCCGCCAGAGTAAACAGTTTTTTCATGTAACTCATTCCATGGAAACCTGATCGTCAGGTAATTCCAGTTTATAATCAAGTATATCTTTCGCCAGCCTGAAATACTCCTGCGCCACCGCATCCGGAGTAAAGGCGGGAGCTATAAACTCGGTGCTGCCGGTCTGGGCATACATCTGCTTACGGAAGGCTTCCCTTTCTTCGGACAGTTTCATCACATCGTTCCTGTAGTACTCCATAGCCCCCGAAATCGCAGACCTCCAAATGGAGCAGTACTCCTCATAGAACTTGCATTCAAGAGCAAATCTCTGTATGTGAAGTGCCCTGAAGCGCTCTGCAGCGGCTGCACAGCGTTCCTCTGTCCCAACAGCAGGCTTCTCATCCAACGCTCCGTCCTTAATTGCCTGGTACAGGCCCTTCTCTATATTCTTTACCTGAGCCCTGTATTTCTTCTCATAAAGCTCCAGGCCCTTCGCACGGGCAGCATCCTTTCTCTTGTCTCCTTCTTTAAGGCAGTCCAGAATATTGCGGTCCATCTCGTTCAACTGAAGGTAGGCTGCGCGTGAACCCTGTGAGGAAGAGCCGCGGGACTGGATGGCCGACAGCTGCCTTGCAGCCTCGGCGGCCTGTTCGGGGCTTCCGCCGGAATTCTGGGCCTCCATCATCTTGCCAAGCTTGGCAAGGTCATCGGAGGTCATACCTCCCTGGGCCCTCATTACCTTGTTGGCGAAAGCCATCTGCTCCGCTTCGCTCAGTTTTCCCGACTGCAATTTGGCAATGTCGGCAGCGCTCAGGCCCAAACCGGACATACGTCCCATTGCCGCCGCCTGGGCCGATCCTGCATTCATATTGCCCAAAGAGGATACGTCGGGCTTGCTGTATTCTGAGGGCAGCTCCCGGATCAGATCTTCGGCTTCTTCATATTTGTCAAGGAAAGCCCGCACGGCACTGCCTCCGGGACCTTTGTACTCGTCATATGGAGTACCGTCTTCCTTGAAATCATCCAACAAGTCCTTCACCGTAGGCAGGGCCGGAGTAAGGGAGATGATCTTGCGGGCATTGTTCTGAGCTCCCGCAGGGATGAGCACCGCCAGAGCGGCAAGGGCAAAAATTATCTTCTTCATAAGTTTACTTCTTTACAAATTCCACCCTGCGGTTCTTGGACCGGCCTTCATCGGTCTTATTCGAGGCTACAGGCTCGTGGGAGCCCTTTCCCACAGGGGTAAGACGGGATTCGGATATACCCAGGTCTGCCAGGGCGGAGACTATGGCCTCGGCCCTCTTCTGGCTCAGTGGATCATTAACCCTGTCGCTGCCGGTATTGTCGCAGTGGCCCTGAACTTCGAATTCCAGGTCGGGATACTCCTTCATCAGCTTGGCCACGCGGTTGATTTCAACCATCGATTCCGGTTTCAGATCGGCCTTTCCTGTCTCGAAGGTGATGGCATAGGTAACAATCTTGCCGTCGGAAAGCAGGCGGTCGTAAAGAGGGACGGCGCCCTTGGCTATACGGACATTGCTGATGCCGCTGTAGCGATACTCGCTGCCGCTGTTGAAGAAGAAATATCCGGGAGCCTCCATTGAGGGCACATTGATGATGCGCATACCGTTAATATATCCCTTGAAAGCGCGCTTGTTGAAGGAGAAGGCAAAATGGTTCCACTCACCGGCCTTTACGGGGCTGGAAGAATTGTAGTCACTGTTGCCTGAACTAAGGCCGAGAGCCTTATCGCCTCTGGTCTCCATATCACTTCCGGGTTTTTTAAGCGACCAATCCATCGAGCTGGAACCGTCTTCACGATAAAAGAACCTCACAGAGCTCCTGTAATTATAATAATCCTGCTGTCCGCCGGCGCCAAAGCACAGGCTTAAGTCCAGGGTGGATCCTGAGTCCTCGCTGAGAGGAGCGATGAACAGATCATATTCCACCGTGAAATCCTCCGGGAGCCAGGCCCATTTTTCCTTCATATTGGGAATCACCTGGCCTAATCCGTCGTCGGTGAAAGCCAGCACTTTGCGACCTTCGATGGAAGCGGTTTCCACATAGCCGTCAAGCAGGTCCCAGCGCAGAGGGAACTCTCCCAGACGCTCACGCTCGAAATCGTCTTCGAAGAATATCTCGTCTCCGGGGACGAAGTCGCTCTTGGCGTATTCCGATTTAACCGTCTTCGCGGAGGGACGGGCATCCGGCCTTTCAGCTTTGGCGCTCCTTTCAGTCTTAGGGCGGCTTACTTCGGGCCGATTTGCACTCTGACGCTCCTCCGAACGCTCCTCATCGGCCTTTTTCTCCTTTTTCTTAGGGTTGAAGAGTTTGTCAAGGGCATTGTCCACAGCGTCGTCCACCTTCTGCTCCACCCTGTTCTCAATCCTGTTTTCGATATTGTCCTTTGTCCTGTCCTTGAGCCTTTCAAGGAAATTCTGCGCGTATGCACCCGCGTACGCGAAAGACAATGCGATGAGTGTCAGTGCAATTCTTTTCATATTTACAAGAGTTTAAGATCTATTGCCTTGCGAATGACTTCGGCCGAAGTGGCTGCCTGGAATTTGTCCAGGATCCGCTTCCTGTACCACTTGACGGTCTCCGGGGCCAGTCCCATAGCAGAGGCTATCGAGGGAGTAGTCTTTCCTTCGGCTATCAGTCGGATAATCTGTGTCTCCTTTGTGGTTAAAGATATGTTCCCCATAGTAAAATCGGTAACAATTGACGCAAAAATAGTTTATATGTTTTTCAAAAACACCACTCAAAAGGGTGGTGACCACCCCTTAGGGTGGAAAAAGAGTCCATATTTTTACGTATTTTTGTGCTATGAGAAGAGTAATGATAAGCCTGGCCCTTCTGACTGCGCTTCAGACGGCCTTTGCATACAACGACCACCGGGGCTTCAATCTTGATTCGCTTGAGCGGGCCGTCGCGGTCTGGACCCCGGATAAAATGGACAAAGCCACTCAGACGGAACTCATTGCGCTCAACCGATCCTACCGTGACCTGATGCTCGGCTGGCAGAACCTGAATGCCGACAAATGCCAGTTCTACGCCCGCAAGGCCCTGTCGATAAGCCTTCCCCGCCATTGGGAACAGGCCAATGCCGATGCATACCGCTATATCGGCCAGATATTCTATGCCCGTGAGCAGTACGACAGCGCCTTATTCTACTATGGGAAGGCTCTGGAATCCGTGGAAAGGATGGCTGCAGGGGCCACTTCCCCGCTCAGCCCGGACGGTTATTCGCAGAAGGACCTGGACGACAGCTTCTCAATGCTTTACGGCACCATCGGCAATCTGCAGAATATGAAGGGAAACATTCCGGAGGCGATGGATTATTACGCCAAGGCCGGTGAAATCTTTGACAGAAACGGCTGGAACGAAAGCAACACCGTCCTCTGGTACAACATAGGCGAAACCTGGATGGACGAGGGGGACCTGAAAAAGGCCCGCCAGGCCTATGACAAAGCCGTCGGCTATGCGAAGACATCGGCCGATTCCCTTATGCTTATCTTCGCCTACAAGGGACTGGGACGGCTCTATATGGAAAAGGGTGAAACAGGGAAAGCCCTCAAGTATCTTCGCGACGTAAATGCTTATTATACAGTGCATCCCGACGACAGCCCCGTATTCAGGAGGGAGAACCTGGAATTCATTGACAACGTCCTTTCAAGGCAGAAGAGGCAGCTTGGCTGGATGCTTGGCGCCAGCGTTTTCATCATACTCCTGCTGTCGGCCCTTCTGTATATAGCTTTGAAACTGCGCAAGACCACGCAGGAGAAGGCCGAAGCCGCCCAGCTCATAGAGGAGGTGCTGGAAGAAATCCCCGCCCAGAAAGCCGATATAAAGCTCTCGGAGCGGGAAAAGGAGATCCTGGATCTGCTGTCCAAGGGCTACACCGCGGCCGATATTGGCAAGGCCCTTGGACTCAGTCACGAGACCATACGCTGGTACAGAAAAAAACTGATAGCAAAGTTCGACGTTGCGAACACCGTCGAGCTCATTGCTATCAGTAAGGAGATGGGATTGATTTAGTCAGAGTCCGCGACAGGACGTACTGCGCCCTCGCCAAAGTGGTTCAGGTTTCCGCCGTCTATTTTGCAGTACGGAACTGTACGGGGTTGGTTTCGTAGGTGATGTTATCGGCCTTTACATAGGCCTTGCAGTCGTAAAGCGTGTCGGGAGTAAGGTCTGAGACCGTTGCCGAGAAGGACTTGGCATCATCGGCCACTCCGTGCACGGAGACAGTCTGCGAAGGGCTTCCTGCCTTTGTCAGGATAAATCCGGCTCCGATGTTGCTGGCGGCGCAGTCCGTAAGGTCCAGTTTGGCGACGAGGGTTGCAGTATTGCTGCCGATATCGGTGGCAGGCATCGTCTCCACCATTGTATTCAGGGCCTTTGTAATAAAACTGATGGTGGGGCTAAGGGCGATTATCTCGTCGTCGATTATGCCATACGCGCGGAAATAGTACTTTCTGAGGGGCTCCAGCATCTTGATCTGCATAGAGAAGGAATTCTGTCCCAGGGACTTGTCGTCCACTGTATACCAGGTTCCGTGCTCGATATCTACGTCGGGCGAGGCGGAAAAGATGATACCCTTTTTTACGTCGCGGCTTTCCACATTCTCCGGAGGAACTACGGTACCGCCTACGACGGCTGCACGGCAGGAAATATGAAGGGCCGATACCGCGTGCACCCTCATCTGTGATGCATAGACCGATATGGCACAGCGGTCACGCACCCCCGAATGCGCCGTAGCGGTAATGACAGCCTTACCCACGCTGATTGCTTGTATCATACCGCCCTCGTCCACTTTCACCACCTCCTCGTTCGAACTGGTCCAAATCAGATCCCTGTCGGTTGCTTCTACAGGTTCAATCTCGGCCAGGAGAAAGGTGGAACTGCCGATGGGCATATCCAGGATCTGCTCCGAAAGAGTGACGCTTTTCACGGGGATGTCCGCCACCTCCTCCTTGCAGGAAGTGAGGCCGGCAAGCGTGGCAAGCAGAGCTAAAACAATCAATTGGAAGCGGATACCTTTCATAACTAAGCGTTTCTGCAAATGCAAATATAATCAATCCTTCGCAAAATGAGCAACTTGTGAGCCTTATTTTTGTTTTAGGCGCCGAAAATGGTATATTTGTATACTTAATTTCTGTATAGTATGAGACGGTTTTCCATCCTGTTCGCCCTTGCTTTTTCTCTCATCGGCTGCAACTGCCCTCCCGAGGCCGACAGCCGCGGCTTTGTAAACCTCTGCGACGCCGTCCCCGACGCCATACTTGAGATACGCTACTTTGGCACCTACAACTTCGTAGGAACTCGTATAGACGGCTACCTGGAGCCCACCGCCCTTCTTACCGCCGAGGCAGCCAAAGCCCTCCGCGAAGCCTCCGACGAGCTTGTCCCGATGGGCTACCGCTTCAAGATCTACGATGCCTACCGTCCCCAGAAAGCCGTGGACCACTTTGTCCGCTGGGCCGCTGCCGTTGACGATACTCTCACCAAATACTGCTTTTACCCGGACCTGGACAAGAGCGTACTATTCGATCAGGAGTATATAATGGAGAAGAGCGGCCATACGCGCGGTTCAACAGTGGATCTCACTCTCTTTGATATGGCCACCGGAAAGGAAGTGGATATGGGCGGCACTTTCGACTGGTTCGGCCCCGAAAGCCATCCCGATTTCTGCGGTGCATACGATCCCGCCGATCCCCGCCTCATAAGCTATACCGGCGACTGCAGCTCTTCCCCCACCGGCCGCAGCATCACTCCCGAGCAGTTTGCCAACCGTATGCTTCTCCGTTCAGTAATGCTCCGTCACGGTTTCCGCGCACTTGACAGCGAATGGTGGCACTTCACGCTTGAGGGCGAGCCCTACCCCGACACTTACTTCACTTTCCCGGTAAAAAAGATCTGATCTTACATGAAACGGACTCTGCTTTCCCTACTTCTCCTTGCCCTGGTCCTTGTTCCGGTATCGGCCCGGAAATATGAGGTGTACGGCCCCCAGGGCGGCATTGCCATCAAGCTGTGCCTTCCCGACGGATTCAATCCCCAGACCGACCGCTGCCCCATGGTCATACTCATGCACGGCATCTTCTCCAGCAAGGACTACAATCCCATGCCTTCCATCGCCAAGGGCCTTGCCGCCGCAGGGATCGCTTCCTTGCGCATGGATTTCAACGGTCACGGCAAGAGCGAAGGCCGCATGCAGGACATGACCATAGAAAAGGAAATTGCCGATGCCATGGCCGTATGGGACTATGTCCGCGCCCTCCCCTATGTGAGCGAAATCGGCCTTCTGGGGCATTCCCAGGGCGGGGTCATCGCTTCCATGACAGCTGGAAGGCTGGCCCTTGCTGGCGAGGCGCCATCGGCCCTGCTTCTCATTGCGCCGGGTTCCGTAATCAAGGAGGCATGCCAGGGCGGCAAGTTCTTCAACGCCCGCTTCGACCCATCCGACCCTCCCGAGTACATTGTCTGCTGGGGCATGATGAGGCTAGGACGGGAGTATCTGCTGAGCACGCAGACTCTGGATATCTATGGAACGGCATCGGCCTACAAGGGCCCGGTGCTGCTCCAGCACGGAAGCCGGGATTCGATAGTCCCCATGTGGTGCAGCGAGAAATATCTGGAAACATACGGCCCTTCCGCCAGTCTGATCGTAGTGGAAGGCGAGAACCACACCATCACGCGCAAACGCAAGACCGTGGTAGCCAATACCGTGGCGTTCTTTAAGGAAAAGCTGTAGGTAATTAAGCTCGGGCGGGGTATACTTTCTTGGGCGGGGTATGGCATCTAGGGCGGGGCATACTTTCTTGGGCGGGGTATACTATCTTGGGCGGGGTATGGCATCTATAGAGGGGCATACTTTCTTGGGCGGGGTATACTATCTTGGGCGGGGTATGGCATCTAGGGCGGCGACTTCCGCGCGAACCGTCGGGTACTCATCATACGCGTTTTGGCCTGAAAATGCGTTCACCGCGTACCGCCGGGTACTCATCATACGCGTTTTGGCCTGAAAATGCGTTCACTGCGTACCGCCGGGTACTCATCATACGCGTTTTAGCCTGAAAATGCGTTCACTGCGTACCGGTGGAGTCTCGAAGTGTCGATAGTCAGCGTTTTACTGACAGACAAAGAACACTGCATAGCTGTCTGCCTGGCCATACCGTTGATTGTCTGCTATTTTTGAACTGCACCCCAAAAGTTGGACATAAAAAAGGGTTATGAAAAAGAACGAAAATTATCCCAAGTATGTCCAGGCAATGAGGCTAATGGATGCTGGCAAGTTGCCGTGTACTGTTG
>JAGCYC010000072.1 GCA_017961015.1 Bacteroidales bacterium | reverse complement strand
TTCATTTGGCTGCGATTAAACGTATCTTTGCACAGAGATTTCAAGCCCCAATGCAGTTCAAACTCCACTCCGAATTCAAACCGGCCGGGGACCAGCCCCAGGCCATTGACCAGCTGTGCAAGGCCTTGCAGCAGGGCATTCCGGATATGACCCTGCTGGGCGTGACCGGTTCAGGAAAGACCTTCACGATGGCCGGAGTGATAGAGCGGCTGCAGCGTCCCGCGCTTATCCTTAGCCATAACAAAACCCTGGCGGCACAGCTGTACGGAGAATTCAAATCCTTCTTCCCGCACAACGCGGTGGAGTACTTCGTCTCCTACTACGACTACTATCAGCCGGAGGCCTACATCCCCACCACCGACACCTACATAGAGAAGGACCTGAGCATCAACGACAAGATTGACGAGCTAAGGGTGAGCGCTGCATCGGCCCTTATGAGCGGGCGGCGCGACGTTATCGTAATCTCCTCTGTATCCTGCCTTTACGGTATCGGCAATCCCGACGACTTCCACGACCAGACGGTCCGTGTCCAGGTGGGCGCCCAGATGTCTATGACAAGGCTGCTGTACAAGCTGGTGGATGCGCTCTACTACCGCACCGAGAGCGATTTCAAGCGCGGCTCGTTCAGGGTCAGGGGCGACACCGTGGACATCTTCCTCGGAGGTGCCGACTATGCCGCCCGCATCGAGTTCTTCGGCGACGAGGTGGACGGGATATCGCTCATCGACCCCGTCACCGGGGCGGTCTTCGAGAAGATGGATTCCATAGACCTGTATCCTGCCAAGAACTTCGTAACCTCCAAGGAAAAGGGAGCAAAGGCCGTGGTCCAGATACAGGAGGACCTCATTAAGCAGGTGGAGTTCTTCGAATCCCAGGATAAGTTCCTGGAAGCCAGGCGACTGAAGCAGAGGGTGGACTACGATATGGAGATGATAAAGGAGATGGGCTACTGCCCCGGCGTGGAGAACTATTCCCGCTATTTTGACGGGCGCAAACCCGGCCAGAGGCCCTTCACCCTCATAGACTACTTCCCCGACGACTTCATCTGCTTCATAGACGAAAGCCACGTAACCCTGCCCCAGATAAGGGCGATGTACGGAGGCGACCATTCCCGCAAGGAAACCCTCATCGACTACGGTTTCCGCCTGCCGGCAGCGGCCGACAACCGCCCCCTCACCTTCGACGAGTTCGAGGCAGTGACCGGGCAGAAGGTCTATGTGAGCGCCACTCCGGCCGATTATGAACTGCAGAAATCGGAGGGGCTGGTGATAGAGCAGATAGTGCGCCCCACCGGCCTCCTGGACCCGCCCATCGAGGTACGTCCCACCAAGAACCAGGTGGACGACCTTATGGAGGAGATCCGCGTAAGGAGCGAAAGGGACGAGAGGATACTCGTAACCACCCTTACCAAACGTATGGCCGAGGAACTGGACTCCTATTTCACCAAAGCCGGCATACGCTGCCGCTACATCCACTCCGACGTGGATACGGCCGAAAGGGTGGAGATTATCGAGGATTTCAAGAACGGCCTCTTTGACGTGCTGATAGGCGTAAACCTGCTGCGCGAAGGCCTGGACATACCTACGGTGTCGCTGGTTGCCATCCTGGATGCCGACAAGGAGGGTTTCCTCCGCTCCGGAAGGGCCCTCACCCAGACCGCCGGACGGGCAGCCCGCAACCTGAACGGCCTGGTCATAATGTATGCCGATTCCATAACCCGCTCGATGGACGAGACCATACGTGAAACCGCCCGCCGACGCGCCAGACAGCAGGAATACAACAAGCTGAACAATATAACGCCCAAGCAGGTGAGCATCAGGGCCAATGTACTGATGTCGGAGCTGGTGACCTCGAAGGAGGACACCGGCCACCTGAGCGGCTTCCTGAATCCGGTGCTCCAGAACAGCGTGACCGGCCACGTGAGCGCGAAGGATTCGGTATCGGCCCCGGAATACGTTCCCAGCGCGTCGGAACTTGGAACAGGCGACGTTTCGGTGGGCCTCGGCCACGACGCCCGGAGGGAGTCTGCATCGGCCTATGTGGACGGATACATTGCGGCCGACCTCGCCGCCGTCCTGCAGGATCCGGTTATACGTTCGATGTCGCGGGAACAGGTGGAAAAGGCCGCCGGGGAGGCCAGGCGCAAGATGCGCAGTGCCGCGGCCGAACTGGATTTCACGGCTGCAGCGCGCTACAGGGACGAAATGTGGGCCCTGGAACAGTATCTGAAAGTGTGGAAGGCCCCTACTGCCGGCTGACCTTGAGAACGTGCTTGATCACCCGTATCTGGGAAAGCACCTTGTCCAATTCCGTATTTGAAGGGACCGAGAGCTTGATGAGCATCTCGTAGGTGCCGTTACGCCGGTTCTCGCTTATGCTGAAGGAACGGATGGACACCTTGAACTGGCTCACCACCTGGGTAACCTGGTTCACCAGCTGGCTCTCCTGGTCGCTGAGTATCTTTATGCTCACCTGGAAGCTGCCGGAAGAGGGGCTGTCGGCCCAGCGGACCCTCTGGATGCGGTAGGGGTACAGGTCCAGCAGGCGGGCGGCGTTGGGACAGCTCATACGGTGTATCTTGATTCCGGCTTCACGGGTTACGAAGCCGAAGACATCGTCGCCGAAGACAGGATTGCAGCACTTTGCCATCCTGTAGTCTATACCCTTGACATTCTTGGCGTTAAGCACCAGGATATCGTCCTTGGAATCGCGCGGACGGGCGGCTTTCACCTGGGCCTGGACGGCCTCGGCGGCCTCTACCGACTGGGCGTGCCTCTGCTCCTCGGAAAGGATGAAATCCTTGACCGTGTTCACGTCCACTACGCCCTCCCCTATGGCTGCATAGAAGGAAGTGAGGGAGCTGTAGGACAGCTTCTTACGCAGCTCGGAGAGCATATCGTCAGGAAGCTCGAGCTTCCAGTTCTTGAGGCGGCGCTCCAGCAGTTCCTTACCGTCGGCGGCGCGGGACTGCTCCTGGGCGGCCAGGGCCTGCTTTACCTTGGAACGGGCCTTGGAACTGACCACCCAGCCCAGCCAGTCCTGGGTAGGATGCTGGTTGCGGGCGGTGAGGATTTCCACTATGTCGCCGGTAGCAAGCTTTTCGCGTATTGAAACCGCCTTCCCGTTAACCTTGGCGCCGGAGCAGCGGGCTCCCAGGCCGGTATGTATCCCGAAGGCGAAATCCAGCACCGTGGCACCCGCAGGCAGGATGCGCAGCTCGCCGGAAGGAGTGAATACGAAGATTTCCTTGGAAGGAGGCTGAGGGAGGTCTTCGGGGGAATCATTGTCGGGATGCTCCAGGGCATAGCGCACCGAAACCAGCCAGCGGTCCATACTCTCTTCCCTCCTGATTCCCTTGTAGGACCAGTGCGAGGCAAAGCCGTTTTCGGCTATATCGTCCATCCTGGCTGTACGTATTTGCACCTCCAGATAGGCTCCGTCGCGGTTTTTGACTGTTATGTGAAGGCTCTCGTACCCGTTCGTCTTGGGAGTGGTGACCCAGTCGCGAAGGCGGGAGGTATCCGGCTCGTACTCCTCGGTCACGAAGGAATATACACGCCAGCACAGGTCCTGCTCAAGCTTGTGGTCGTCGCCGGGGCAGTCAATTATGAAGCGTATGGCAAAGACGTCGTACACGCCCTCGAAAGGCACTTTCTGCTTTTCCATCTTGCACCAGATG
>JAGCYC010000011.1 GCA_017961015.1 Bacteroidales bacterium | reverse complement strand
CCGATTTCACCATCGGCATCGTGGACGACGTCACCTTCAAGAGCCTTCCCATCAAGAGCGAGGTTTCCATCGTGAAGCCCGGCACCACCGAGTGCAAGTTCTACGGCCTCGGCTCCGACGGTACCGTTGGCGCCAACAAGAACACCATCAAGATCATCGGCACGCATACTGATCTTTACAGCCAGGCTTACTTCGACTACGATTCCAAGAAGAGCGGCGGTTACACCTGCTCCCACCTGCGTTTCGGCGTAAGCCCCATCAAGGCTCCCTATCTGGTGAACACTCCCGATTTCGTTGCCTGCCACGTTCCTTCCTACCTCCGCAAGTACGATGTGCTCAAGGGCATAAAGGAAGGCGGCACCCTGCTGCTCAACTCCCTCTGGGACGAGGAAGAGACCATCAGGCAGATCCCCGACAACGTGAAGGCAACCATCGGCCGCAAACACATCAAGGTGTACATTATCAATGCCACCAAGATTGCTGCCGAAATTGGCCTTGGCAACCGTACTAACACCATTCTCCAGAGCGCCTTCTTCAAGATTACCGGCATCATCCCTTACGAGGATGCAGTCAAATATATGAAGGACGCCATCGTGAAGTCCTATGGCAAGAAGGGCGAGAACGTGGTCAATATGAACTTCGCAGCCGTTGACCGCGGCGGTGAATACACCCAGATCAACGTTCCCGAAGAGTGGGCTTCCATTACCGCCAAGTTCGAGAATCCCAACAAGGACCGTCTGGCTCCCGCCTTCGTCAAGGAAGTTGCCGATATCGTCAACGCCCAGGCCGGCGACACCCTCCCGGTGAGCGCCCTCCTGCCCTATGCCGACGGCACGATGCCCGCTGGAACATCGGCCTATGAGAAGCGCGGAGTCGCGGTTAACGTGCCCGTCTGGAATGCCGAAACCTGCATCCAGTGCAACAGCTGCGCCTTTGTCTGCCCTCACGCCGCTATCCGTCCTTTCCTCCTCACCGAGGAAGAGGCCGCCAAGGTTCCCGCTTCCGTGAAGCTCGCCCAGGGCAAGGCCAATCTGAAGGATTACAAGTACGCCCTGGCCATCTCCGTGGACGACTGCACCGGTTGCGGCAACTGCGTGGATGTATGTCTCTCCAAGCCTGAAAAGGCCCTCAAGATGGTCCCTTACATCTCCGACCAGGAGGATCAGGCAGCCTTCGACTATCTTAACAAGAAGGTGGGCTACAAGGAGTATGTGGACAAGAAGGCCAATATGAAGAACTCCCAGTTTGCACAGCCTCTGTTCGAGTTCTCCGGCGCCTGCGCAGGTTGCGGTGAAACCCCCAACATCAAGGCTATCACCCAGCTCTTCGGCGACCGTATGATGATTGCGAACGCCACCGGTTGCTCCTCCATCTACGGCGCTTCCTTCCCGGCTTCCCCTTACTGCACCAATGCTGCAGGTCACGGCCCGGCCTGGGCCAACTCCCTCTTCGAGGATGCCGCAGAATTCGGCCTCGGTATGAAGATCGGCTCCGACCGCGCCCGCGAGACCGTAGCCGCATATATGAAGAAGGGCCTGGACTGCGACTGCGCCTCCCAGGATGCCAAAGCCCTCTTTGCCCAGTGGCTTGAGGCTCCTCAGGATCCTGCGGTTACCCGCGAAGTAGCCGATAAGCTTGTCCCCATCCTGGAAAGCTGCGACTGCGAGGTCTATAAGAAACTGTATGAGTACCGCCACTTTATCCCGGTCCGCAGCCAGTGGGTATTCGGCGGCGACGGCTGGGCCTACGATATCGACTACGGCGGTCTGGATCACGTGCTTGCCAGCGGTGAGAACGTGAACGTACTGGTCCTGGACACCGAGGTCTATTCCAACACCGGCGGACAGAGCTCCAAGTCCACTCCCGTAGGCGCCATCGCCAAGTTTGCAGCCTCCGGTAAGAAGATCCGCAAGAAGGACCTCGGTATGATGGCCATCAGCTACGGCTACGTATATGTGGCCCAGGTAGCTATGGGTGCCAGCCCCGTGCAGTTCTTCAATGCCATCAAGGAGGCCGAGGCCTACGACGGACCTTCCCTCATCATCGCCTACAGCCCCTGTATCAACCACGGCCTTAAGGCAGGTATGGGCCTGAGCCAGAGGGAGGAGAAACTTGCAGTGGAATGCGGTTACTGGCATCTGTACCGCTACAATCCCGCTCTCGAGGGTACCGACAAGAATCCGTTCAGCCTGGACAGCAAGGAACCCGACTGGAGCAAGTTCCAGGACTTCCTCAAGGGTGAGGTGCGTTTCGCTTCCCTTTACAAGATGTTCCCCGACAACGCCCAGGAACTTCTGGAAAAGACGGAAGAATTCGCCAAGGTACGCCTGAACACCTACAAGAGGCTCGCTGGCAAATAGTCTGAGCCCGACAACGCAAAAACGGACCGGCTGCGCAGTGCAGACCGGTCCGTTTTTTTTGCTGCTGTAATGCCTAGGCCTCGCTGATGGCGCCGTTGGGGCAGGTACCCTCGCAGGCTCCGCAGTCGATGCATTCGTCGGCGTTGATCACATAGGATGCTTCACCGGCAGAGATGGCGCCCACGGGGCACACATCGGCACAGGCACCGCAGCTGACACAAAGGTCGGGATTGATGACTCTTGCCATAGTTTAAAAGATCTTTTAAGTTTGAATATTCAAGCACGCAAATTTAGGTATTATATTTGATAATGGAAAGAAGAATTGCTAAATTTGTAGTTATGAAACTGAGTGTAAATATAGCTTTGGTACTGTTGGCGCTGCTTTCCTGCGGGAGTCGTGCTCCCAAGGGCCACGCGGCCGAAACTGTGGCCGTAGCCTCCTCACCCCAATCCGCCGAGGGCAGCGTAAGCTGGGACCGCACAGTCTTTGACTTCGGAGATGTAAGCGTGGCCGACGGCCCTCTGAGCTGCAGTTTTACACTCACCAATACTGGAACCGAGCCTATAGCCATCTTCGAGGTGGTTTCGTCCTGCGGCTGTACCGACGTAAGCTGGACGCGCTCCCCCATCCTTCCGGGCAAGACTGGCACTGTAACCGCCACCTATAAGAACGAGGATGGCGCAATGCCCTTCGACAAAAGCCTTACGGTTTACATATCCGGATTAAAACGGCCTGTAGTGCTGCGCCTGAGAGGCGTGGTACACGAAAAGAAAAAATCCCTGAGCCAACGCTTCGGTGCCGGAAAGCTCGGGGATTTTGGTATAAAGGAGAGAGTCCTCCGGATGCCTCCGATGGACTGCGGAACCCTGCATACGGAAAGTGTGGGGGTTGCAAACCTGGGTCAGCGCCCCATCAGCGTCAGTTTTGCCGATGTCCCCGACGGCCTGAGCCTGAGGCTGGAGCCAAACCCGCTTCCGCCCGGTAAGGAGGGCAGCCTCAGCTATACCCTCAGCGCCGCCGAAGGCCTTTACGGCAGCCAGAGCTTCCCTTTCACCCTGCTGGTAAACGGGAAAGGCTATGAAGGCCTTTCGGTAGAATCCTTTTATCGGCCTTCATTCCCGCCGATGAGCGAAAAGGAGCGCCGGGAAGCGCCTCTTCCAATGTTCAATAACAGCACCGTCAGCCTGGGGAAAGTAAGCTCCGGACAAGTCCTCGAGGCCGTATTCCCCTGCCGCAACCAGGGCAGGCAGGCCTATCGGCTTTTCAAGGCCGATTGTGAATCCCCCGCCCTGAGGCCTTCCCCTATGGCCGATGTCCCCGGATCGGGCAAGGGAGAGTTCCGGGTGACGCTGGATACGCAGGGGCTTCCCAAGGGCGAGAACGTCCTCAGGATATCGCTTATAGGCAATGCACCCCTGCGTCCGGTGATAAACCTCTTCGTGGTTGTGGAAATAGCCTGAGCACCACTTGAAAAAATCCGGCTTTTTGCTTATATTTGCAGATTGAGTATTAACGCGCACGTATGGCAGAATTGCAGACAAACAGCTACAACGACGATTCCATCCAGACTCTGGAATGGAACGAGCATATACGCCGCAGGGCCGGAATGTATATCGGCCGTCTTGGTAACGGTGAACGCCAGGGCGACGGTATATATGTGCTCCTGAAGGAAATCATAGACAACTCCGTGGACGAATTCTCCATGGGCTTCGGAAAGCGCATAGACATCACCATCGATGACCGGAGCGTTACCGTAAGGGACTACGGCCGTGGAATTCCCCTTGGAAAAGTGGTGGATGCCACTTCCAAGCTCAATACCGGCGGTAAATTCGACGACCGCAACTTCAAGAAGTCCGTAGGTATGAACGGCGTCGGCACCAAGGCGGTGAACGCAATGTCCACCGAATTCTATGTAGCCTCCTATCGTGACGGGCAGGTGTCCTTTGCAAAATTCTGCCGTGGAGACCTCCTGGAAAGCGGTGTAAGGGAGTCCAACGAAAAAACCGGCACCTATATCCGCTTCGTCCCCGACAGCGAACTCTTCGGCGACTACCAGTTCCATATGGAGTTCGTGGAGACCCTCATAAAGAATTACTCCTACCTCAAGAAAGGCCTTACGCTGGTGCTTAACGGCGTGGCCTACAAGAGCGAAAACGGCCTTCTGGACCTAGTGGCCGAAAATATGAGCGAGACTCCCCTCTATCCGCTTATCCATCTGGAAGGGGAAGACATAGAGATAGTCCTCACCCACGGAAACAGCTACGGCGAGAATATCGCCACCTTCGTAAACGGCCAGAACACCCGCGACGGCGGCACTCACCTGGCTGCCTACCGCGAGGCCATAGCAAAGACCTTCAAGGACTTCTTCAAGAAGGACTACAAGCCCGAGGATATACGTCAGGGCATTGTGGGCGCCATTTCCATACAGATCCAGGAACCCATTTTCGAAGGTCAGACCAAGACCAAGCTGGGCTCCACCTATATGTGGGAAAAGCAGACGAAGGCGCCCGACGGCACCATCAGCACGGACCGTGGCCAGACCATCCGTACCTTCGTGAACGACTTTGTCTCCAAGAACCTGGACAACTATATGCATATGCATATGGACATCGCCCCGGTAATCGAGGAAAAGATAAAGCAGTCCCAGGCAGAGCGTGAAGAGATAGCCGGCGTCCAGAAAAAATCCCGTGAAAGGGCAAAGAAGACTGCAGTTTACAACCGCAAGCTCCGTGACTGCCGCTACCATTTTTCGGACACCCGTTTCCCCAAGGGGATGGAAGAGCAGAAGGAACTCACTTCCATCTTCATAACCGAGGGCGATTCCGCTTCCGGTACCATCACCAAGGTGCGCAACGCCAACAACCAGGCAGTCTTCTCCCTCAGGGGAAAGCCTATCAACTGCTTCAAGGAAAGCCGCAAGAAGGTTGCCGAAAACGAGGAGCTCAACCTCCTTATTTCGGCCCTGGGCGTGGAGGAAGACCTGGACAATCTTCGCTACAACAACATAATAGTGGCCACCGATGCCGATGACGACGGTATGCATATCCGTATGCTTGTACTCACCTTCCTGATGAAGTATTATCCGGAACTTATCCGCCGCGGCCACGTGTACATACTCCAGACGCCCCTGTTCCGCGTCCACAACAAAAAGAGCATACGCTACTGCTACACTCCCCAGGAAAGGGATGCCGCGGTAAAGGAACTCAAGACCGGAGTGGAAATAACCCGCTTCAAGGGCCTGGGAGAAATCTCTTCGAATGAATTCGTGGATTTCATCGGCGAGAATATGCGCCTGGATACGGTGAAACTGGCCGATGAAGAGTCCATCTCGGACATAATGGAATTCTATATGGGCGTGAATACTTATGAACGCCAGCATTTCGTAATGGACAATCTTCGCAGCGAAAAAGAGCTGGAAGACGTAAACATCTGATTGCGTATGGCACAGAAAGTAAAAACAACTGTGAGTCCCGGCTGGGCCAAGTTCTGCGGCTGGCTCCTAAGAAAGATGGGCTGGAAATCGGTCGGCGGTCCTATGAAAGAGGCCAAAGCCATAGTCATCGGCGTGCCCCACACTACGGTATGGGACTTCCTGGTTAGCTACCTCTTCTACACCCAGTTCGGAAAGGTGGCCCATATAATGATCAAGAAAGAGTTCTTCTTCTGGCCCCTTGGTCCCATCCTGCTTGCCTGCGGCGCCGTGCCCGTGGACCGCAAGTCCTCCGGCTCCCTGGTCCGCAGCCTCATCCACCTTATGGAAGAAGTCCCCGAATTCCACCTTGCAATAGCTCCCGAAGGCACCCGCAAGGCCACTTCCCGCTGGAAGAGCGGCTATCATCTCATAGCCCGCGAAACCGGAGCCACGGTGTATCTGGGCTATTTCGACTGGGGACGCAAGCAGATCAGCGTCGGTGAACCCTTCCCTCTTACCGAAGACTCGAAGGCCGACCTGCAGCGTATGTATGACCACTACCGTCCTATGGGACTGGAAGGAAAGAATAAAGGTCAGTTCATTGTCCCCTAGTCCGTTCTAAAGATCTAAACCTAAGTATATATGGCCAAGAAAATCAGAAACCCCTACAGGGCGTGGCGCCGTTACCGCGGCCGCGAGAACACTTGCACCACGCTTCACAAGGTCTTTGACTACGCGACCACTAATTATGCAAAACGGGTCGCCTACCAGTACGTAGACGGCGGCCAGCGCTATACCTATGCCGAATTCCGGACCAAGGTGGAGCGCCTTTCCCAGAGACTTTCCCGTTTTGGAATCAAGCACGGAGACAGGGTTGCCATCCTCTCGCAGAATATGCCCAACTGGGTGGTGGCTTTCTTTGCTGCCACGGCCTACGGACGCATTGCCGTCCCTATGCTTCCGGACAGTTCCGAAAACGAAGTAAGCAATATCCTCACCCATTCGGAATCCAAGGTGCTCTTCATTTCGCAGCGCCTGATGTCCAAACTCAGCGAGGAATGCAAGAAGAAACTCACCCTGGTAGTGGATATAGAGACCCTTGAGTTCATCAAGAAGAATCAGGAGGACTTCAAGTGCAATGGCTGGGTGAAAGATCCTCAGCCCGACGACCTTGCCGCCATCATCTATACCTCCGGTACAACCGGAAAGGCCAAGGGCGTAATGCTCAGCCACCGCAATATATGCCAGAATCTGGCGGCTTCCTTCAAGGCTCAGCCGGCCTTCACCAGGGACCGATTCCTTAGCATACTGCCTGCCGCTCACGTATATGAGATGAATGTCTCCACTCTCTACTCCTTCTACGTGGGCGCAACCTGCTATACTCTCCAGAAACCGGCCTCCCCTTCAGTCCTTATTCCGGCTATGAAGAAGGTGAAGCCCACCATTATCTGTTCCGTACCCCTTATCATAGAGAAGGTTGTCAAGAACAGCGTCTGGCCTACCATACAGAAGAGCCGTGTCCTCTCCTGGGCCGATAAGAAGATACCCCGTATCCTTCACTGGTTCATCGGCCGGAAGATTGTCAGCACCTTCGGCGGACAGGTGGTATTCTTCGGTGTGGGCGGTGCCAAGCTGGATCCCACCATAGAGCAGTTCCTGAAAGAGTGCCATTTCCCTTATGCGGTTGGTTACGGCCTTACTGAGACCGCTCCCCTTGTTTGCAACCTTATGGTTAACGGTCCCAAGAAGATCGGCTCCATCGGCGTCGCTTCCTACAAGGTGGACATACGCCTGGACAATGTGAATCCGGAAACCGGCGAGGGCGAGATTGTAGTAAGGGGCGACAATGTTATGCTTGGTTACTACAAGGATCCCGAGCGCACCCTCCAGGTGATGGACGACGAAGGCTGGTTCCATACCAACGACGTCGCCTGTATGGACGATGAGGGCTACTACTACATTAAGGGCCGTCTTAACAATACCATCCTGGGCCCTTCCGGCGAGAATATCTATCCCGAGGAAATCGAGCAGGTGATCAACAACCTGGAAGGCGTTGAAGAGTCGCTGGTTATGGAAAGGGACGGCAAACTGGTCGCCCTGGTGAAGTTCAACGACAATGTGATCGACTGGGACCAGGCCACTGAGGACAAGTTCTTCGAGAATCTGGAAAACCGTAAAAAGGCGGTTTTGGAATGGGTGAACAAGACAGTTGGCAAGAATTCCAAGATAGGCGAAGTGGATGCTATGAAGGAGCCCTTCGAAAAGACTGCAACCCAGAAGATACGCCGCTTCAAGTATAAGGATTCCCGCGGCGACGAACCGGATAAGCCCAAGGCCGATTAGGCCCTGCACATAAAAAGAATGAGGCGGCTCTTGCGAGTCGCCTCATTTTGTGTTTCGTGGTCTTATTCGGCGACCACGTTGAATTTGAAGCTGCCCTTGATGCTCTTGTAGAGCTTCACGCTGGCTTCGTATTCGCCGGTTTCCTTCACATCGCCGCCAAGGATGGTGATATCCTTCTTGTCGATGTTCAGGCCCTTGGCTGCGAGAGCCTCGGCGAGGTCCATAGTGGTAACGCTGCCGTAGAGCTTGCCGCTCTCGGAAACTTTCACCTTGACCTCAAGTACCTGAGCATTCACAGTTGCAGCGAGGGCTTCGGCGTCGGCGACCAGTTTGGCCTCCTTGTGTGCACGCTGACGCAGGGTTTCTGCGTGCTGCTTCTTAACGGACTCGGTAGCGACCACGGCAAAGCCCTGGGGTACCAGATAGTTCATAGCATAACCGGCCTTTACCTTGACAATTTCACCGGCATAGCCCAGATTGGCTACATCTTTCTTGAGCAAAATTTCCATAAGGCAGATTATTTAAGAAGGTCAGTAACGTACGGAAGAAGGGCCAGGGAACGGGCGCGTTTGATAGCCTGGGCGACCTTACGCTGGAACTTGAGGGAAGTACCGGTGATGCGGCGGGGAAGAATCTTACCCTGCTCGTTCAGGAACTTCTTGAGGAACTCAGGATCCTTGTAATCTACATACTTGATGCCGGCTTTCTTGAAGCGGCAGTATTTCTTTTTGCGAACCTCTACGGTAGGAGGGTTCAGATAGCGGATTTCTTTATTTTCGTTTGCCATAATTGTTTCCTCCTGAAATTACTCTTGAACGGGAGCCTGGGCCTCGGCGGCTTTGGCAGCCTTGTTGGCGCGGCGCTTTTCGGCATATGCGACGGCGTCCTTGTCAAGGGCGACGGTCAGATAGCGGATGATGCGCTCATCGCGGTGATACTGGGTTTCGAGAGTGGCAACGAACTTGGGATCTGCCGAGAACTGAATCAGGTAGTAGAATCCTGTCGTCTTGTGCTGGATGGGATAGGCGAGCTGACGCAGGCCCCAATCCTCCTGGTACACAATCTCACCACCGTTGTCGGTGATAAGCTTGACGTACTTGGCAACCGCTTCCTTCATCTGGGTGTCAGACAAAACGGGAGTTGCAATGAAAACGGTTTCGTACTGGTTTACCATTTTTTGTTAATTAATTGTTTATTAAATAGTTAAATACAATTTAGGAGCTTTTCCTCCCAAATTGGAGTGCAAAGATAGACATTAATTTCCGAAAAAACAAAGCATTATGCGCTTTTTTTATGCCCTGCGTCTGTTTCTGAAAGCGTTTTCTTCCTTACAGCCAATCCCGTCCCGCATTTTTGCAGATGCCGCAATTTGCCGATGTGCTAACCAGCTGACTATCACTGCGATTCCCTTTCATTTATGAGGGTGGTCTTTTCTTGGACTCCCCCATCGGCATATATATTTTTGCAGTGCAAACCGGGTCGTATTGCATCTGATCGATTGCCGCTGCTCCCTTGTTTGCCCGGAACCGCGTTATGCTTTGGCCTCTGATGCGGTTCCGGTGTTTTATAATCGGCGGAAAATGCTTATATTTGTGCTTGCAATGGAAAAAAGCAGGCACGGAATAGGAGAGATTCTGCTGGGAGCGCTGATGCGCGCCCTCGGTTCCCTGCCGCTGTCTTTCCACAGGAAAATGGCAAAGGCCGTGGCCTGGTTCCTCCGGGATGTGATGCATTACCGTTCCCACGTGGTGATGACAAATCTTTCGCGCTGCTTCCCCGAAAAGGAGTATGACGAGCTGAAACGTATCCACGACCGCTTCTACCTGCATCTGGCCACCGTATTCACGGAGATGATCTGGTTCGGCGCCTGCCGCGGCGACAAGGGCCGCGCCCGCCTGCATAAGTCCCATATCGTGGAAATCACCAATCCGGAAGAGCTTAACCGTATGATACGGAGCGGGCGTCAGCTTATGGTGATGCAGGCCCATACCGGCAACTGGGAACTTACGGGCGGAATAATGAATTACAGTTATTCGGAGCCTGTGCAGATAGATCCGGCAGCCATCGCAGTGGCCTATATGCGCCTTCACAGCGGCTCGGCTATGAACAATATTATGGAAGCCGTCCGTACCGCCCCTGCGGCCGATACTGCATTTGACGGATATGTGGAAGCCACCAATGCCCTTCGATTTGCCCTCTCGCGCCGCTCCCTGGCGTCTTTCGTATATATGTTCATTACCGACCAGTATCCTCACGTGCTGTTCGGCTCCAAGGCTCATCCAGTCTTTATGGGCCGGCAGGTCGTTTCGATGACCGGAGCCGCCGCCCTGGCAAGCCGTCTCGGTATGGGTCTGGCCTATCTGAGATACGGATGCCGTGAAGGCGGAGGATACAGCTGGACCTTCGTCCCCATTGAAGAAGATGCCTCTGGAAAAGATCCCGGGGTGCTTATGCAAAAGTATTACTCCCTCCTGGAGGAGGATATAAGAAAACAGCCCTGGAACTATCTCTGGACTCACAAACGCTGGACAAAGAAATGAAAAAGACCCTTATCTCCATACTCTTCCTTCTGCTGGGCTGCTATGCCGCCCAGTCGCAGGAACTCAGTTATTCCCTGCCTCGGACCTCTTTCCTTATAGAGGTAAAGGCCCGGCAGATCCACACCGTTCCCGGCCCTTATGCCGCCTATGCATCCAAGATGCTGGGTATTGACGTACCCCAGCAGGAGAGCACCGCCACCCAAATCCGGCAGATAAGCATAATCCCCTGCACCGAGGCCGATCCCTCCGCCCGCTTCCGCACGGAAGCATCGGCCCTGGAAGTGCTGAGCTTCAGCTCCCAGGGTCTCGTCTCCTTTGGCGACAATGGCCCCTCCGATGGCGTGAACTGGCGTTTCGAACCTATGCCCGGCGTGGATTTCGCCAGGAAGGAAGCCGCTTCGCAGAAGGATATCCGCACCCAGACTACCGTAGAGATGATGCCCACGGACTCCGGCTATGTAAAACGCAGTATCACCCGGAGCATAGAGGTGCGCAAGACGGAGGAGGACCTGGCGGCGGAATCGGCCGAAAGGATAATAAAAGTAAGGCAGGAAAAGCTTAACATCTCTATCGGAAACACCGATGCAAGCTTCTCCGGCGCCGCCCTTCCCGCTGCCCTCAGCCAGCTTTCCAAAATCGAGCAGGACGAGCTTTCCCTCTTCACGGGTCAGAGCGTCAGCCGGGAGATAAGCGCAGTCTTCGAAATCATTCCTCCGGCATCGTCCGAGCTAAAGCAGCGCTGCCTTGCCTTCCGCTGCGACGATGTTGAAGGGCTGCTTGCCGATGGCAGCAAAGGCACTCCCTATTACCTTGAACTCGAGGTAGTGGATATTCCGCAGTCCCCCCAGCCCCTCCCCGAAAAGAAGAACCCGGGCAAAAAGCAGGTGCCCGTGCAGATACATTACCGTGAACCGGCCATCTGCAATCTGAGGATCGTGAGCGGCGACGCCGAGTGCCTCCGTATGAGAGTGCCGGTGTACCAGCTCGGAAGAGAAAGCGTTTTCAGTAAATAATTTCTAATAATATGAGTATCAAAGACCTGGAACCTAAAGTAGTGTGGGGTAACTTCTATGGCCTCACGCAGATTCCGCGTCCCTCCAAGCACGAGGGAAAAGTAATCGACTACCTGTATAACTGGGGCGTTTCCCGTGGACTTGAAACCATCAAGGATCCCACCGGCAACATCATTATCCGCGTACCCGCCACTCCCGGCTTCGAAAACCGCAAGGGCGTGATCCTTCAGGGCCATATGGATATGGTCCCCCAGAAAACCTCCGATTCAAAGCACGACTTCCTGAACGACCCCATCGTCACCCTCATAGACGGTGACTGGGTGACCGCAGACCGCACCACCCTCGGTGCCGATAACGGTATCGGCGTCGCTATGGGACTTGCAGTCCTGGAAGATCCTTCAGTGAAGCACGGTCCTGTGGAAGTGCTTGTGACGTATGATGAGGAAACCGGAATGACCGGAGCCAACTGCCTGCAGCCCGGCGTACTCAAGGGAGATATCCTCATTAACCTGGACTCCGAAGAGGAAGGCGAGCTCTGCGTGGGCTGCGCCGGCGGCCTGGATGCATCGGCTGCTTTCAAATATCTCAAATATAAGACTCCGGCCGGCCACAAAGGCCTTAAGATCACCGTCAAGGGGCTTCAGGGCGGGCACTCCGGAATGGATATCTCGCTGTACCGCGCAAATGCCAACAAGGTGCTGTGCCGTATCCTTCTCCCTCTGGTGGAGCTTTTCGGCGCCAAGGTGGTAAGCTTCACCGGCGGCAGTCTGCGTAACGCCATACCCTTCGAAGCCTGCGCCGAGATCGTGGTCCCCGAAGAGAATCTGTCGGCCGTCAAGAGCCTCATTGACAGCATCTTTGCCGAAGTCAAGGCCGAATACAAGGAATCCGATCCTTCGGCCGTCCTTTATGTGGATGAAGTGAGCGCTGCTCCCAAGTTTATCCAGGGCAGCGTAATGCTCCGTGCCATCAAGGCCATAATCGCCTGCCCTTCCAACGTTATCCGTATGAGCCAGAGTATGAGCGGCCTTACCGAGACCTCCATCAACCTGGCCATCGTCCGTACCGAAAAGGGCCGCATCACCGTTCACTGCCTTATGCGCAGCGCCGTCGACAGCGCCAAGGCAGACCTCGCCGAGCGCGTCCGCTGCATCTTCGAGCTCGCCGGTGCCGATTCCGTGGAATTCAAGGGCGGTTATTCCGGCTGGACTCCCCGCCTGGATACGCCGATGAACAAGGTTATGACCGAGCAGTTCCAGAAGGTATACGGCCGTCCTATGACCATCCGTGCCACCCACGGCGGTCTGGAATGCGCCATTATGGGCGCCAAGTATCCCAACTGGGAGATGGTATCCGTAGGACCTACCATCAAGTATCCTCACAGCCCGGACGAAAGGCTGTATATTCCCTCCGTGGCCCGCACCTGGGAGTACCTGAAAGCGGTCCTGGAAAACGTACCCGTAAAATAGAGCAGTATGTTCAAGAATCAACCCAAAGGACTCTTTGCCCTGGCTCTCGCCAACACCGGCGAGCGTTTCGGCTACTATACGATGATCGCCGTGTTCGCCCTCTTCCTGAGGGCCAACTTCGGCCTTTCCGCAGGCACGGCCGGCACCATCTACAGCTCATTCCTGATGCTGGTCTACTTCTTCCCCCTCATCGGAGGTATCCTGGCCGATAAATTCGGCTTCGGTAAGATGGTTACCACCGGTATCCTGGTGATGTTCACCGGCTATCTCCTGCTGTCCATTCCGCTTGGAAGCGGCACGGTGGCTCTGGTAGCGATGCTTGCAGCCCTGGTGCTGATAGGCTTCGGAACCGGCCTTTTCAAAGGCAACCTGCAGGTGATGGTGGGCGATCTGTACAACGATCCCCAGTTCGCCTCTAAGCGCGATTCCGGCTTCTCACTCTTCTATATGGCCATCAATATCGGCGCCCTCTTCGCCCCTACCGCAGCCATCAAGATCCGTGAGTGGGCCATTTCCCTTGGCTTTGACGGGAATTCCGCCTACCACTTCTCCTTTGCAGTGGCCTGCGTCTCCCTGATCGTTTCCATTGCCATCTACTATTCTTTCCGCAGCTGGTTCAAGCACGTTGAAGGCGGCCACGCCAAGGGCGAAAAGGCCAAGGTGGTGGACACCCTCACTCCCGAACAGACGAAAAAGCGTATGGTGGCCCTCTTCCTGGTATTTGCTGTTGTGATTTTCTTCTGGATGAGTTTCCACCAGAACGGCCTCACCCTTACCTACTTTGCCGATGAATTCACCGCCCGCAGTGCTTCCGGAATAGCTTCGATGCCCTTCAACGTGTGGAATCTCGTGGCTGTCATAGCAATAGTCTACGCCCTGTTCTCAATCTTTGACAAGGAAGCCACCAAAAAGGGCAAATACATCGGCCTGGGCGTTGTGGTACTGGCCTGTGCCTTCCTTATCTGGCAGTATACCCGCCTGAGCGGAGCCATCGAGATCAGCGCACCTATCTTCCAGCATTTCAATCCTTTCTATGTAGTGGCGCTTACCCCTGTTTCGATGGCAATCTTCGGCGCCCTTGCTTCAAAGGGCAAGGAACCCAGCGCTCCCAGGAAGATAGCCTACGGAATGCTGGTCGCGGCCATAGCCTTCGGCCTTATGGCTTTCGCTTCCATCGGCCTGAATACTCCTGAATATCAGGCAACCGTACGCGGTGGTGTGGAAGAGACCCTGGTTTCGCCTTACTGGCTCATCAGCGTCTATCTCATCCTCACCTTCGGAGAACTTCTCCTGAGCCCTATGGGCATCTCCTTCGTTTCCAAGGTTGCCCCTCCCAAGTACAAGGGTATGATGATGGGTATGTGGTTCGTTGCCACCGCCCTGGGTAACTTCCTGGTGCAGGTTGGCGGTCACCTCTGGGGCCCCCTTCCCCTCTGGGTGGTATGGAGCGTATTCCTCGGAGTCTGTGTGATCTCCGCTGTGTTTATGTTCTCTATGATGAAGAAGCTGGAAGCAGCAACCGAGTAATTGCCAAGACTTTATATCATATCGGGCTCCAACGGCTCCGGGAAAACCACAGCTTCCTATACGCTGCTCCCGGAGCTGTTGGACTGTGTTGAGTTCGTGAACTCCGACGAGTTTGCCAAGCATCTTGCACCCTTCTCGCCGGACAGCGCATACATCACGGCCTCACGCCTGATGCTCCGGAAAGTCCAGTACCTCTTTGACAGGCGCGAGGACTTCTGTATCGAAACTACCCTGGCCACGCGCTCGCTCCTGAAAACGGTCAAGCGGGCGCAGGCCCAGGGCTATTATGTGACAGTAGTGTATTTTTGGCTGGACAGTGCTGACCGGGCCATCGGAAGGGTGGCGAAAAGAGTCCGTGCAGGAGGCCACAATGTTCCCGAGGAAACTATCCGACGTCGCTATCAGGTAGGCCTTAACTACCTGTTCCACAATTATATGCAGGAATGCGACAAGTGGATACTCTGCGACAATTCCAACCCGCCGTTCTCGGTGGTGGCAGAAGGCTCTAAAAAGGGAATAATAATCCGAGAGCCTGAGCGTTACCGCATTATCCGTTCTATGGTGAACGACATAACCGAAGGCGGCACACCTCTGGTAGATTTTGCCGAAAGCATAGCCCGGGAAATTTCCAAGACCGTACCTGCACACGACGGAGTTCCCTTCCCCGCCGGCTGGGATGCGGATACCAATAAGCATGATTAACGAAAAAAGCTATTACCTCAACTGTTTTTCCGTGGACCTGCCTCAGCTGGACTCCCTGGTGAAGGAAGCCCTGTCCACGGGGGGAAGCTACTGCGACCTCTTTTTTGAGGATACGCGTTACAGTTCGCTGCTTCTGAGGGACGGTTCTGTTACTGCAGGAGGCTCGCACCGTGATTTCGGTGTAGGAATCCGCGTTCTTAGCGGAGAAAAGACAGGTTATGCCTATTCGGAGAGCACCCGCCTTGCCGATATGCTCTCCAGCGCCCGTGCAGCCGCACAGATTGCCGATTCGCCCTCTCCGGTGAGCTCCTTCGGGACCAGCGCTCCGCGTCGCGGGGAACCCAACCCAGGGGCCGACCGATATCCTGTGCTCCAGGATTGGAGAAACTCGGAATTATCGGCCTTCCTCCCCTTTCTGAGGGATCTTGAGCAGCTTGTCAGGAGCAAGGACTCCCGTATAGTGAAAGTGGTGGTATCGCTGGCCTTCCAGCACAGCGATATCCTGATGTACAACAGCGAGAGGGAGCTCAAGTGGGACAGCCGTCCGCTCGGCAGTATCTCGCTCCAGGCAGTTTTCCAGCAGGGAGAGATTCGCGAGACCAAGTCCACCTCCCGCAGTTGGAGAAAAGGGGCCGAAATGCTCTCCCCCGCTCTGGCTCAGGAACTTGCAGCCGAACTGGTGAAGGGAATAGACGAAAGGCTGGAAGCACGTCGTCCCAAAGGCGGACGGATGAGCGTGGTTATGGGTGCCGGAGCATCCGGAATCCTGCTTCACGAGGCTATGGGACACGCCTTCGAGGCCGATTTCAACCGCAAGGGCACATCCATCTTCTCCGGCCGTATGGGTGAGCAGATATGCCCCAAAGGCATAAACATAGTTGATGACGGCAGCCTGAAGGGCTTGCGCGGCTCACTCAATTACGACGACGAAGGCATACCCGGGCAAAAGACCTATATGGTTGAAGACGGGGTACTTAGCTCCTACCTGCACGACCGCATAAGCGCCGCCCACTTTGGCGTGCGGCCCACCGGAAACGGCCGTCGTGAATCCTTCCGCTACGCCCCCATCCCCCGTATGAGGACCACCTATATGGAAAGCGGAAATGCCAGGGCGGCCGATCTGATAGCTTCTGTCAAGAAAGGCATATACGTTGATGAATTCTCAAACGGTCAGGTAAAGATAGGAGAAGGCGACTTCACCTTCTTCGTAAAGGCAGGCTTCCTTATCGAAGACGGCCGTCTCACCGCACCGGTAAAGGATATAAACATAATTGGAAACGGCCCTGAGGCCCTTGCCGACATTAAAGGCGTGGCCGATGACCTCAGAATTGACGAAGGCGCCTGGACCTGCGGAAAGGAGCAGTCCGTGCCCGTGTCCTGCGGCATCCCGAGCGTACTTATAGGCAGTTTGACAGTTGGAGGAGAATGAATATGAAAGAGCATCTTCTTACAGATGAAGAAATACGGATTGCCCGCCACTGCCTGAGTTACTGCCTTTCGCTGGGTGCGGCCCAGGTCCGTGTTACCCTGAACAAGAGCCTGATGAACCTGACGGGTTTGCTCAACGGCGAGGTGGACAAGGTCTCCCACGCCCTTGACCGCAGCCTTCAGTTGGCGATATTTGCCGACGGGCGCTACGGTACCTTCTCGTCCAACCGGCTTGAGATTACGGAACTGGAGGCTTTCATCCGTGAAGCCGTAGATACCGTAAGGATGCTGGAACCGGACAGCCTTCGTGGCCTGCCCGACCCTTCCAGAGAGGTACAAGTAGCCACGACGGGGCTTGAACTGGGCCTGTATGACCCTGAGTATGAGAAACTTGACTCCGAAGCCAGACGTTCGATGGCCCTGAACTCCTGTTTCTGGCCCAGGCGTGCCGAACTGGGCTTCAAGCTGGTTTCCGAAGAAGGAGAGTATTCCGACTCGGTCTACGATATGCTCATCCTGGATTCCAATTCCCTGGAAGCCCGTCATACCGAGACTTCCTTCGAACTGGGATACGAATCTACCGTCGAAGATGCCGAAGGCAGGCGTTACAGCGCCTACTGGTGGGAGGCATCCTCCTCTCTGAAGGACTTCAAGCCTGAAGGCTGTGCAAGGAAGGCAGCCCTGAGGGCGGCGGCGCAGATGAACCCGCAGGATATAGCACCTGGGAAATACAACCTTATAGTGGACAGCGAGAATGCCTCAAAACTGGTTTCTCCGCTGATATCGGCCCTTGGAGGATCGGCCCTGCAACTCCGGAATTCTTTCCTGGAAGGGACCCTTGAACAAAGAGTTTTCTCTGAGAACTTTACTCTGTGGGACAAACCCTGTACTTATGCCGCTTGCGGCAGCCGTCTTTTCGACAGCGAAGGAGTGGCTACGGCCGATGCTCCTGTAATTGAAAAAGGCGTTGTGAAACGCTACTTCCTGAATAGCTACTTTGCAAGGAAAATGCAGATGGAGCCCACTGTAGAGGATGTTTCGCGCCTGTGGATGAAACCCGTCGGCGGCCTTGAAAGCCTTGATGAACTTCTGGAAAGAGTGGGAGACGGAATCCTGGTCACCGGATTCAACGGAGGCAATTCCAATCCTGCTACGGGCAATTTCTCCTATGGCGTGGAAGGTTTCCTCGTAAGCGGAGGAAAGATAGTGCACCCTGTTCGCGAAGCGCTGGTGACCGGGGATTTCATCGGCCTGTGGAACAAGCTTATCGCAACGGCCGACGATGCCCGCCCCTGTATGTCCCGCCTCATACCCAGCCTCGCCTTTAAAAACGTAGATTTCAGCGCATGAAAACCGCGGTAGTCATACTAAATTACAACACCAGAGAGTATCTGGAACGTTTCCTTCCGGCCCTTTGCGCTTCCTGTGAGGGCCTGGATGCTCAGGTAGTAGTGGCCGACAACGCCTCGTCGGACGGATCGGCCGATTTTATGAAAGAGAAGTGGCCGGAGATACCACTTATCTGCCTGGATGGCAATTATGGCTATACAGGTGGATACAACAGGGCTCTGGCTATGCTGGATGCAACGTACTATGTCCTGATCAATTCCGACATAGAAGTGCCCGCCGACTGGCTCTCCCCTCTTGTGGACTGGATGGACTCTCACCCCGAATGTGCGGCCTGCGCCCCCAAACTGCTGGACTGGAACAATCGCGGGCGTTTCGAATATGCCGGAGCAGCCGGCGGATATCTTGACCTCTGGGGCTATCCCTATTGCAGGGGACGTATCCTCCAGATGATTGAAGAGGACCACGGCCAGTATGACGAGCCCGCCAGGGTGCTCTGGGCCAGCGGAGCCTGCCTTATGGTCCGCGCGGCGGTCTTTCACGGCCTGGGCGGTTTTGACGAGCGTTTTTTCGCCCATATGGAAGAGATAGACCTTTGCTGGAGAATGCAGCTTGAGGGCTTTAAGATAGATATAGTCCCCTCCTCGAAAGTCTGGCATATCGGCGGGGGTACCCTTCCCAACAACTCTCCTTTCAAGCTGCGCCTGAATTTCAGGAATAATCTCCTCCTGCTGGAAAACAATCTTGCCAGGACATTCAGGGCCAGCCATCCGATGTGGACCGATGACAAGTGCTATTTCAGGGCAAGGCGGCATATCATCTGGCGTATGCTCCTGGACGGCGGATCGGCCCTGGTCTTCCTGCTCACCGGACGCAAGGAATTTTTCAAGGCTGTGATCCAGGCTCACAAGGAGTACAGGCAACTCCGCAGCAAAGCCTCTCTGGAAGGTCAGGCCCATCTGGCGATAGAAGGCCTAAGCGAGCGCCCCGTGGTGCTTACCGCTTTATTCTTTAGGAAATAATAACTATATTTGCAGGTTATAAACAGCGGTATTATGAAAATCATCATCGAAGGCGCCGGACAGGTTGGAACGCATTTGGCAAAAATGCTTTCCGGCGAATCCAATGACATAACCCTGATAGATGCCGACGCTTCCCGCCTCAAGGCTCTGTCGGCATCGGCCGATATCGCCACAATCCAGGGGCCTGCATCGCAGATAAGCCTCCTCAGGGAAGCCGGCTGCGCCACCGCCGACCTCTTCATCGCAGCGAATCCCCGCCAGTCCCAGAGCGTAAACATAGTCAGCGCCTTGCTGGCAAAGAAGATAGGCGCCAAGAGGGTTGTAGCCCGAATTGACGACGAAAGTTACCTCTCCCCGGAAAACAAGCTCCTGTTCAAGGATATGGGGCTGGATATGATGTTCTATCCGGAGAAGAGCGCATCCGACGAAATAGTGGATATGCTGCTGCACAATGCTTCCACCGATTCTATGGATTTCGCCCGCGGAAAGCTTCAGCTGGGCGTTTTCAAGCTGGACGACGACTCCCCCCTCCTGGATATGAACGTTCTGGATTTCCAGCAGACCGTGAAAGCACTTCCGGGCGGGGCCGATTTCAGGATAGTCGCCATAGCCCGCGATGCAAAGACCATAATACCCCAGTCCGACACGGCTTTCAAGCTTAAGGACTATCTGTATATCATCTCCTGCCGCGAGGGTATGCCCACCCTTATGAAGTATCTGGGCAAGAGCAAGATAGAGGTCAAACGCGTGATGATACTCGGAGGCAGTGAGATTGCACAGATGGTATCGGCCCGTCTTGCCGGACAGAAGATAGAAGAGGTAAAGATCGTGGAGATAGATCCCAAGCGCTGCCGCGAGCTTTCCGAAATCCTGCCCGACCTGGTACACGTGGCCAACGGCGACGTCACCAATGCCGATTTCCTTAGCGACGAAGGCATACGCTCCTACCAGGCCGTACTCGCAACCTGCGGCAACGACGAGGTGAACATCCTTTCCTGCGTGATTGCCCGCAAGCTCGGCGTTCCCCGTGTAATAGCACAGGTGGAGAACCTCGAGTACCTGCATCTTGCCGAAGAGATGGGCGTGGATGCAGTCATCAACAAGAAACTTATTACTGCCGGACGCATACTCAAGTTCACCCTTTCCGACAAGGTGCGTTCGGTGAGGTATATGAGCGGAACTAATGCCGAGGTGCTGGAATATACTGCAGCCCCCGGTTCCCGCATAACCAAGGCTCCCCTCAAGGACATAGATTTCCCTTCCAACGCCATCATCGGCGGTATAATACGCGGAGGAGACAGTTTCCTTGCAGTCGGAGACACCCATATCGAACCCTACGACCGTGTAGCCGTCTTTGCGCTGCCCCACGCGGTCAAGGAAGTGGACAGAATGTTTAAATAGAATTATATGATCCAGACGGAACAGATTGAGAAACTGGTGGAACGCCGCGCTTCGGCGCGTCAGGGCGGCGGCCCTGCACGCATACAGGCGCAGCACGACAAGGGTAAGCTAACTGCCCGCGAGCGCCTGGAACTGCTGCTGGACCCCGGCAGCTTCGAGGAATATGATATGTTCGTGCAGCACCGCTGCACCAACTTCGGAATGGACAAGCAGCACTACGACGGAGACGGCGTAGTTACCGGCTGCGGTACCGTGGACGGCCGTCCTGTATACGTGTTCGCCCAGGATTTTACGGTGAGCGGAGGCTCCCTTTCCAAGACGATGTCTGAAAAGATATGCAAGGTGATGGATATGGCCCTGCGCGCCGGGGCTCCCTGCATCGGCCTGAATGATTCCGGCGGCGCCCGCATCCAGGAAGGCATCGACGCCCTCGCCGGCTATGGTGAGATTTTCGAGCGCAACATCCTTTCCAGCGGCGTTATTCCACAGATCAGCGGAATTTTCGGCCCCTGCGCCGGAGGTGCGGTCTACTCCCCCGCCCTCACGGACTTTACCCTTATGGTGAAGAATACCTCCTATATGTTCCTTACCGGACCCGCCGTCGTGAAGAGCGTTACCGGAGAGGTCGTGGATCAGGAGCAGCTGGGCGGAGCATCAGTCCACGCTTCCAAGAGCGGTGTGGCGCATTTCGCAGCCCAGGACGAGAAGGAAGGCATAGAAACCATAAAGAAACTGCTTTCCTACATACCCCAGAACAATATGGAGACTGCGCCGGAACGTCCCAGCTCCGACCCCGTAGGCCGGGTTGACGACGCTCTCAATTCCATCATTCCGGATTCTCCCAACAAGGCTTATGATATGTATGCGGTTATCCGCAGCATAGTGGACGACGGAGACTTCTTCGAAATCCATAAGGACTTCGCCAAGAACATAATAGTCGGCTTTGCACATATGAACGGCCGCAGCGTGGGTGTCGTGGCCAACCAGCCGGCGGTACTTGCCGGCGTGCTGGATATCAACGCCTCCCGCAAGGCTGCCCGCTTCGTACGCTTCTGTGACGCCTTCAATATCCCGCTGGTAACCCTCGTCGACGTGCCCGGTTTCCTCTGCGGCACCCAGCAGGAATACGGCGCCATCATCACCAACGGTGCAAAACTGCTCTATGCCTACGGCGAAGCGACAGTCCCCAAGGTTACGGTGACCCTTCGCAAGGGCTATGGCGGCGCCCATATAGTTATGAGTTGCAAGCAGCTCCGCGGTGACGTGAACTATGCCTGGCCCAGCGCCCAGATTGCAGTAATGGGTGCCGACGGTGCCGTCAATGTCCTCTACGCCAAGGAAATCAAGGCCGATCCCGAACACGCCAAGGAAATATTCGAGCAGAAAAAGCAGGAATACGAGGAACTCTTCTCCAACCCCTATCAGGCGGCTATGAAGGGCTATATCGACGATATCATCGAACCCCGCAACACCCGTTTCCGCGTAATCCGCGCCCTGGAGCAGCTGGCTTCAAAGCGCGCCGATGTCCCTGCCAAGAAGCACGACAATCTGCCCCTATGACCAGAAAAAGAGTATTAGCAATCCTTCTGCTTTTCCTGGCAGCCACGGGAATCAAGGCGCAGAATGTAAGCGACCTCATAATTTCCGAGGTCCTGCCCTGCCCCGATTCTACCGGCCGTCTGGACGGATATGGCCGCAGGAGCCCCTGGGTGGAGATAATGAATACTTCCACCGGTACTGTGAACTTCGGCGGCTGTTTCCTGACCGACGACAGGAACAATCTCAAGAAAAGCCTCATTCCCAAATGGGACAGGAGTACAAAAGTGGGCCCCAGGCAGGTAGTGCTTATCTGGGCCAGCGGAAACTCCTCGGAAGGAACCTATTATGCCGGAATAAGGCCCGAAGCAGGGAAAACCATATATCTGGTTTCCAATGACGGCCGCACCATAATCGACTCCCTGACTATTCCGGTGGGCCTTCCCGCCGGCAAGTCGGTGCAGAAGATGGCGCGCGACCTGCGCCAGATGGAATTCGAGGCCTGCGAAGAAGCCGGCGTGCCCTCTCCGGCAAGTCCCAACGGCAATCAGGACTCGGCCTCCAAGGCCCAGCAGATGGCAATAAGTGACCCCCACGGCTTCACGCTTGCAGTGGTTTCCATAGCCGTGGTCTTCTGCGCCCTTGCCATCCTGTGGTTCCTCTTCTGGCTTCTGTTCGAGCGTAGGGCTGCCCGTAAGGCTGCACCCGCGGCAAAGCGCGGTACCCCTGACGGCGAGGTGGCTGCGGCCATTGCACTTGCCCTGGATATGGAGGAAAGCGGAGACGACTATGCCGCCATCGCAGCGGCGCTTCACCTTTACCTGAGTGAAAGCGTCCACGATCTTGAGCCCGGTTTCGTAACCATCCGCCGCACTCCTTCCGGATGGGACAACAAGGCTCTCGGATTCAGGAAATTACCGAAAGAATAATATACAGACCTATGAAAGAATACAAGTTCAAGATTAACGGAAAAGACTACGAGGTGAGCATCGGCGAGGCCGAGGGAAAGATCCTGCCCGTAAAGGTGAACGGCGCTTCGTATCAGGTGGAACTGGAGAAAGAACCCGTCCAGGCACCTGCAGCCGTTCCCCAGGCCGCTCCCGCACCGGTACAGGCCGCTGCTTCACCCGCTCCTGCGGCAGCCCCCGCAGGCGCCGGTGAAAAGGTCCCTTCACCGCTTCCCGGCGTTATCATCGAGGTTAGCGTCAAGGAAGGACAGAGCGTCCAGGCCGGTCAGAAACTGGCCGTGCTGGAAGCAATGAAGATGGAAAACGAAATTACCGCGCCCCGTGCCGGCAGCGTCACCGCCATCCACGTGAACAAGGGTGACAGCGTCCTGGAAGGCGCCCCGGTGGTAACTCTCGCCTGATGGAACAGATTTTCCGTTCATTAGCCCAGTTCTGGGAATACACCGGTTTCGCCAATGCCGACTGGCAGAACCTGGTGATGATAGGCATCGGCCTTATCTTCATTACCCTGGCCATAGTCAAGGAATGGGAGCCTATGCTTCTGGTTCCCATCGGCTTCGGTATGATCGTGGGAAACATCCCTATGTTCCCGGGGCTCAATATCGGCGTATATGAAGACGGCTCCGTGCTCAATATCCTTTATCAGGGAGTGCGCCAGGGCTGGTATCCGCCACTGATCTTCCTGGGGATAGGCGCGATGACCGATTTCAGCGCCCTGATTTCCCAGCCCCGTCTCATACTCATAGGCGCGGCAGCCCAGATGGGTATCTTCGGGGCCTATCTGCTCGCCCTTCTTTTCGGCTTTGCTCCAAACGAGGCCGGCGCTATCGGCATTATCGGCGGTGCAGACGGCCCTACGGCCATTTTCCTCAGCTCCAAGCTGGCACCGGACCTGATGGGCGCCATAGCGGTATCGGCCTATTCCTATATGGCTCTTGTGCCGGTTATCCAGAAGCCGATAATGCTGCTTCTGACCACCGACAAGGAGCGTCGCATACGTATGCCGGTCCCCCGTACCGTTTCCCAGAAGGAGAAGATCATCTTCCCTATCGTCGGTTTCCTTATCACCGCCTTTATCGTGCCTTCCGGCCTTCCGCTCCTGGGTATGCTCTTCTTCGGCAATCTCCTTAAGGAAAGCGGTGTTACCCGCCGCCTTGCCGAGACAGCCCGAGGACCGCTGATCGACGTCGTCACTACCCTGATCGGTCTTACCGTAGGCGCCTCTACCCAGGCCGATAAGTTCATCACTGTCAGATCCCTGCTCATCTTCGGACTGGGCCTTCTGAGTTTCGTGATAGCCACTATGAGCGGTGTACTCTTCGTGAAACTGATGAACCTGTTCATAAAGAATCCTTCCAAAAAGATTAATCCGCTTATCGGAAATGCCGGAGTGTCAGCCGTACCCGACAGCGCACGCGTTTCCGAAACCGTCGGCCGCGAGATAGATCCCGGCAATCACCTGCTTATGCACGCAATGGGGCCCAACGTGGCCGGAGTGATTGGCTCGGCAGTGGCCGCCGGTATCCTATTGAGCTTCCTTGGATAATGAAAAAGTTACTTGTATCCGTCCTGCTTGGCCTTATCGGCCTGGGACTAAGCGCACAAGAGAGTGAAAGTGCCAAGACCGGCTGGAGTTTCGTCCCTTTCCCCGATGTGAGTTACAATTCCGACCTGGGCCTCAATCTCGGAGCCTTTTCGGATTTCTTCTATTACGGCGACGGCAGCGTCTATCCAAACTTCCTGCATCATATCGCAGTTGCAGGTGCCTGGGCCACGAAAGGCTCGTGGTATCTTCACGGAATGTTCGACTCCCCTTCCCTCATACCCGGGGCAAGAGTAACCGGATCCCTCACCTGGAGGGACTGCAGCGCCAACAACTTCTACGGTTTCAACGGAATAGCTTCGCCCTTCGACGCCACGATGGATATGAACCAGGAGACGCGAACCGCCTATTATACCTATCACAGGCAGCTCCTCCGCGCATCGGCCCTCTTCCAGACGGCGCGTGTGGCTAAGCCGAACGCACTTGCGGGCCTGGTTTTCAGGCATATCGGCATAAGTGACTTCTCTCTCGAGAAATACGATTCCGACCGTACGCTTTACCGGGCCTATCAGGCTGCCGGACTCATCCGCAGCGACGAGGCCGCCGGAGGCTCTTCCCTGGAGCTCAAACTGGGAGGAAGCTGGGACACCCGCGACGTGGAACTCGTCCCCAACAAAGGTTTCTATGCCGAGGCCTATCTGAACGGCAACCTGGACCTTTCCCACGGGAAATACCATTACGCCCAGCTGGTGCTTCACTGGAGGCACTTCGTCCCCATCGTATTCAAGCGCCTCACCTTTGCCTATCACCTTGGCCTTCAGCAGAAGTTCGTCGGGAATATGCCCTTCTATATGCTCCCGGAAATAGCTACCCTGTATTATCAGTACGAAGAGAACGAGGGAATGGGCAGCCGATATACCGCCAGGGGCTTCCTCTATAACAGGATGCTGGGAGAGGGTTATGCCTGGGCGAATCTTGAACTCCGTGCAACTGTGGTGAAGTTCGACCTCTGGAACCAGCACGTGGCTTTTGTGCTGATGCCTTTTATGGACCTGGCAAGCATTACCACCCCCTTCCGCGAGGATGAGCAGAAGGCTCTTCCCGGCCTCTGGCAGGATATCAAGCTCCCGGTCGCGGCCAGCGCGGGCCTCGGGGTAAAGCTTCACGTGAACACCAATTTCATCCTCTCCGTGGATGTGGGCCAGGGCTTCCATCAGCAATTGTCCAATCTGACGGTTGGAATGGCCAGTACATATATGTTTTAACGCGCTTTTTTTGTAAATTTGCAGGAAAGCACCACATCTGATAACAATTTAACGTTTTTTATAATGGATAAACTTCAGGAACTCACCGACAAACTGTACCAGCAGGGTCTGGCCAAAGGCAAGCAGGAAGGCGAGGCTATCCTTGAAAAGGCCCGTGAAGAGGCCGCTCAGATCGTAAATGATGCCAGGAAAGAGGCCGATGCCATCGTTGCAAAAGCCAACGCCGATGCCCAGGACTACCGTTCCAAGGTGGAAGGAGACGTAAAGCGTGCAGCCATCCAGGCAATTCAGGCGACGCGCGGCGACATCCAGGACCTTATCGTAGCGAAGATTGCAGCCGAACCCGTTAAGGAAAAGCTCTCCAAGGCCGATTTCCTTAAAGAGATCATCAGCGAAGTGGCAAAGAATTTCGTAGCTACGGAATCCAAGGACATAGAGCTCGTGCTTCCCGAAAAACTCCGCGCCGACCTGGAACCCTTCGTGAAGGGTGAACTTGCAAAAGTTCTGGGGAAAGGCGTGGATGGCCGTTTCTCCAACAAGATCGCCGGAGGCTTCACCATCGGCCCCAAGGACGGTTCCTACTTCATTTCCCTCAGCGACGAAAGCTTCGGCGAACTTATCGGCTCGTATCTTCGTCCCGCTACCAGGAAAATCCTTTTCGGTGAATGAGTAATTACGAGTACATAATCTCCAGCCTCCCCTTCCTGAGCGCGGACTATAAGTACCGCGAAGGAGAGGGATTCAAGGATGTGCTGGAAGAGATACGCCGCGATCTGAGCCCTTCCGACTCCCAGACAGTGGATTTTCTCCTCGAAGGCTTTTCCGATAAGCTGGATGCCGATTTTTACGCCCGCGCCCTTGTTCACAAAAACGCATATATAAGGGAGTATTTCCGTTTTGACCTGAACCTTCGCAACGCAAAGGTCCGCTACCTTAACGGAAGGCTGGGCCGTGACAGCGGAACCGACGTGATAGACGGCAAGGGAGATCTCTGGGACGAAGGCCTGGATATAGACCTTTACCGTTTCCAGGGCGGAGAATTCGAGGAGGCGGCAGCAGTAGACGCAGCCCTGTCAAGACTGGACCTGCTGGACCGCGAAAGGGAACTTGACGACATCCAGTGGGCCAAGGCCGATACCCTTTCCCACTTCCACTACTTCGACCTCACTGCCGTCCTCTGCTACCTTACCAAGCTCCATATCGTGGACCGCTGGCTTTCCCTGGACCCCGAAAGCGGCAGGGAGCGTTTTCGCAAGCTTGTGGAGGAGGTACGCGGGACTTTCAGAGGCGTAGAGTACAAAGCATAAAACACAGAAACAAGATATGAAAACCAAAGGAACAGTTACAGGTATCGTTTCCAACCTGGTGAGCGTCAGAGTGGACGGCCCGGTTTCGGAAAACGAAATCTGCTACATCGACCTCGCCGGTGTCAGGATGATGGCCGAAGTCATCAAAGTGAACGGCGACACCGCATCCGTACAGGTGTTTGAAAGCACCCGCGGCCTGAAGGGCGGCGACTCCGTGGAGTTTGAAGGACGGATGCTGGAAGCCACCCTGGGCCCCGGCCTGCTGTCCAGCGTTTACGACGGCCTGCAGAACAACCTGGCCACTATGGACAGCGTTTTCCTCAGGCGAGGCGAATACACCGATCCCCTTGACCACGAAAAACTTTGGGACTTCACTCCCCTGGTGAAGAGCGGAGACAGCGTTGTCGCCGCCGATTGGCTGGGCGAAGTCAAGGAAGGCTGGCTGCCCCACAAGATTATGGTCCCCTTCTCCTTCAGCGGCACTTACACCGTAAAGTCAGTTAAGGAAGCAGGCTCCTACAACGTGGATACAGAAATCGCAGTTCTTACCGACGAAAAGGGTGATGACCACAGCGTCACGATGGTCCAGAAATGGCCTGTCAAGATTGCTATCAAGGGTTATCGCGAGAAACCCCGTCCGGACCGCATTATGGAAACGGGCGTACGCGTAATCGATACCCTCAACCCTATCGCAGAAGGCGGTACAGGCTTTATTCCCGGCCCTTTCGGCTGCGGTAAGACGGTTCTGCAGCACGCCATTGCAAAGCAGGGCGACGCCGATGTCATAGTGATGGCCGCCTGCGGCGAGCGAGCCAACGAGGTGGTGGAAATCTTCACCGAGTTCCCCGAACTCATCGACCCCCATACCGGCCGTCACCTGATGGAGCGTACTACTATTATCTGTAATACGTCCAATATGCCCGTGGCTGCCCGTGAGGCTTCGGTTTATACCGCAATGACCATCTGCGAGTACTACAGGGCGATGGGCCTCAAATGCCTCCTTCTCGCGGACTCCACCTCCCGCTGGGCCCAGGCTCTTAGGGAAATGTCCAACCGTATGGAGGAGCTTCCCGGAGCAGACGCCTTCCCTGTGGACCTTTCGGCCATCATATCCAACTTCTACGCCCGTGCGGGTATGGTTATCCTGAACAACGGACAGCGCGGTGCCGTCACCTTTATCGGTACGGTCTCCCCTGCCGGCGGTAACCTGAAAGAGCCCGTTACCGAATCCACGAAGAAAGCGGCGCGCTGCTTCTATGCCCTGGAGCAGAACCGTGCCGACCAGAAGCGTTATCCCGCCGTAGGTCCGCTGGAATCCTATTCCAAGTATCTGGACTACCCCGAGATTGCCGAGTACCTGGACAAGACCGTGGAAGAAGGCTGGGTGGAGAAAGTGCTCCGCAGCAAGAACATAATCCGCCGTGGCAAGGAAGCCGCCGAGCAGATCAACATCCTCGGCGATGACGGCGTTCCTATGAGTTACCACGTGAACTTCTGGAAGAGCGAGCTGGTGGACTTCGTAATCCTTCAGCAGGATGCCTTCGACGCAGTGGATGCCCTCTGCCCTCTCGAGCGTCAGCGCTTTATGCTGGATCTGATTCTCGAAATCTGCGAAAAGGACTATGAATTCGAAGACTTCGAGAAATGCCGCGAGTTCTTCAAGAACCTCATCAACGAGCTTCGCCAGATGAACTACTCCGTGTACGAGAGCGAGCAGTTCTTCGCCTACAACGATTCCGTAAAGAAAATGATAGCCTGAATCCTATAGCATTATGGCAAACAAAGCATATCAACGCATATATACAAAGCTGGAAGGCATTACCAAGGCAACGGTTTCGCTCCGTGCCCAGGGAGTCAGCAATGACGAACTTGCAGTCGTGGGCGGAAAGCTTGCCCAGGTGGTGCGCATCAAGGGCGATCTTGTAACCCTCCAGATTTTCTCCGGCACCGAGGGCATTCCCACCAATGCCGAAGTTACCTTCCTGGGCGAACCTCCTACCGTGAAGGTGTCGGATCAGCTCGCAGGCCGTTTCTTTGACGCCTATGGCCACCCCATTGACGGCGGCCCCGAGATTGAGGGCGAAGCCAGGCCCATCGGCGGTCCTTCCGTAAACCCCTACAAGCGTCGCCAGCCTTCGCAGCTCATCCCTACCGGAATCGCCGGCATAGACCTTAACAACACCCTTGTATCAGGCCAGAAGATCCCCTTCTTCGCCGATCCGGACCAGCCCTACAACCAGGTTATGGCCGATGTGGCGATGCGTGCCGATGTGGACAAGATCATTCTTGGCGGTATGGGCCTCACCAACGACGACTACCTCTTCTTCCGTCAGAGCTTCGAGGCCGCCGGCGCCCTGGACAAGATCATCTGCTTTATCAATACCACCGAGAATCCGCCCGTGGAGCGCCTTCTGGTACCGGATATGGCCCTTACCGCCGCCGAATACTTCGCAGTGGAAAAGGACGAGAAAGTACTGGTGCTACTTACCGATATGACCCTTTATGCCGATGCCCTGTCCATCGTTTCCAACCGTATGGACCAGATCCCTTCGAAGGACTCGATGCCCGGCTCGCTGTATTCCGACCTCGCAAAGATTTACGAAAAGGCCGTGCAGCTGCCTTCCGGCGGTTCCATCACCATCATAGCGGTTACCACCCTGAATGACGGCGACATCACCCACGCCATTCCGGATAATACGGGTTATATCACCGAAGGCCAGCTTTACCTCAAGGCCGATACCGATACCGGCAAGGTCATCATCGATCCTTTCCGCAGCCTGTCGCGTCTGAAACAGCTGGTGCAGGGCAAGAAAACCCGCGAGGACCATTCCCAGGTGATGAATGCATCCGTGCGACTTTATGCCGATGCCCAGAACGCCAAGACCAAGCTCGAGAACGGTTTCGACCTTTCCGACTACGACCTCCGCTGCCTGGACTATGCAAAGGACTACGCACGGGAACTCCTTGCAATTGACGTGAATATCGGCATTGAACAGATGCTGGATACTGCCTGGACCCTCTTTGCCAAGTACTTTACTCCCGCCGAGACCGGTATCAGGCAGGCCCTTGTGGACAAATACTGGAAAGCATAGATTCGATGGCAATCAAGTTTCAATACAATAAAACCTCGCTGACGGAGATGGGCAAGCAGCTCAAGGTCCGGCAGCGGGCGCTCCCTACCCTTCAGAACAAGGAGAGCGCCCTGCGGCTGGAAGTGAGAAAGGCCAAGGCCGACAGCGACCGTCTTATTGAGCAGTTGGAAGAAGCCCTTAAGAGCTACGACTATCTTGCAGCGCTTTGGAACGAATTCGAGCCCGGCCTTGTGGCCATCACGGACGTTGATCTTTATACCAAGAAAGTGGCAGGCGTCAAAACCCCCGCCCTGGGCGAGATCCATTACGAACTCAAGCCCTTCAACGCCTTCGTGAAGCCTGCGTGGTATGCCGACGGTGTAAGCATCCTGAAGGACCTGAGCCGTCTGGGCATAGAATCGGAGGTGTACCGCGAAAAGATGCGTATCCTTGACTATCAGCGCAAGAAGACCACGCAGAAGGTGAACCTTTACGAAAAAGTCCAGATTCCCGGTTATCAGGAGGCCATTCGCAAGATCAAACGCTATATGGAAGACGAAGAGAACCTCTCAAAGGCATCGTCCAAGATAGTTAAAAACCGACACGCAGAGGAAGAGGAGGCCTCGGAAGTATGATAACTCCCATGACCAAATATTCCTTCATTCTGCTCAACGGGATGCAGGATCAGCTGCTGGAAGATCTCCAGGGCCTCGGGCTTATGGATATCACCCGCAGCACCAAGCCGGTAGATGAGCATTCCCAGAAGCTCTTTGGAGAGGTGGAACTGCTCGACGGCCTCATCCAGGGACTCCGGAAAGCCGAAGTTCCTCAGGACATCGTCCCCGAGTATATTGACGGAGACATAGTGCGCCTTGCCGGTGGCCAGCTTATGCGCTATTCGGAAGACAGCGTGGATATAAAGGCTCTGGAGAAAGAAGTCCTTTCCCTCAAGGCCTGGGGCAGTTTTGACCGCAGTATCCTGGACAGGCTCAGTGAAGCCGGGGTCCCCCTGCACTTCCACCAGCTTGCCAAAAAGCAATTCACGCCTGAATGGGCCGATGAATATGCCCTCACTGTGATCAGCGAGGACGACAAGAGCATCAATTTCGTCGTAGCCGGCGAGGATAGCCTTCCCGGCGAAGTGAGCGTCCCTGCCTGCAGCGTAAGTGAGAAGGAGAAGGAACTTTCCGAAAAGAAGGCTCACTTCCAGAAGACTCTCGGCCGCATCGCAAGTGCGAAGCAGCGTATCCCTGAATTGGAGAAGCTGTGTGCGGACGCCATTCAAAGGCTGGATCTGTATCTTGCCGGAGTCGCAGCAGTGCCTGCAGCCGAAGATACGGTGGTGACACTTGTGGGCTATGCCCCGACAGAATCCGATGCGGCAGTCTGCGAACTTCTGGACAAGAGCCCGGTCATTTATCTCAAGGAGAAGGCCGTGGTAGAGGATAATCCCCCTATCAAGCTTAAGAACAACTGGTTCGTACGCCAGTTCGAGCTGCTTACCGATATGTACGGCCGTCCGGACTACAACGAGTTTGACCCTACTCCTTACATCTCCGTATTCTTCCTGCTGTTCTTCGCAATGTGTATGGGTGACGCCGGTTACGGCCTTGTCCTCATCATAGGCGGTATCCTTTTGGGTAAGGTGCAGAGTATGAAGGATATGGCTCCGCTTGTGACCATACTGGGCATAGGTACCTTCCTGGTCGGAATAGTGATGCACACTTTCTTCGGTGTGGACATCTCCGTACTTCCCTGGATTCCTGCCTGGCTCAAGTCTGTAATGATTACCGGCACAATCGCCGGTTTCGAGGCACAGATGGTCCTGGCGCTTGTCATCGGCGTAGTGCATCTTTGCCTGGCAATGGTCGTGAAGACGGTATATGCAACAAAGAACAAAGGTTTCCTGGGCTCCCTGGGCACCTGGGGATGGACATTGCTGATAGTAGGCGGCGTCATAGTGGCAGTCCTTGCGATGGCACTTTCCGTTCCCGCTCAGATTACCAAGTGGGTAGTAATAGTCCTAGGCGTCCTGAGTGCGCTGGGAATCTTCCTTTTCAACGACATTCACCGCAATCCGCTCAAGAACATAGGCTCGGGACTTTGGGAAACCTACAACACCGTTACAGGCCTGCTTGGTGACGTGCTCAGTTACCTTCGTCTCTATGCTCTCGGACTTGCCGGCGGTATGCTTGGCAAAGCCTTCAACGACATTGCCACGATGACCCTCGGCGACGGCGGTTTCGGCATCATTCCCTTTGCGATCATACTTATAATAGGTCACAGCCTTAACCTGGCGATGTGCTGCCTGGGCGCCTTCGTACACCCTCTGCGTCTTAACTTCCTGGAGTTCTTCAAGAATTCCGCTTACGACGGAAAGGGCCGCGCCTATAATCCGATACGAAAATAAATGTTTTAAAATATAATTGATTATGAACGAAATTCTCGGTTATCTCGGTCTCGGCCTGATGCTTTCTCTGGCCGGTATCGGCAGTGCCTATGGCACGACCATCGCCGGAAATGCGGCGGAAGGCGCCCTCAAGAGGGCCCCTGAAAAATCCAGCAGCTACCTTATCCTCTCGGCCCTTCCGGCCACCCAGGGTATCTACGGCTTCGTCGGATTCTTTATGTGGCTCCTGGTGTACAAGTTCGACTTTGCCGCCAACGGTCCCCTTCTGTTCGGTGTAGGCCTCGGCGTCGGACTTGTATGTATGCTGTCCGCCATCCGTCAGGGTCAGGTTTGCGCCAACGGTATCGTGGGTATCTCCCAGGGTCACGATGTCCAGACCAACACCCTCATCTACGCCGCTCTTCCTGAGTTCTACGCCATCCTTGGCCTTGTAGGCGCCCTTATGCTTACGCTGGCCATCTAACGGCAGACTATGTCTTTTGACAAGAAAGCAATGAGTAGCAAGCCTCCGCGCATTGGCAGCGCGGAGGCAATGCTTTCTGTCATACGGGAAATGGGGATAGTGCCCTTTTTCTCGAATCCTATTATCGGCTACTCAATAGAGGAAATGACCGATCCGGACAACTGGTTCGACACTCAGGAAAACCTCACTTATACACCCTGGGATTGGAAAATACCCTGTGTCCAAAGCGGAGAGATAGCATATGGCAAGTTCCTCTGGGGAGGAAAGGCCGCATTTGCTACAATCCCCTTCTACCGCGAACTTCTGAACTACCGCCGCTCCCTGCCTAAATATGCCCCGGACGCCTCCCAGAAAAAGATCCTGGAGTATCTTGAGGCAAACGGCAGCATCGGCATAAAGGAAATCAGGGCTTTGCTTGGAATCAAGAAAGGCCAGGCCGATTCCCTTGTGATGCGTCTTATGATGCAGTGCCGGGTAGTCACCGGCGACATTATCCGCGTCTATCGCGGTCCCGACCTTACTTACAACGGCTGGCAGCATTCCTCATTCTGCACTCCCGAGGCCCTGTTTGCAGATGATGCCCCATTCAGCGGCTTCGCCGGCTTCCCTTTCGCCTCGGAATCCGGCCTCAAGACAGAGCACTCCCCTTCCGAATCGTACGCTCTGCTTAAAGAAAGAATCCGCAGCATCGCCCCTGATGCCACGGATTCCCAAATCTCAAAGATGCTGGGCTAGTATTCCCTCGGCCCGAAGATATCAGTTCCTATCCTGACCATAGTGGCTCCGTGCCTGATGGCAAGTTGCCAGTCGGAAGACATCCCTATGGAAAGCTGGTCGAAGCCTTCCCGGCCGCTTGACTTGATCTTCAGGAACAGCGATTCAATCCTGTCGAATTCCCCGTCGACCACCGCCATATCGTCGGTGTTGCTTGCCATACCCATAAGTCCCCTGATACGAATCCCATCAAGTTTTTCAGATGCAAGGATGGACAGGATCTCTTCTTCCGTAAAGCCCTGTTTTGTCTCTTCGGCACCCAGATGTAGTTCAAGAAGGACATCTACCGTCCTGCCGTTAGCCTTTCCCCAGGCCGATATGGCCTCCAGCAGATGGAGTGAATCCACGGACTGGACCATACAGACGTAAGGCAGTACCAGTTTGAGCTTGTTGGTCTGCAGATGCCCTATGAAATGCCACTGGACGTCGCCTGGCATCTTCGGGACCTTGGCTGCAAGCTCCTGCGGACGGCTTTCGGCGAAGATACGCTGCCCTGCGTCGTAAGCCTGGAGCATCCGTTCCACCGGATGGAACTTGGATACAGCGACGAGGGCCACCCCCTCGGGGATGGCCGCTCTAAGTCTTTCAAGGGATTCGGAAATCATTACCTGCGTCCCTTCTGCTGCTGTTTCTGCATTTCCCGCTGCATCTTCTGGGCTTCTTCCAGACGCTGCTGCCATTTGGATTTGGGCGCGGGCTTGTTCTGTGCTGCAAGAACCTTGTCCTGGATGGCCTTGGGATTCACGAACCATTTCTTGATTACCCAGGTCTCGAGCATAGTAATAAGGTTGGAGAGCAGGTAGTAGTAGCTAAGTCCGGATGAGAGGTTGTTACAGATGAAGAACATCATCACGGGCATCATATACAGGCTCATAGCCCTCATCATCTTGGCATTGGGGTCGTCTCCGCTGTTCTGGCCCTGCATCGTAATCTTGGAATACAGGAACATCGAGATTGCCATCAGAAGGGCGAAGAGCGAGATGTGGTCCATTCCCAGGACGCTGGTTCCCCAGTGGATGAGGTCGTCGTAGGCGCTCAGGTCTTTGGCCCAGAGGAAGGGCTGCTGACGCAGTTCTATGGACGCCGGGAAGAAGCGGAACATAGCCCAGAGGATAGGCATCTGCAGAAGCATCGGCAGGCAGCCTCCCATAGGCGAAATGCCGGCCTTCTTGTACAGGTCCATAGTCTCCTGCTGCTTCTTCATCGCGTCCTCCTGCTTGGGATACTTGGCGTTGATCTTGTCCATAAAAGGCTTGAGAGCCTGCATCTTGGCCGATGAACTGTAGCTCTTGTAGGCGAAAGGCAGCACCACTATCTTGATAAAAATGGTCATCAGCAGTATGATGATGCCGAAATTGGAGATACCCTTGTGCAGCCAGTCGAACAGAGGAATGATGACCCACTTGGTGAAATAGCCGATAATCTTACCGCCCAGGGGAATCACCTTCTCATAAGAGTGGCCGTAAGCCTTGAGGCCCTTGTAGTCATTGGGGCCGAAGTAGAATTCGAAGGGGACCTCGATCCGGGGGCTCTTGCTTATATCGGCCCTCATCTGGGCGTCGCAGTGCATAAGCTTGCCCTCAGCGTCGTCCTTGGGGGCGAAGTTGATGGAGAACTCGCCGTAGGAGAAGTTGTTGGGGGCTCTCAGGATGGCCGAGAAGAACTGCTGCTGGAAGGCGAACCACTCTATGCGGTTGTCGAAACGCTTGCTGTTATTGCGTCCGTTGCCGATGCTCTCGGGCTTTTTGTCGTCCGGGAAATAGTAGTTCAGGCGGGAGTACTGGGTTTCGCCCTTGTAGCCCTTTTCCATACGGGGGATATCGGCCTCGAAATCCACGTCTATGCTCTGGACATTGGCGGGGATGAGACCGTCCATACCTACGAGGGCGAGGGTCTGGTTAAGCGAATAGGAATCCGGAAGGAGGGTGTAGGTCTGCTGGATGCAGCCGCCGTTGGAAAGGGGCAGGCTCATTACCACGGTAGCGTCGTCTTTCTTTTCGATGCCGAAGTTGAACTTTCGCGTATCGATGGCCGTAGGGGCATAGATGACGTAGCCGAAGTCGGAGCCGCCTTCCCGGATTATGTACAGATCGGTCTTGTCGTAATTGGTGTAGTCCTTTACCCTTACCGACCAGGGCTGTCCGCCGCGGCTGGTAAAAGTAATCTCGAGCTTTTCGTTCTCGAGGGTTACGAATTCCTCTGCAGAGCTTACGGCAGCGTTGAGCAGGGGGTCGGAATAGACGGCTTGTGCAGTGGCCGGAACGGTGGCCGGGACAGCCTGAGCCTGTTCACGTGCGGCTGCGATCTCCGGATGTTCGGCAAGGAAAATGCTGTCCTGGACGAACTGCTCGCGTGCCTGTACGGCTGCGATGGAATCCAGCTGGGCCTGTGCAGCCTGCTGTTTTTTGATCTGGTGGCTCTGATAGCCGAAGAAGCCCATCATCACGAGGGCTATGAGCACAAAGCCTATAATTGAATTCTTGTCCATAGTTTACTCCTGACTCTGCTCCTGCTTCTCTGCCTCGCGGATTTTGGCTTTAATCTGCTCCAGACGCTCCTTCGCGGCGTCAATCTTTTCCTGCATCTGGGCCTTAAGGGCTTCGGCGCCCTTTGAAAGGCCGAAGAAGCCGATATTGTTCTCGTAGGTCTGGATTTCCTGCTGCAGGTGGGTGAACTGCTCTTTCAGGCGGTCCTTTTCGGAGACGGGGCGCCTTTCGGCACTTCCCTTGTGCCCCTGTGAAGCGGAGTGCTGACGGGGGAACTTGGCGTTCATCGCATCCCTGTAGGCCTTGTTCACGGCCTCCTTTTCCTTAAAGGGAACAAAGCCGATAGCGGCGAACTTCTCGGCGAAGTCTTTGGCGGCCTGGGCGTCCTTTTCGGCATCCTGAGGCTCGTAGGCATTGATGGCGGCGATGATTTCCCGTTTTGCTGCAAGGTTTGCGGCAAATGAAGACGGGGCTCCCGGACGGGCGTCACGGGCCTTGAAGAATTTGTCGCAGGCCTCGCGGAAGCGCTTCCAGATGAGCTCGGATTTCTTGCGCGGAACCGCACCGATCTCCTTCCACTGCTTCTGGAGTTCGATAAAGCGCTCGGTGGTGGCATTCCAGTCGGTGCTGGTGCTCAGGGCCTCGGCTTCTTCGATGATTGCCATCTTCTTTTCCAGATTGGCATTCATCGAATCCTTGAACTCGTGGAAAGAGGCACGCTTGCGCTCGAAGAACTTGTCGCAGGCGGCGCGGAAACGGTCGTATATCTTCTGATTCTCCTTGCGGGTGGCAAAGCCGATGCTGCGCCAGCGGGCCTGGATATCTTCGATCTGCTTGCTCAGCTGGTTCCACTGGGCCGATGAACCAATCTCGCGGGAGGCAATCTCCTCTACCTCTTCGCAGAGGGCCTGCTTGGCTGCGAGATTCTGCTCCTGTTCGGACTTAAGTTCTTCAAAATGAGCCTGGTAGCGCTTGTTGATAACGGCAGTTGCTGCACGGAAACGCTCCCAGATGGCTTCGCGGTATTCCTTGGCGACGGGGCCCAGGTCCTTCCACTGCTCGTGCAGCTTCTGGAGTTCCTTGAAGGCATCCACGACATTTGCCTGTTCGGCCAGCTTTTCCGCCTGTTCGCAGAATTCGGTCTTGGATTCGAGATTCTTGCGGAAATCCAGGTCCCTGAGCTCGCGGTTAATGTCTACCAGGTCGTAGAACTGGGTGACATAAAGCTGATAGGTGTCGTTTATGCTGCGGAACTGCTGCTGGGGCACGGGACCGGCCTCTCTCCAGCGGTTCTGAATATCGCGGAAACGGGGGAAGGCGTCCTTCATCTCTCCGGGATTCTCCACAAGGGCCTTCAGCTCTTCTATGATGGCCTGCTTGGTCTTGAGGTTCTCTTCCCTCTGGGCGTCCTGCTCGCGGTTGTAGGCGGCACGCTCCTTCTTATAATCTATATATAATGACTTGAAACCGGCTTCGATTGCGGCGAAGGGGCTCATCGGACCGCTCTGCAGCGGAACGGTGGCCATATCTTCGGTGCTGTCCTCGGTGGGCTCCACTACTGTGGCGTCCTCGCCTGCCTCGGCCTTTTCACGGGAGAGACGCTTATAGAAGGCCGATTTGATAGCTTCGGCCTCTTTCGAACGCTTCATTCGGTCAGCGCTCTCCATCAGGGTCTGGAAAAGGGCGGAAAGGTCGGCCAGGGATTTGTCCGCGAAGGATACGACGGCTTCTTTGGCTTCTTCCAAAATGGTGGCTGCAGGTACTGCTTCCTGCTCCTGGGGTGCTACATCTGGGGTCTCGGCAAGGACCTCAGGCTTCGTTTGTTCACTCATAGTAAAATCTTCAATGGTTATACATTTTGATAACTTACAAAGATAAGAAAATTTCGCCAAATAAACATAAAACGCTAAATTTGCAGGGTAAACAAGCCCCCGATATGCTCAGGATAGATATAATCAGCGTCGTACCGGAACTTCTCGAAAGTCCCCTCTCCCACTCCATCCCCGGCCGCGCAGTGCGCAAAGGCCTGGTTCAGATCCAGGTCCACGACCTTCGGCAGTATGGTCTCGGACCCCGCCAGAGCGTGGACGACTACTGTTACGGTGGTGACGCCGGAATGGTGATGATGGTGGAGCCCGTGTATAACTGCATAATGGACCTTAAGGCCCGGCGGGATTACGACGAAGTCATCTATATGGCCCCTGACGGCGAAATCCTTACCCAGGGCATTGCCAATGAGCTTTCCCTCTGTCAGAATATAATCCTTCTATGCGGTCATTATAAGGGCATTGACGAGCGTATCAGGGAACATCTTGTTACCCGCGAGATCTCCGTCGGCGATTTTGTCGTAAGCGGCGGTGAGATACCTGCAGCACTGCTTGCCGACAGCATCATCCGCCTCGTCCCCGGTGTTCTGACCGACGAGACATCGGCCCTGAGCGATTCTTTCCAGGACGGGCTGGTCTCCCCTCCTGTCTACACCCGTCCGGCATCATTCAACGGCTGGGATGTCCCTGAAGTCCTCCTAAGCGGTAATCCCAAGCTCATCCGGGCGTGGCAGGACGAACAGGCAATCCAGCGCACACGCGAACGCCGTCCCGGCCTGCTTGAACAACAGTAAAAAGTTATGGCTCGCATCCCTGCGAGCCATAAAACTTTGGTTAGTTAGTAGTGTATTTTACCTTAGAGAAGGTTTAAGTAGGTTAGATGATGCGTCAATCTTTTTTTTTCTGATACAAAGATAAGTATTCTTTCTATTTTTGCAAAAAAATTTTAAACATTTATTTACTTAATAAATTATTTTAAAAATAAAGGCTTGCTTTTATAGAGAAATTACGAGGAGCCTGGGGGTAAACACCTATCCCGTAGCTGAGGTCTCCGCTGCTTTCATTGTAAGATTCCCATCTCCAACCATAGGCATAATACATTCTGTTCAACAGATTGTTAACGTATGCGGCCAGTTCCAGTGACATAGAACCTTTGAGCCTGATTGTATGCGCTGCGCTCAGGTTCATCACGAAGAATGCCGGTATGGCCATCTCTTCCCTACCCGAATTGTCGATATATTGTTTGCCGACGTATTTTGCATCCAGGGACAGGACGCTCCCTTTCCAAGGCCTTAGCTGAGCCCTTGCCATCCCGATCAGCGAGGGCGAAAGAAGCATCGTACTCTGCCCGTAGGAAATGGCGTGGGTGCGGCCGGAATCATCGTCAAGGGGTACGTAGGACGTATATTCTGCAAGACGGTTGACGGAAAGGGTGGCGTTTGCATCCAGGCCGAGCCACTTGAAGGGCTCCCAGGCTGCCATCAGTTCAAGGCCGCGGCGCCAGCCCCTGGGCACATTCTCCTTTATTGCATAGCCGGCATTCGAGAGTTTTCCGCTTTCCAGCAGTATGTCCCAGTACTCCATAAGATAAAGGTTCACTCCGGCGCTGGCCTTATCGGCCTTCCAGGCATATCCGGCCTCTATGTCCAGCATCTTTTCCGGTACCAGGGGGTTGGCTTCGCCCTTGTAGTTCTCCTTGATGTCGCCACGTCCGGGCTCCTTGTTGCCGAAGGCGGCGCTCAGGTATAACCTGTGGGCTCCAAGATTGGCGGTAATGCCCGCCCTGGGATTGAAAAAAGGCCAGACAGACTTGTAGGAGAGGAGGTCGGAGGGCTGGGCGCCGTAGGACAGCCAGTCGTCATCGGCCCCGTCAATGGCATAATCTACTATCCTCAGCTGGGCATCGGCATAGGCGGTGAGGACACTGTTGATGGAGAATTCGGCCCTAGCGTATGCAGAGAGATCCCATTTCGCTCCAAAGTTGGAATACCAGTCAAGTGCCTGATAGTCGTAGTCTTTGCCGATGGTCTTTGCCCAAAGGACTTCGCCCCAATGCCCTCCGAGGTATCGTGAGGCCGATACCCCGGCATTAAGGCTTAGCCTTCTTCCCAGATAGCGCAGATTCGAATTCAGGGCATACAGGTCGTTGTCCATCTGCTTGCGGTATATCATATCGCTCCTGCCGGAATTCTGGGGGAAACCGAAGGAAGGCAGCTTCCTGTTTGTCTTGTAATATTCGTCGTAACCGTCGCCGCGCGTATAGTCCAGAGTAGTCGTCCAATACAGGCTCCCGTCAAAGGAGTGTGTGTAGTTTAGCTGGATATGGTGCTGGCGGTAATTGTCGGTCTGATTGTCGTAATAGCGGATATTGCCGGAATCGTCCGTGTACTCCCCCGCTCCGTTGTAGCGTCTGTCGGCTTCATATTGCTCCAGGGATATTCCGTCCCAGGTTATGCCGCTTTTCTGGCCGCCCATCAGATAGCTCAGGCGCAGGGAGTTACGTCTGCCCTGCCAGCCTGCAACGGCATAAAGGGAGGCCGATTTCACGAAAGCATTGCGGATATAGCCGTCCGTACTGCCCACGGCGTAGCTAAGGTCCATATAGAAACCGGAGGGCAGTTTCCCGGTAGAGGCCGATACCGTGGACATAAGGGTGCCGTAGGATCCGGCTGAAAGGCTGGCCCTGAATGAAAGCGTATCCCTTGCCGACGGAGTGCTCATATTGATGCTCGCGCCGAAGGCACCGGGACCGTTTGCGCTTGTGCCAAGGCCGCGCTGGACCTGTACGCTGGAAAGGATGCTGGAAAGGGCCGGGATGTTGACCCAGAATACCTCCTGGGACTCGGCGTCGTTTAGCGTTACGCCGTTAAGGGTTACATTTATCTGGGAGCCTTTGACGCCGCGTATGGTCATTGCCGAGTTCCCCAGTCCCGTGCCGCCCTCGTTGTATGTGACCACGGAAGGCTGGAGGTTAAGGGCCATCGGCAGTGATTTGGACATCTCCTCAGAGGCAAGATCGGCCTTTGAAAGGCTTGTGAAGGTGACAGGAGTCTTTTCTCCGGCCCTGGAAACCGAGACCACTACGCTGTCCAGACGTTCGGCCGGCTCCTGGGCTCCGGCAAGAAGAGGCAGCACGCACAGTGCCGCTGCAAAAAAAGTCTTTTTATTCATAATATTCCCTCCGGCGGTATTAACCGCATCAGGTTCAACGGGTTTAATCTCAACCGGAACTGTGTCCGGTACCCCGATATCTTATTGTTTTACAAGTTCTATCCTGTACATCCTGGGCCAGTTCTTGCCCGTGATGTAAATATTTCCCTTATTGTCTGCTGCAATTCCGTTAAGGACGTCCGTTTCCCTTGTCCTGAGTTTTGCCGGCAGCAGATTGCTGCAGTCCAGCGTGGCTTCTACCTTTCCGCTGTCGGGGTCGATAATGGCTATCATATCGGTCAGATAGACATTGGCCCAGATCTTACCCTTTATCCATTCCAGTTCGTTAAGGTTGCGGAGAGGCTTCCCGTCCAGCTTGACCTGGAGCTTTTTCTCCACTTTCATATCTTCGTCAAGGAAATACAGCCAGGCCGATCCGTCCGAGGCTATAAGGCGGCGTCCGTCAGTGGTAAGTCCCCATCCCTCACGCGGATATGAGAGTGTCTTGATATAGCTGAGGCTTCCGGCATCATAGCGGAAGGCCACCCTGTTAGTCCAGGTAAGGATATAGAGCACATCGTTCAGCACTACGGAACCCTCGATGAAGTACTTGGAGGAGAAACGGTGTACGCTGTAGGGATTGCCGCTTTGAAGGTCCACCTTCCTGAGCGAACTCTCGCCATACTGACCCGTTGTCTCGTACAGGGTATCCTGATGGAAAAACAGGCCCTGGGTATAGGCCGATGCATCGTGGACATACTCCTGAAGTACCTTGGGCCGATAATGCTTCACCTGCGCCCCGGAACAGGCGCAGGCGAGTAGTGTAACAGAGATGATGAGCAGGCGTCGCATCATTGCCTGGCCTCCCTCCGTGCGATGGCCGCCTTCACGAAATGGTCGAAGATGGGGTTGGGATGTTCGGGACGGCTTTTTAGCTCGGGATGGAACTGGACTCCTATGAAGAAGGGGTGAGAGGGTATCTCCACTATTTCCACCAGACCTGTGTCGGGATTGCAGCCGCTCACCTTCATACCTGCAGCCTCGATCTGCTCCAGGTAGGCATTGTTGAATTCATAGCGGTGACGGTGACGTTCGGAGATTTCCTCTTCGCCGTATATCCTGTATGCAAGGCTGCCCTTGGCAATATGGCACCTGTAGGCACCCAGACGCATAGTTCCGCCCTTGATGGTGGTTGTCTTCTGATCTGCCATCAGGTCAATCACGGGATGGGTGGTGAGAGGATCGGCTTCGGTGGTGGCGGCATCGGCATAGCCGAGGACGTTGCGGGCGAATTCCACCACTGCCATCTGCATTCCAAGGCAGATTCCGAAGAAGGGTATGCCGCTTTCGCGTGCGAATCGGACTGCGCAGATTTTTCCTTCCTGTCCCCTTTCGCCGAAGCCCGGGGCAACCAGGATGCCGTCCATTTGCCCGAGCAGGGATTCGGCGTTGTCGGCGGTAACCTGTTCGGCCGATACGGAGACCACCTCTACCTTGCAAAGGTTGGCGGCGCCTGCGTGTACGAAGCTTTCCAGTATAGATTTGTATGCATCCTGCAGCTCTACGTACTTTCCTACGAGAGCGATCCGCACTTCCTTTTCGGGATGGCGCAACCTCCGGAGGAAGGACTTGAGCGCTTCCAGGTCCGGAGCGTGGGTGCCCTTGATTTCCAGTTTGTTGACAACCAGCTGGTCCAGACGCTCCTGTTCCAGGTTCAGCGGTACCTGATAGATGCTCCAGGCGTCAATGCTCTGGATTACGTGTCCGGGCTTTACGTTGCAGAAGAGGGCGATCTTTCGGCGCAGCTCGGGCGTAAGGGATTTCTCCGTACGGCACACGATGATGTCCGGATGGACGCCGAGGGACTGCAGTTCCTGGACGGAATGCTGGGTGGGCTTGGTCTTGAGCTCCTTAGCCGCCCTCAGATAAGGGATGAGGGTGAGGTGGATGGAGAGGAAGTCCTCTTCGGGGAGTTCCCACTGGAGCTGACGCATAGCTTCCACGAAGGGCTGGGATTCCATATCGCCCACGGTTCCTCCTACTTCGGTAATAATGACGTCGAAGCGGCCGGTCTTGCCGAGCAGCAGCATCCTGCGCTTGATTTCGTCGGTAATATGGGGGACGATCTGGACGGTCTTGCCAAGATATGCACCCTCCCTTTCCTTGGTGATTACCGTGTTGTATATCTTTCCGGTAGTGACATTGTTGGCCTTGGAAGTATAGACACCGAGGAAGCGCTCGTAGTGGCCAAGGTCAAGGTCGGTCTCGGCCCCGTCTTCGGTTACGTAGCACTCTCCGTGTTCGTAGGGATTGAGGGTGCCCGGATCTATGTTCAGATACGGGTCGAATTTCTGTATGGTCACTCTCAGGCCCCTTGCCTGCAGGAGTTTTGCCAGAGATGCCGCCACAATTCCCTTACCAAGGGAAGATGCCACACCTCCGGTTACGAATACATACTTTGTGCGCATTGTCTTACAGGCGTTTACGGATTTGCTCGGTCTGCTGTTCGTAGCCGGGCTTCTCCAGAAGGGCGAACATATTCTTCTTGTATGCCTCTACGCCGGGCTGGTTGAAAGGATTCACACCCAGGGTATAGGCGCTCACGCCGCAGGCGAATTCGAAGAAATACAGCAGAGCTCCCAGATTCCTTTCGTCTATCTTCTCTATGGAAACGCTAATCTGGGGCACTCCGCCGTCGATATGGGCGATCCTGGTGCCAAGCATAGCCATACGGTTGCAATGCTCCACGTGTTTCCCGGCAAGGAAGTTGAGCTGGTCCAGATTCTGGGGGTCCTCCCCTATGACTACGGAGCGGCTGGCCTTTTCCACATTGATTACGGTCTCGAACATCAGACGGCTGCCTTCCTGGATGAACTGTCCCATTGAGTGAAGGTCGGCCGTATTGTTTACGCTTGCGGGGAAGATACCCTTGCCGTCCTTGCCTTCGGATTCGCCGTAGAGCTGTTTCCACCATTCGGCCACAAAACTGAGCTTGGGATTGTAATTCACCATAATCTCGATGCTGCGGCCATTCTCTCCGTGAAGCAGGTTGCGGACAGCCGCATAGACCACGGCGGGATTGGAGGCCGATTTCTGCTGAAGGGCTTTCTGCTCCTCTGCTGCACCTTCCAGAAGGGCGCGGATGTCGAAGCCGGCTGCGGCGATGGGCAGCAGACCCACAGGGGTAAGGACGGAGAAACGCCCTCCCACATCGTCGGGAACCACGAATGTACGGTAACCCTCCTGGGTGGACAAGGTTTTCAGTGCGCCCCTGACGGCATCGGTGATTGCGACTATGCGTACGGAAGCCTCCTGTTTGCCATAGCGCTCTTCGATATACTGCTTGAAGACGCGGAAGGCCACGGCAGGCTCGGTGGTGGTGCCGGATTTGGATATGACTATGCAGGCGACGTTGCGCTTGCCGGCCAGATCCATCAGTTCGGCGAGGTAATCTTCGGAGAGATTGTTGCCCGCAAAGACCACGGAAGGTGCATCCCCTGCACCCATTTCACGTGCGAAATTGTGGCTCAGGGCCTCTATGACGCATTTTGCGCCAAGGTAGCTGCCGCCGATGCCGATGGCAATTACAAGGTCTACGCCCAGCTTCTTCCAGCTGGCGCAGACTCCTTCGATGTCCTTGATTAGGCTCTCGGGAGTCTCGGAGGGAAGCTGTTTCCATCCGAGGAAGTCATTGCCGGCGCCGCTTCCGGACATCAGCACGTCAAAAGCCCCGAGGGCCTTGCCGATATACTTTTCACAAAGGTCCTGCGCAGCAAAGGGAGCGCAGCCGCTTACGTCAATCTTTATCATAGTCCTGTTATTTGCTGTTTTCGTCTTCTTCGAGCGCTTTTACGTAGCACTCACGGCATAGGGGTTCGTAGGTGTCTTTCTCACCGAGCACGACCAGCTTTCGGCTGTCCGACAGACGGTGTGAATGGTTGGCCAGGGAGCCGCAGCGGACGCAGATGGCGTGGACCTTCTGGACGTCCTCGGCGATTGCGAGAAGGCCGGGGATGGGGCCGAAAGGCTTTCCAAGATAGTCCATATCAAGTCCCGCCACTATTACCCTGACGCCGCGGTTGGCGAGGGTCTGGCATACTTCCACCAGGGATTCGTCGAAGAACTGGGCCTCGTCTATGCCCACGACCTGGACGTCCGGGTCTATCTGGAGCATACGCGAGGGGCTCTTTATGGGAGTGCAGGAAATGCTGTGGGAATCGTGCGAGACTACGTCGAGTTCCGAATAGCGTTTATCTATCGTAGGCTTGAATGTGGCTATTTTCTGCTTGGCAAACTGTGCCCTTTTAAGCCTGCGGATAAGCTCTTCCGTCTTTCCGGAGAACATTGAGCCGCAAATTACTTCGATGCAGCCCGTTTTTTTTGCATTTTCTAAAAACATTTCCTTAACTTTGCTAGTGAAGACTAAATGCAAATATAGTCATTTATGGAGAAAACGCATACAGAAATTTTGAAAGATTGTCTGGATGAACTCAGGGAGCTTCGCCTTAAGGCCGATGAGATAGAAAAACGCATCGCCAGCCTTCAGGACCAGGCCGATGAAGCCGTGGATTTCACCGAAGTGGACCTTGAGGAGGATTTCCCCGACCAGGCGGCTCTTCGACAAGCTCAGAGTCCGCTTCCCGAGCCTGTCGAGGCGCCGGTTCCTGAGGTCCCTGAGCCTGTCGAAGGGCCTGCCGCAGAACCGGTCCCTGAGCCAGTCGAAGGGCCTGTCGAAGGACCGAAGCCCTTCAACTGGTGGACAGACAAGCCCGGTCTCCCGGTAAAGAACATCCGCAGCGGCATCTCCCTTTACGACCGGGCCCTTTTTGTCAAGACGCTCTTCAAGGAAAACGTCCCCCTGTATGAGGACACCCTCCGCGAACTGAACGAAGCAGACAGCCTGGAAGCGGCCTATGACTATCTTTGCGCCAAGTTCCCCGACTGGGACTTTTCATCGGCCCCGGTGCATAATTTTATGATGGCAATACGCAAAAAGATTGGCTGATGGCTGGCATCCTTTACATAGTACCCACCCCTGTCGGAAACCTCGAGGATATGACGCTCAGGGCCATACGTATCCTCAAGGAGGCGGATCTGGTGCTGGCCGAAGACACCAGGACCACGTCTGTCCTGCTCCATCATTACGACATCCACGCCAGGCTCCAGAGCCACCATAAATACAATGAGCACCAGACTGTGGAACTGGTGAAGGAAAGGATACTCGGCGGTCTTAACGTCGCCCTGGTGAGCGACGCAGGCACCCCCGGGATTTCCGACCCCGGTTTCCTGCTTGCACGTGCCTGTGCGGCCGAAGGCATCACAGTCCAGACCCTGCCCGGCCCCACTGCGTGCATCCCTGCCATAGTGTCTTCCGGACTGCCCTGCGACCGCTTTGTCTTCGAAGGCTTCCTTCCCCAGAAGAAAGGACGCCAGACCAGGCTCCGCGCCCTTGCCCAGGAGCCGCGTACCATCGTTTTCTACGAATCGCCTTACCGTCTCGTCAAAACCCTGCAGCAGCTTTCCGAAGCCTTCGGCCCGGATCGCCGCTGCTCCGTTGCACGCGAGATTTCCAAAATACACGAACAACACCACCGCGGAACGCTGGGAGAGCTTGCGCAGTGGTTTTCAGAACACGAGCCCAAAGGAGAAATAGTAATTGTAGTAGCCGGATCCGGGGACGATGCCAAACGGGAATGAGAAGGAGCGCAGCGGCCTTTCGGCCAGTTTCGTAACCGGCGCTATTGCCCTGGTCTTCCTTATTCTGGGATACCAGGTTGCACTTTTTGTGCACAGGGCGGCGCAGGAGAAGATAATTTCAAATCACGATTCGCCGGATACGGTCTATGTAGTGGACCGTGCGCTGGCGCAGCAGATCATAGGCTCTGAACCCCTCCCGGAACAGGGCCCTGTCACAGTAAGGAAAAACTCGTCGCACAGTCCCGGGGCCGTGCGGATCCGTGAGCAGAGTCCCGGGAGGAAGGTGGAGAACTTCCGTTTCAATCCGAATACGGTCTCGGTGGAAGACCTGCAGCGGCTGGGTTTCTCCGAAAAGCAGGCCCTCGCGATAGACAATTACCGCCGGAAGGGCGGCCGCTTCCGCCGCAGGGAAGACTTCGCCAAATCCTTCGTCGTGGCCGATTCGGTTTACTCCCGCCTTGAACCCTGGATTGAAATACCGCGCCTGGACATAAACAAAGCCGACAGCACGGCTCTGGTCTCATTGCCCGGAATCGGCCCCTGGTACGCTTCCAAGATCATTTCCTACAGGGAAGCGCTAAGGGGATACTCAAGGGTTGAGCAGCTGCTGGAGATATATCGTTTCGATGCCGATAAACTGGATGCGATAAGGGATCTGATAAACTGCAGCAGGCCTGTCCCCTACCCGCTTTGGACACTGTCCGAAGATGAACTCTCGCGGCATCCTTATATTTCAAAGGCCGAAGCCCATTCCATAGTGTTGTACCGTAGTCACAACCCTGAAGTGGAGTGCACGCTGGATGGCTTGAAAAAAGCCGGCGCACTCTCTGAGGAGCACGCCGGACTTCTTTCACATTGCGTGATAGCTAATAGGTAACTTTCAGTTCCGCGAAGTCAAACTCTCCGGTGATGTTGTTAAAAGATACCCCGTACAGGGTGGTCTGGAGATGTTTGTGAGTGATTTCATCCCTCAGGTCCACGGTGAAATCGGCCGAAATGAAATCCATATTGGCACCCCTGCACACGTCTTCGAACATACCGCGAAGCTGGTTCTGCGTAAGGGTACGATGGGTAAAGGGACCGAAAGTCATAGCCGGGGTAACAAATGTACTGCCGTTCGGATAGTAAATCTCGGCCTGTGCGGTGGCGCGGATGGACACGTCGATGTCACAGGAACTGACGGTAAAAAGCATTGCTATAGCAAGTGCAATCAATAATAAGGCTCTTTTCATCTTTAAAGCGATTAGTCCTGGACCTTGCTCATTTCCTCACGGATGCGGGCTTCGATCTGCTCGGCCAGCTCGGGATTGTCCAGGATGAGTTTCTTGACGGCTTCGCGGCCCTGGGCCAGCTTGCTGTCGTTATAGCTGAACCAGGAACCGGATTTCTGGATTATGCCCAGTTCCACGCCCAGATCCACGATTTCTCCGCTGCGGGAGATGCCTTCTCCGAAGACGATGTCAAATTCGGCCTTCTTGAAAGGAGGGGCCATCTTGTTCTTGACCACCTTAACCTTCACGTGGTTGCCCAGGGCCTCGTCACCGTCCTTGATCTGGGTTGTACGGCGGATGTCCAGACGCACGGAAGCGTAGAATTTGAGGGCGTTGCCGCCGGTGGTGGTTTCGGGGTTGCCGAACATTATGCCGATCTTCTCGCGCAGCTGGTTGATGAAGATGCAGCAGGTGCCGGTCTTGGAGATGTTCGCGGTAAGCTTGCGGAGTGCCTGCGACATCAGGCGGGCCTGGAGACCTACCTTGTTCTCGCCCATCTCGCCTTCAATTTCCGCCTTCGGGGTAAGGGCTGCAACGGAGTCTATGACCACTATGTCCATAGCGCCGCTGCGGATGAGGTTGTCGGCAATCTCGAGGGCCTGTTCGCCGTTGTCGGGCTGGGAAATGAGGAGGGTGTCCAGATCCACTCCCAGGGCCTTTGCGTAGCTGCGGTCGAAGGCGTGCTCGGCATCTATTATGGCTGCGATGCCGCCGGCCTTCTGGGCCTGTGCGATCGCGTGGATGGCCAGCGTGGTCTTACCGGAGCTTTCCGGTCCGTAGATTTCTATGATCCGGCCTTTGGGATATCCGCCGATGCCCAGGGCGTGGTCCAGTGCAATGGAACCGCTGGGGATTACCTGGTCGGCATCCCATTCGGGCTGGTCTCCCAGCTTCATTATGGTACCTTTGCCGTAGTCTTTCTCAATTTTGTCGATGGTGGCCTGCAGCGCCTTCAGTTTGGCGGCGTTTACATCGGCCCCTGTCACTTCTTTTGCCATATATCTCGTTTTCTTTATTTGTTGTGCGGGCATCCTGGACCGCGACCACAAATTTACGGAATATTTTATTATTTTTGCAATATGAAACGCTCACTTGTGGGAAAAACTCCGGAAGAACTTTCCCGGATAGCCGTACAGGCCGGTCTGCCCCCCTTTGCAGGGAAACAGATTGCCAGATGGCTGTATGTGAACAGAGTAAGCGAAATTGCCCAGATGACCAACCTCTCCAAAGCCGGGCGGGAAGCCCTGGAAAAGGAGTGGGAACCCGGCTGGGTGCATCCAATCGCAAAATCCAAGTCGGCCGACGGTACCGTCAAATACCTCTTCCCGGTGGGCGGTGACAGCTCCAATGCGGTAGAAGCGGTTATGATTCCAGACGGAGAGCGCAAAACCCTCTGCGTGTCGTCCCAGGCAGGCTGCAAGATGGGCTGCCGTTTCTGTATGACCGGACGTCAGGGCTTCCACGGAAACCTGGATGCAGCGGCCATACTCTCCCAGTTCTTCAAGATCGAAGAGGCCGATGAACTTACCAACTGTGTGTTTATGGGTATGGGAGAGCCCCTGGACAACTGGGAACAGGTAAAACGGGTGCTGGAGATCCTTACCGCCCCCTGGGGCCTTGGCTGGAGCCCGAAACGGATCACCCTCTCCACCATAGGAGTCCTCCCCCGCCTGAAAGAATTCCTGGACAGCAGCCGCTGCCATCTCGCAGTGAGCCTACACAATATCTTCCCCCAGGAAAGGGCCGAAATGATGCCCGCCCAGAAAGCCTGGAGCATCAGCGAAATAATACGGCTCATAAAACAATACGATTTCAGCGGCCAGCGCCGGGTGAGTTTCGAGTACACCGTCTTCGAAGGATGGAACGACGATTTCGCCCACGCCGATGCCCTCGCCCAGGCCCTGCGCGGCCTGGAATGCAGGGTTAACCTTATACGTTTCCACCGTATCCCCGACTTCCCCTATGAAAGCTGTCCTCCCGCAAAGATGGAAGCCTTCCGGGCCAGGCTGGAAAGCCACGGCGTCACCGCAACCATCAGGGCATCCCGCGGTGAGGATATTGATGCAGCCTGCGGCCTTCTCGCAGGCAAACACAGAAGTGAATCCCAGCTATGAAACGTTTGAGCCTCATACTGCTTCTCGTGCTCTCCGGCCTTGGCTCAGCCCTGGCTCAGGACCGCGTTTCCTCTTCCTTCGGCCTTTCCCCCGGCGATTCCCTCGCCGTAGAGCAGATGAAAGCCCGTATGGCGGAAATAAGGAAGCGGCGTCCCACCGTCGCCCTGGTGCTTTCAGGCGGCGGTGCAAAAGGTGCGGCTACCGTGGGCGCAATGCAGTATATAGACCAGTATAAACTGCCCATAGACCTGGTAGTCGGAACCAGCGTGGGCGGCCTTCTGGGCGGTTTTTACTCGCTGGGTTACAGCACTGGCTATCTGGATACGCTTATCCATACCCTGGACTGGGACCTTGCCCTGAGCGACCGCGTGGACCGCTCATACCTGCCCTATTCCAAGATCCGCTACAAGAACCGCTTCCAGCTTAGCCTCCCCTTCTACTACCGTTCCGACGATTTCAAGTCCTACATTTCCGGAGATCTTCCTTTTGCGTCAGCCACCGACCGTACTATACACCTCGGTTACGAAGGCAAGGGAAGCCTAAACCGGGTAATCAGCCAGAATCTTCTTGGAAGCCTTCCTTCCGGCCTTGTCTACGGGCAGAATGTAAACCATATAATTGCCTCGAGGACAGTCGCATACAGTGATTCAACCTCCTTCTGGGACTTCCCCATCCCCTTTGCCTGCGTGGCTACCGACATTGCATCGGCAAAGGCCAAGATATGGCACGACGGTTCCATAAACCTGGCCCTGCGTTCCACTATGTCCATTCCCGGACTCTTCGCTCCGGTACGTACCAAGGGTATGATCCTGGTGGACGGAGGGATGCGTAACAACTTCCCCGTGGACATCGCGCGTGAGCTCGGGGCCGATATCATCATCGGCATAGACCTTTCCACCCCGGTGATGAAGGCCGAAGAAATAACGAATCTTGCCGATATCGCCTGGAGGGGTATGGATATGCTGTCCAACGACTCGTTCGAAAGGAACATCAAGGACGTGGACGTGCGCATACACCCTAACCTGGATGAGTATAACCTTATGAGTTTCAATAAGGTTGCTATGGACACGATGCAGCGGAGAGGCTACGAATGTGCAAAGGAGGCGGCTACGCAGCTGAAGGCCGTGAGAGCCAGCGTGGGCAGCGACACCCTCCGTATCGAACGTCCGCGGGCGCACGACATCGGCCTGGAAAACGTAGTGATCGGGAACATCGAATTCGTGGGTATATCGGCCCGGGATGCCGATTATCTCCTTTCGAAGATGTACGTCCGTCCCAATTCCATCACCAACCGTCGGCTCATTGAAGAGGATATCGCCACCATCTTCGGCAAGGGCAGCTACGACTTTGTAAACTACGAGCTGCGGGGTACCGATGAGCCATATACCCTCCGTATACTGTGCAAGAGAGGGCCGATGCACCAGCTAGGCGTAGGGATGAGGGTGGATTCCGAGGAACTCATCAGCGTGCTGCTGAACATAGGCCTCAACACCAATGCGATGCGCGGGCACGCCCTGGATATGACGGCGCGCATCAGCGGCAATCCCTACCTTGACCTTCACTATACCTACGATGCGCCCAAGATTCCCACGATCAATCTGAGGGCCAACCTGCGCTGGACCGACCGCAACAACTTCCTCTCCGGGACCAATCTCTTCAATGTGTCGTACCTGAAGGCCCACCAGGAAATGTATCTGTCCAATATGCAGTGGTCCCGCTTTGACGTTAAGGCCGGCATCCAGAACGACTATTACCGCATAGTGAAGATACTGGCCAGCGAAGTCATCGGCGACTACGACCCCACCAACCTTTCCCAGGACTATCCCGGTCTGTTCGTGGAAGGCAGGGTGGAAACCCAGGACAACGATTACTTCCCCACCCAGGGCATATCGGCCGGTATCCGCTACGACCTGATCACCCGTATGGTAGAGGGCTGGGCGTCAAAGCCTCCCCTGTTCGGCATACTTGCTATGGACGGCCAGATGCCCGTAAGTATCGGCCGTTTCACCCTCATACCCCAGGGTTCGCTCCGCTTTATCTTCGGTGACGACATCCCGCTGGTATTCGCAAATATCATAGGCGGAGATATGCGGGGTCGCTATGCTGAGCAGCAGATTCCCTTCATCGGCATAGACAATGCCGCTTTCCGCAGGAATTATCTGGCGCTGGCAAGGCTGGATGCAAGGCTGCGTCTTGGAAAGAACCACTATATCACTGCTATGGGGAACGTTTCCTACGACTTCTTCACCTTCCAGCAGTTCCAGTACGGCGAACCTATTTACGGTGGCGGTCTGGGCTATGCGTACAACACCATACTCGGGCCCTTCAAGTTTGACGTGCACTGGTCTTCCCTTACCAAAACCGTAGGCGTGTACCTTTCGGCCGGTCTCAATTTCTGATTATGGACAAGGACAGGACTTTATCGAAATGGCAGCGCAACTGCGCCAGGGCCGAGTATTGCAGCTCCGTCGTTTTCCGCAGGCTCGTAAAGGAGCTTGAAGGAGATGCACAGGCCGCCGGAGAAATCCTGGATTCCCTTCTGAAAGACCGCTTTATCGACGACGGCCGGTATGCATCGGCCTTTGCCAGGGAAAAAGCCTCACTTCAGGGCTGGGGACCTGTCAAGATACGTTTCCAACTGCGCTCCAAGGGAATTTCGGACTCCCTGATAGACGCCGCCCTTTCCGAGATTGAGCCTGAAAAGGCCGATGAAATACTGCGGAAACTGATGAGCTCGAAGGCGCACAGTCTGGAGGGCGACCCCCAGAAACGCCTCAAACTGCTTAAATACGGCCTTGGAAGGGGTTATGGCTATGATGAGGTGGAAGCCGTCCTCTCCTCCCTGGAATAGTCCCCTCTTGCTTTTTTCAGCGCTTTGTACTACCTTTGCAGCACGAAAGGCGGGACGATCTGTCGCGGCGGGATATCCTGCCGAGGAAAGTCCGCACAGGAAAGGGCACCCGTCTGCGGAAAGCGCAGTGGGGAGTAATCTTCAGACAAGTTAACAGAGAATGACCGCCGGTTTCCGGCAAGGGTGAAAACGCGGGGTAAGAGCCCACGACGCCGCAGGGCGACCTGCCGCGGGTAGCTTGTCCGGGCCTGCAAGACCAAATATACCGGCAGATGAGGGCGGCCCGTCCGATGCCGGGGGGTAGGTTGCGAAGATAAATGACAGATTCAAAAACAGAAAGCGGCTTATGGCCCCGCCTGTCCCTTACAAAGAGTCCGGTATTGAACAATGCCGGTCTCTTTTTTTTGCGATAGCTAAATTACTTTTACTAACTTTGCAAAGATTAAAAGATGAGCGCTATAAAGATGAGATTCCAGTCATTTGCCCGCAGACTTACGCGGCGCGTCATACTCACCACCCTGGTGACAATGCTTGCGATATCCGCGCTGGTGTCGCTGTTTGCGGCTGCCGGTATCACCGCCGTGATGGACAAGCACTTCCACGACAACCTGGAACTCACCAACGCCCAGCTGAGTGCAATGCTGAGTGCCGTTGAAATATCGGCCCTCAACAACGTGGACGAGGTCCAGTTCTATCTGAACGAACCCAGGCGTATGTCGGAATCTCTCTTGAGCGAATTGGAGATAAACCACCATCTGACTGGACTGGGAGTGGGTTTCGAGCCCAATTACTACCGTTCTGAAGGTAAATGGTTCGAGATTTATGCCAGTTTTGACGCCAACGGCGAAGCTAAGGTGTCGGAGATAGGATCGTCGCGGCACGACTACCTGAATGCCGAATGGTACCGGGGTGGAATGGAGCATCCTGAAGGCTACTGGTGCGACCCGTATTTTGACGATGCCGGCGCCAAGGCCATACTCTGCACCTACAGCCTTCCCGTCAAGGACAGCAAAAAAAGAATTGTAGGTGTACTCGGGGCCGATATCTCGCTGGAATGGCTGTGGAAGCAGCTCTCCGATATGGATGCCAAGGATAACCAGGACCGCATTGCGAGAGATAATCCTGAGGACCGCAGTTACAGTTTCATAATCAGCAAGGATGGTGACTATATTGCCCATCCCGACAATGAAAACCTGCTCAAAAACAATTTCTTCCACAGTCCTGATACGGTTTACGCCGCATACCGCGATCTTGGCAGGAAGATGCTTGCAGGTGAAAGCGGCCGTACTTTCGCTAAAATAGGCGGCATTGATGCGTATGTCTATTACGCCCCCATACGCCGCACCGAGTGGTCCGTCGCCACGGTCGTCCCCAATATGGCGGTCCACTTCTTCGGCTATGTGATAGGTGCGGTAATCCTCTGCCTTATCGGAATCGGCCTTCTCATTGTCTTCGTGCTCTGCTACTTCAGCATCAGGAAAACCACTAAACCGCTAAGGCAGCTGGCAGAAAGCGCAGGTGAAGTTGCAAAGGGCAATTTCGACACTCCCCTTCCGCAGATAAAGGAACACGACGAGATACTGCTCCTAAGGGATTCCTTCGAGAATATGGAGCATTCACTCAGCCGCTATATATCCCAGCTTACCGATGCAACTGCTCACCGCGCAGCGCTGGAAAGCGAACTGAACATTGCCAGAGACATCCAGATGGCAATGCTGCCCAAAGTGTTTCCTCCCTATCCGGAGCGCAATGATATAGACATATACAGCATCCTTAAGCCGGCAAAGGCCGTGGGAGGTGACCTCTATGACTACTCCCTGCGTGACGGCAAGCTCTTCTTCTGCATCGGAGACGTCAGCGGCAAGGGTGTTCCGGCAGCGCTGGTTATGGCGGTGTCAATTTCCGTTTTCCGAACTGTAGCGGCCCATCAGGACAGCCCTGAAGCCATAGTGTCGCAGCTAAACAAGTCGCTTTGTACAAATAATGATTCACTGATGTTCGTGACCTTCTTCGTAGGAGCCCTGGATCTGAAAAACGGGCATCTGCAGTACTGCAATGCGGGTCACGATGCCCCTATACTCATAGGGAAGAAGGGTACTGGCGTGCTGGGAGTAGAGTCGAACATCGCCCTCGGTGTAGATGCCGATACCCGCTTCGTTCAGCAGGAAACCGATTTGGATTCCGATACAGTGATATTCCTTTACACAGACGGCTTAAGCGAAGCAGAGAATTCGGACCACCATCTTTACGGAGAAGACAGGATCCTGGACTGTGTTGCCGGCACGGATGCGGCCCGCCAGCCTTCTGCAATTGTGAAGACTGTGCTGGATTCTGTCAAGGATTTCGTCGGTGAGGCCCAGCAGAGCGACGATATTACCCTGCTGGCAATCCAGTACAAGGGTTAGGATTCAAGGAAAGCGTCCCAGGCCTTTTCCCACCATTTGAGCAGGGCTCGTTTGCGCTCGGGAATCAGGAAGGAATAGTCTATGGAGTTGCGGCACAGCTGGTGCAGCTGTTCCAGGCTCAGGTCCCATCCTACCGTAACCGCAAGATAATCGCCCGTCAGTACGCTTCTGGACTGATATGCTGCGTCGTCCGAGCATATCACGATCGGAATTCCGGACTGCATATACTGCTTTGCCGGATGCTGCGAGAAATCGCTGCAGTATCCGAGCGCGGCGTTGGACACCGGGCATATCTCCATACAGATACCCTTTTCCAGCACGGCCTTTTCAAGTTCGGGATAGCGGTAAAGATTGAAACCGTGTCCCAGACGGTTGGTGCCGCAGCGCAGGGCGACTGCGATTTCTCCATTTTCTCCCCTGAGGCTTTCTCCCGCGTGCAGGGTGAGCCTGAGTCCGGGATTGTGCATAAGGATGCTGCGGATACGTTCCTCGTAACGGGCAAGCGAGTAGGAACGGTCTTCGTCATTCACTATGTCAAGGGCCTTTACAAGGTCGTAACGGCCGTCCTTGACATTCTTGAGCACCCAGATGGCGTTATCCATAAGGATGTCGAACAGAGGGTCCCAGGCGTCGTTCTTGCCGGCACAGGCTACGATGGAGAGAGTGAACAGAGGGTCGGTCTCCCTTACTTTGTGAAGGGCCCTGATATAGGCCTGGGCCCGGGCTATGGCATCTTCCCTGGTGCCGAAGAAAGGGCTCCTCAGTTCCAGGTGCTCCACGCCTATGCTGTGGTAGTAGAGCATCACCCTCGTATAGTAATCCTGTACCAGGGCAGGAGTGGTGCATATGGCACCGCACTTTGTAAAAATGCCCTCGAACCAGTCCCAAACATAGCCGTTGCGGGGTGCACCTCCGATAGTCCAGCAGCGCTCGAAATCATCGGCAGTAAGCCCGTCCTCAAGGCATTCTTTCATCGTCCGGCTGCCATACGGCACTCCCGGGCCGATAAAACGAATCTGCCAGTCGGGCGTAATTACAAGTTCCGGATGGTCTTTCAGGAATTCAACCTGCAGTTCCATAGGCAGTACGGCATCGGCGTGGGCGTGAAGGTCCGATCCTTTTGGCATCCTCTCCAGGAAACGGTACAGGGGCGTGTCGTAGATAGCCCTGTCCCTGAGGAAATCGAAGGAAGTCCCGAAAGCGGCCCGGAAATCGGCCTTCATCTTTTCAAAACCCTGATGCATAACTGTCTATCCTTTATAATTGGGTGCCTGTTTTGCTATGGAAACGTCGTGAGGATGGTTCTCCCTTACAGTTGCAGGGGAAATCTTGATAAAACGGGCTTTATGCAGCTCCTCTATAGTAGAGCTGCCGGTGTAGCCCATACCGGAGCGGAGGCCGCCCTCGAGCTGGAAGAGAACGTCTTTTACGCTTCCTTTGAAAGGAACAGTGGCCACGACACCCTCCGGTACCAGCTTTCCGCCTCCGTTCTGGAAATAGCGGTCGGCACTCCCCTGCTGCATCGCTTCCACCGACCCCATTCCCCTGTAGCACTTTTGCCCGTCGATCACTTCTCCGGGAGACTCAAGCGTACCGGCGAACATAGAACCGCACATAACGGCCGATGCCCCCGCGGCAAGCGCTTTCACTACATCGCCTGAATAGCGCAGCCCTCCGTCGGCAATCACCGGGATATCCCCGGCGGCTTCGGCTGCTTCGGCTATGGCCGTGAGCTGCGGGACTCCTACTCCGGAAACTATGCGGGTAGTGCAGATGGATCCAGGGCCGATTCCAACTTTGACGGCATCGGCACCAGCCTCTATCAGGGCTTTTGCGCCCTCTGCCGTGGCGATGTTTCCTACAACGAAATCAGTGTCCGGGAAGGCTGCCTTGGCGTTTTTAAGGGCGTCAATAACACCTTTGGAATGGCCGTGTGCGCTGTCCAGGACTATTGCATCGGCCCCGGCTTCCACAAGGGCGCCCACCCTTTCCATCATATCCTTTCCTATTCCTGCGGCTGCCGCCACTTTAAGGCCCTTTTCCTTGACTTTGGCGACCTCTGCAGCCTGGGCGGGAATGGCCATATTCTTATGGATTACGCCTATGCCTCCCGAAATGGCCATAGCTATTGCCATCTCTGCTTCGGTGACCGTATCCATAGCTGCCGATATGAAGGGTGAATCCAGGCTTATATTCCTGGAAAAACGGCTTTTGAGCGATACCTGATTGGGAAGCACCTGCGAATAGGCAGGCACGAGGAGGACATCGTCAAAGGTGATACCCTCCTTTACTATGCGTTTATCCAGTGAAGACATATCCTATAAGTGTTTTACCATTCTCAGGCAGTTTACCCCGCCGGTATAGCTGTAGGTTACGGAATCCATGATCTTCCTCACCAGGAACATTCCCAGGCCTTCCCAGGAAGGGTCTCCGTCGGCCAGGGCAACGTCGGTGCCGTCGGCCGCATTGGGATTGTAAGGCTTGCCCTCGAACGAGATAAGGAATTCCAGGGAATCCTTCCTCAGGACGGCCTCTATGTCCACCATTCCGCCTTCCTGGCCCTTGAATGCATTCAGGAGAACGCTGGCTACAGCTTCTTCCAGGGCAAGGTTAAGATTCATGGTAAGGCTCTTGTCGGCTTCGGTGTCCTGGAGGACGGTCTTTACGAAATCGGCAAGCTGGGGAATTTCGTTGATGTCGGAATGAATGGTCAGGCGGCGTTCACGGTCTTTCTCGCCGGGATCGGGGAGGAAGTGGATGAACAGCATGGTGAGGTCGTCGCTCTGAGGAGCGTCCCCTACGAACTGCCTTACAGCTTCCTGCATGGCCACAAGATGGGACTCGGAGTCCCTCCTGATATGGAGTACCTCTGCCATCCTCTTCTCGCCGAAGAGCTCGTGAGCGTTGTTTTCGGCCTCGGTAAGGCCGTCGGTGTAAAGGAAGATGGCGTCGTCCCAGACCAGGCTTACTTCCTGTTCCTTGTACACGAAACCGGGCATGATGCCAAGAGGGATGTTAGGAAAAACCGGCAGGACGGAGATGCTGTCCTTCAGGATGAGCGGAGCGTTATGGCCTGCGTTGCAGTAGCGCAGTTTGCCGCTTATCAGATCCAGCGAGCCCAGGAAGAAGGTGACGAACATATTGCTCTCGTTCCCCTTGGACAGGGAATCGTTGAGCGTCTTCATTATTGTGCCCGGGCTGGATTCGTGCGAGGAAATGCTACGGAACAGGCTGCGTGTCACGGCCATCACCAGTGAAGCCGGAACGCCCTTGCCGCTGACGTCGCCAACGCAGAAGAAGAGTTTCTCGTCCCTGATGTAGAAGTCGTAAAGGTCTCCTCCCACTTCCTTGGCAGGCGTAAGGCTGGCCGACATGTCCAGGTCCTTCCTCTCAGGGAAAGGCGGGAACACCTTGGGAATCATGGCCATCTGTATGCCGCTTGCAATACGAAGCTCGTTCTCTATCTTGCGCTTGCCGTCCTGCACCTTCTCCAGATCCAGAATGCCGATAGCCGTCCGGCGTATCATCAGAATTACCAGGATAAGACCCAGTATCTGCATTATGGCAATCGCCAGGCCGATTTTTTTGGCCCCGCTCATAATCTCCTCCTCTGGAAGGACTATGGAAAGTTTCCATCCGGTGCTCTCCAGGGGCGTATCGAAACGTACCGTCTGATGCGATACGTCCAGGGTTTCGGCAGGACATGCCAGAAGTTCGCCCTCGGCGCTTTGTACAGTGGAATATGAATTGGGATACAGTTCGATGGTGCTCACCAGCTCCGTAAGCCATTCCAGCGAGAGGTCGGCCGCAAGGATGCCAACAGTGTTTCCGCTTTTATCCCTTACGGGCAGCGAATAGGTTACCACCATGCCTTCGTCGGCGCTTTTGGCGTAGTATGGCTCGCTCCAGAAGGGTTCTCCGCTTTCCAGGGCCCGGACGTACCATTCGGCCTGCTGGTAATCGTCCTTTCCGTCGGTCAGGACTATCAAGTCCATGCTGCCGTCGGGCCTGCGGGCAGCTATGGGCTCGTTCCACTGGCTTCCGTGATAGGAAGGCAGATAGCCTACGGCTGCATCTACAATCTCGGCGTTGTTGTTCACCAGCTCTTTCAGGTACGGAAGGGCATCGGCCTTGGGAGACATGGAACTCTCCAGCATCCAGATGGTGTTTTTGACAGCCACCTCTATGCGGTCGGTCACCTTTTCTATGTCCTGGCGGGCAATTGTAAGTTCGCTTTCGGCGCGGCGGCCGGCCTCGGCCCGTATTGCCTTACGGGCAAAGACATACTGCGTGATGCCCAGTGCTTCCAGCATTATGGCAGCGCCTATAAACACCACAAGCCCCCTCCGGGCAAACAGTTTCCTGAGAGCGGGGGGAACGGAAATCTTAGCCATTGGGGAAGTGCTT
>JAGCYC010000010.1 GCA_017961015.1 Bacteroidales bacterium | reverse complement strand
TCTGCATTACTATAACGAAGATCGAATCAAGGAAAAGTTGAACGGAATGATTCCGGTACAATACCGAACTCAAAACCAAATATCTTATTGTTAAATCCGTCCAACAAAAAGGGCGCACATCAAAAAAAGCAGACAATCGCCACTAGGACAGCCAGGAGGGGGAGCCCGCCGCGAGGAGGCCCCTTTCCCGGAGGCCCCCGGAGCGGCGTTGGCTTAGCCGCCGAGCCGCGCTATGCGAGGCGGCGTTCCGTCGCCGGCCCCAGGTCTCGGCGCGGAACAAAAAACCGGGAAATTGTCCCCGTTCGTGATCACGCTGATCACGGAGAGGAACAAAAATGGCTTGTTTTGTTCCTCTCCGCGACTAACGGTCCGGGTCTAGCAGATAACTTGCACTGCAAAAAGGCATACTTCCTGTTGCTTTTGCTCTAGAATGTTCATATATTTGCTGGTGTAAGTCCTTGAGATATGTCCCGCTGGTTCAAATACTTGCTTCTGACAGGAGCTTTGATGCTTGGAGCCTTGGAGGCGGGGGCGAAAGACGTCACTGCCTGGACGTGCTATAGTATCGGACGGGACAATCTCGGGAGCATCACCGATATCATAAGCGACCAGGGCATGTATATCAAGTTGAAGGTCTTCAGTGGCTTTCTATAGGTGAAAAATTAGCCAATAATACCGAGATTATTGCAGTAGTTAACAACCATAGCGTTAATCTTAGGAGCATAACAATCGGATACAAACTTAATCTCTTTGGAGGAGGTATTGGGAAGAAACTATATCTGTTTTCAGCTATGGTCCATGACCCACTTGTTGGGAATAGGACTATCTCTGGAATAAAGTATCTGGGCATTTTGGCATATTAATTCATTGAAACAATGAGAAGTCTCCTGTTTGTTTTATTTCTAATTACATATCCTATCATACAGAACAATAATGATGATGAGTCAACTTTTATCTGCCGATTTGAGCAATCATACCATAACAGTAGAAAGAACCTTAAAAATTTGGTCCGGTGCAAAGTTAAGGGGTTGAAGTCAACAGACTCATTGATGATAATTCCACAATTGCTATATAAGAAAGACGCACTCGAATTCTGGAACTACAAGAATCCATCCTATTCTGACGTTGAAAGATTTGGCTGGAATAGCCTTAACTTGGAGAGAATGTTTGTTAATAGTGTTGTTGTATTCACAGATTATGGAACTGTGCGGTATCAATCTTATTCAATTCGCGAACCACTTTTCTCAAAGATTGAAAGCTCAGATGTATTATCATCCATAATAAAGGAAAAAAAGCCCCGTTTTGTTTTTACAATTTCATATGCGGGCCCCAGGGTGTGGTTCTTCATAATAGATGATAACATAGAATCTTATGAGATTAGTCATGATGGTTCTGTGATTCATAATAAAAACGGCTCTTTACGATTGCAAGAATTAATTAGAAATGGTGAGATTCTCTGGCCAATAGCGTCACCCAGAGCATACGCAAAAAAAGCGAGTGCATATTCTAATTAAAACAAGTATGAAATTAGTAGAAAAGCGACCCAAGTCAATTGACGCTGGTCATTCTTGTTGTATACGGCCTGCAACGCCAGCGCATGTCACGGCCCAGGGTTTGATTTAGTTCCGCGGGTTTTGTATATTTGCATCCGTTATGGAAACATTGATTGTGCACTGGAATGTGAATCCCGCCATACTGCAGCTGGGCGGATTCGAACTCAGATGGTATTCGCTGCTGTTCGTGAGCGGCTTCATCCTGGGCTGGTTTATAATGCGGAGCTTCTTCCGCCGCGAAAAGATAGACGAGAAACTGCTGGACCCGATGCTGTATATGCTCCTTATCTGCACCATAGTGGGAGCGCGGCTGGGTCACTGCCTCTTCTATCAGCCGGACTACTATCTTGGCAGCTGGAAAGGCTTCCTGGAGATTTTCCAGCCCTGGAAAGGAGGTCTCGCCAGCCACGGCGGCACCATAGCCCTTATCCTGGGTATCTGGTGGTATGCCCATAAGTACGGCCGTGCCAATCACTTCGATATGCTCTGGGTAATGGACCACCTGGTGATACCGGTGTCCTTCGCGGCCTGTTTCATCCGCCTGGGAAACCTCTTCAATTCCGAAATTTACGGCGGTCCCACCAACCTTCCCTGGGGCTTCGTCTTCGAACGCAACGGTGAAACCCTGCCGTGCCATCCCACTCAGCTGTACGAGGCCGGGACCTATCTGCTGCTGGGCCTGTGCCTGTACGCGCTTTACAAATGGCGCCTGGACAAGATGTACAGGGGTTCTTTCGTCGGCATCTTTTTCATCGTCTGCTTCGGCAGCCGCTTCCTCATAGAATTCGTGAAAAACCCTCAGGTGGATTTCGAGAGGGATATGCTCCTCAATATGGGGCAGCTGCTGAGCATCCCCTTCGTGCTGCTTGGAATCGGCCTGCTGGTATGGGCCTGTGTCAGGAAAGTCCCTGCCAGGGCTGTCCATCCGGAACCTCAGTCCAAGAAGAAGGAAGCCACCCATTACGCCCGTCCGCTCCGCGGCGAATAGGATTTTTCAGTCCTACATACGCTTTTTTTGCGCGCGGGCGCGATATTTGCAGAAAACCGCGCGCTAGGTTAGTTATATCAATGACAAAAAAGACTATTTTACTACTGTTTTCGCTGCTGCTGCCACTGGCCCTGAATGCCCAGTTCAGCGGCACGGAACGCCCCGCGGGGGACAGCACGCTTGTGATAAGCCTTGACGATGCCCTCAAGATCGCCCTCTCCGAAAATGTGTCGGTAAAGGTGGCCGATCAGGAAGTCCGGCGTGCAGAGTATGCAAAGAAGGGCTCATACAGCGCCCTCTTCCCCCAGATAAACGCCTCTGGAATGTATAGTTATGCAATCCAGAAGCAGAAGGTTTACTTCGGCTCCGACGACACCTCCTCCGGCTCGGGCAACTCAGGCGGAGGTATGGCTTCGATGATGCAGAGCGCCTTCGAACCCATAATGTACTATATCCAGCAGCTGTACACTGCAACCCAGACGCCCTTCGTGCCTTATGTGGCGCCGGCCCAGCCGGAGACTGAGTCGTCCGGAAGCGACGCCATCGAGATGGGCCGCCGCAACCAGGTGAGCCTGGGCATCACCGCCGCAATGCCGGTAGTGAACTTCCAGCTCTGGGAGAGCCTCCGCATAAGCGGTGAGCAGGTGGACCTGGCCGTGGAAAAGGCCCGTGAGTCACGCCTGGGTATGGTTACTTCCGTCAAGCAGGCCTATTTCGCCGTCCTTATGGCAAAGGCTTCCTACGACGTGTACAACGCCGTTTACGAGAACGCGGTGGAGAATTACAAGCTCACCGAGATGCGCTACAACGCCCAGAAGGCCTCGGAACTGGATTTCACCAGGGCAAAGAGCTCGCTGGCATCGGCCATCCCCAATCTTTTCAATGCCGAAAACGCCGTCTCCCTGGCCCTGTGGCAGCTCAAGGCCGTGATGGGAATGGACCTGGACAAGGCCATAGACGTAAGCGGTGCGCTGGAAGACTATGCCGCCCATATGTTCTATGAACTGAACGAAGGGGAGCACGCTTCGCTGGAGAACAACACCCAGCTGCGCCAGCTTGCCGCCCAGGCCGAAATGCTCGCCCGCCAGATACGGATGCAGCAGTACGCCTACATCCCCACCCTGTCGATGCAGCTGTCCTACAACTACTACACCCAGAGCGACCTGTTCAACCTGAGCCAGTGGAAGTGGATGCCTTCCAGCACCCTGGTCTTCTCGCTGAGCATTCCAATCTTCTCCGGCGGACAGCGCTACTTCGCCATAAAGCAGACGCGCCTCCAGGCCGATGAGCTGGAGCTCCAGAGGGAGAATGCCGAAAGGCAGATCCGCATCGGCATACGTCAGAGCCTTTCCACTATGGATACCGCTATGAAGACCTACGACGCCGCCCGCGACGCCCTCGAGAGCGCCGAGAAGGCCTACGACATCGCCGAGCGCAGCTACCAGGTAGGCAAGAGCACCCTCACCGACCTCAACAACACCGAGCTGGTCCTCACCCAGACCAGGCTCCAGACCGCACAGGCGGTATATAATTTTGTGGTGGCCAAAGCGGCCCTGGAACAGACCCTGGGCTACGACTTTGCCGATCAGGAATAAGAAAAGACACAAGATATGACAAGACGAATCATCATCCCCGTCCTTATGGCTGGCGCCGTCCTTGTGGCCGGCTGCCGCGCCAAGAGCGAAAACAGCGTGGGCCAGGTATTCACATCGGCAGTGGCCGAGGAAGCCCCCCGTAACGTGGAGGTGCAGATAGCCCAGGAGCGTGTCCTGCCCGTGGAAAACACCTATTCCGCAACCGTGGAAGCCTATGCGGTGAACAACATAATGCCCCAGAGCGGCGGCCGCATACGCAGGGTCAACGTGGAAGTGGGGGACTATGTGACCAAGGGCCAGATCCTGGCCGAGATGGACCGCACCCAGCTGGACCAGCTTCAGCTTCAGATCCAGAACGACAAGATAGAGCAGGCCCGCCTGGAAAGCCTGTACAAGGAAGGCGGCGTGTCCCAGTCGGACTACGAAAGCGCCGTGCTGGGCTACAAGCTGCGCCGCTCCAATTACGATAACCTTAAGGAAAACACCATCCTGCGCAGCCCCGTGACCGGTTTTGTGACAGCCCGCAACTTCGACGCAGGCGATATGTTCGCAATGACCGCACCCATTTTCACCGTGCAGCAGGTGGTTCCCGTGAAGATACTGGTAGGCGTATCCGAGAGCGAATACTCCAAGGTCCATAAGGGCGACGAAGTAAAGCTGAGCGTGGACGCCCTCCCCGGAAAGGTTTTCTCCGGCAAGGTGGAGCGCCTCTATCCTACCATTGACGCCGCAACCCGCACCGTCAAGGTGGAGGTCCAGGTTCCCAACAAGGACAAAGTCTTGCGCCCGGGTATGTACGCCAGGGTGAGCGTGAACTTCGGCAACCGCAGCAGCATCGTGGTGCCGGACCGTGCCATCGTGAAACAGGAAGGCACCGGTACCCGCTTCATCTACGTGCTTAACGAAGATGGGGAGACCGTGAGCTACCTGCCCGTGAAGGTGGGCCGCCACATAGGTGCCGAATACGAAGTCCTGGAAGGCCTCGAGCCCGGCCGGACCATAGTCGTGAAGGGCCAGAACGGCCTCAGGGACGGATCCAAGGTAAACGTTCTGGAAAACGAGGAATAGGCAATGAGCATTTACAGAACTTCGGTCAACCACCCGGTGACGACAGGCCTGCTCTTCCTGGCCTTCGCCATCCTGGGCGTGTTTGCGCTTACCCGCCTCCCGGTAGACAACTTCCCGGACGTGGAGTCCAACACCATTATGGTGATGAGTTCCTATCCCGGCGCATCGGCCGAGGATGTGGAGAACAACCTCACCAAGATCCTGGAGAACTCCCTGAACTCCGTGGCCAACCTGAAGGACATCACCTCCAATTCCCGTGAAAACATTGCGGTGCTGGCCCTTGAGTTCGAATACGGAACGGACATAGACGAGGCTACCAACGACGTCCGCGACAAGCTGGATATGATATCCCAGACGCTTCCGGACGGCGCCTCGCTGCCCTTCCTGTTCAAGTTCAGCGTGGACAATATGCCCATTATGATCCTGGCGGCCACGGCAAACCAGAGCGTATCGGCCCTGGACAAACTGCTGGACGACCGCCTGGCGACGCCCCTGGCACGAGTCTCCGGCGTTGGTACGGTATCGGTGGCAGGCGCCCCCAAGCGCGAAATCCAGGTCTACTGCGACCCTTCAAAGCTTGAGGCCTACGGGCTTAGCGTAGCCACCATCTCGCAGCTGATAGCCGCCGAGAACCGCAACATCCCCTCCGGAAACATCGACATCGGCTCCGACACCTATTCCCTCCGTATCAAGAAGGAATTCCAGGATCCCTCGGAACTGCTGGACATAGTGCTGGGCTCGTTCGGCGGCGGTACGGTGTACCTCAGGGACGTGGCCCGCGTGGTGGACGACGTGGAGGAGAAGTCGCAGGAGTCCTACACCAACGGCGTCCGCGGCGCCCAGATCATTATCCAGAAGCAGTCCGGCTACAATACCGTGGATGTTATCCGCAAGGTCAAGAAACAGCTGGCCCAGCTGCAGAAGAACCTTCCTTCCGACATCAAGATCACCGCGGTGGTGGACAATTCGGACAATATCCTCCGCACCATCAACTCGCTTAAGGAGACCATTATGATCACCTTCCTGGTGGTTATGCTGGTGGTCTTCCTTTTCCTGGGCCGATGGAGGGGCACCCTCATAGTGGTGCTGTCCATCCCCATAGCCCTGCTGGCCTCGCTGCTGTATCTGTTCGCTACCGGGAACACCCTTAACATAATCTCGATGAGCGCCCTGTCCATAGCCATAGGTATGGTGGTGGACGACGCTATCGTGGTCCTGGAAAACGTGACTTCGCACATCGAACGCGGCGAAAAACCCCGCGAGGCGGCCGTGCACGGCACCTCCGAGGTGGGTATTTCGGTCATCGCTTCCACGCTCACTATGCTGTGCGTGTTCCTGCCCCTCACGATGATTTCCGGTATGGCCGGCATAATGTTCCGCCAGCTGGGCTGGATAGTGTCCATAATAATGATAGTATCCACCACGGCGGCCCTAACCCTGGTGCCGATGCTTTGCTCGCAGCTCCTCAGGCTCAAGCCCAAGACCGGCAAGCTCCACAAGGCCATCTTCACCCCGGTGAACAAGGTGCTGGACGGCATATCGGCCGGCTATTCCCGCCTGATCGCCTGGTGTATGACCCGTAAGAAGCTTATCCTGATAGCCGCCCTGCTCATATTCGCAGGAGTTATGGTGCTGTATGCGCCGCGGATGAAAACGGAATATTTCCCCGCCTCCGACGCCGGCCGCCTGAATGCCAGCATCGAACTGCCCATAGGCACCGCCCAGGACGTTACCCGCGATGTAGCCGCCAGGATATACCAGAAGATAATTGCCGATGTTCCCGAAGTCCAGGTGCTGAGCTACCGCTTCGGCCAGGCCGACAGCGACAACGCCTTCGCCTCGATGCAGAACAACGGCACCCACCTTATCACGATGAACATAAACATCGGCTCGATGGAAAACCGCAGCCGCAGCGTATCGGAGATTGCCGATATAGTGCGCGCGGACCTGCGCCTCTTCCCGGAGATAAACAAGTTCAACGTGAACGAAGGCGGTATGATGGGCGGCACAGCTTCGGTGCAGGTGGAAATCTACGGCTATGACTTCGAGCAGTCGGAGCAGGCCGCACGCAGCCTCCGCCAGTATATGATGGAGAGCGGCAACTTCACCCAGGCCATCCTGTCCCGCGACCAGTACACCCCCGAGTACGAGGTGGACTTCGACCGTGAGAAACTGGCCCTAAACGGGCTCAATTCGGTGACCGCCGCCGCGGCGGTATCGGCCGCTATGTCGGGTTCGGTGAACTCCTTCTTCCGCGAAGACGGCGACGAGTACAACATCCGCGTGCGCTATGCTCCGGAGTTCCGAACCAGCACCGAGGACATAGAGAACATCGTGATCTACAATGCCCAGGGCCGCGGTATCCGCGTGAGTGAGCTGGGCCGTATAGTAGAATCCAAGGTTCCGCCCACCATCCAGAGAAAGAACCGCGACCGCTATATCTCCGTGACCGGAATAATGGCCCGCGGACATTCCCTGAGCGACGGCGTGGAGGCCGTGAACGCCATTATGGCCGAGCATCCTCTTCCTCCCGAGTTCAGCTGGCAGATAGGCGGCGACTACGAGAACCAGCAGGATATGTTCAGCGATATGATACTGCTGGCCCTGCTCATAGTGATCCTGGTGTATATGGTGATGGCATCCCAGTTCGAATCCTTCACCGGGCCCTTCGTCATTATGTTCTCCATCCCCTTCGCTCTGGTGGGCGTCGCGCTGGGTAACCTGGCGGCCGGCCAGGCAGTGGGAGTGATGAGCCTCATCGGTATAATCATCCTCCTGGGTATCGTGGTCAAGAACGGTATCGTGCTCATAGACTACACCATCCTGTGCCAGGAAAGGGGTATGAGTGTGCGCGAAGCCTCGGTAACCGCCGCCCGCAGCCGTCTGCGCCCCATCCTTATGACCACCCTCACCACAGTCCTGGGTATGCTCCCTATGGCCCTCGGCCGAGGGGAAGGCTCCGAAATGTGGAACGGCCTGGGCGTAACCGTGGCCTGGGGTCTGTCCGTGTCCACCCTCATCACCCTGGTGCTCATCCCGGTACTGTACTGCGGTTTCACCGAGCACAGGGCAAGACGCAGGGAAAAGAAAGCCTTAAAAGCCAGTAAAGTATGAAAGCGATATTCGTAGCCTACAATCAGGCATATAATCAGGAAGTTGCCGATCTGTTCGAAGCAAAGGGACAGAGGGGCTATACCATCTGGACCGAGGTGGGCGGCCGCGGCAGCGTGGACGGGGAACCGCATCTGGGCTCACACGCCTGGCCCACCCAGAACCACGCCCTGCTGAGTATGGTCCCCGACGAGAGTGCGGCGGCCCTGATGCAGGCTCTGCGCGAGCTTGACCAGGCCAATCCCAAGCTGGGCCTCAGGGCCTGGGTCCTGCCCGTGGAAGACGCCATATAGGGCAGATAATAAAATATTTATTATATTTGCAAAAATATAGGACCTATGGCAAAAGTTGCTACCAATACGAACTTTGACGGCCTGCTTCAGGAAAGCGGGCTCGTAATCGTGGACTTCTGGGCCACCTGGTGCGGTCCCTGCCGCATGCTCTCCCCCCTTCTGGACGAGGTAGAGGAAGAACTCGCCGGAAAGATCACCGTAGTGAAAGTGAATGTGGACGATGCCGATGAAATCGCCGCCCGCTTCCGCATTATGAACATCCCCACCCTGCTCTTTTTCAAGGACGGCGCCGTGGTGGACAAGACCGTGGGTGCAATGCCCAAGAACGTACTCTTAGAAAAAATCAACGCTAATCTGTAAACTGATATGAAGAAAGTATTCGCATTCATTGCAATGGCAATCGCCTCTATGGGTATAGCTAATGCCCAGATCGGCGTGGTCGGCGGTGTTACCTTCACCGGTACCGACGTCAATACCAAGGACCTTTGGGCAAATGCCCAGAACATTACCCAGTACCACGTGGGCGTAGCCTACAGGGTAGACCTGGGCATCCTCGCCTTCCAGCCCACCCTCACCTACGAGGTGAAGGGCGCATCCCTGGACCAGACCGTCGCCAACATCCAGGTAGGCGGCCAGAACCTCCAGCAGGCCACCCAGGACTTTGAGACCAAGACCGGCTTCATCGAGCTGGGCCTGGGCGTTCAGGCCGGTGTGGACCTGATGATGTTCAAGCCTTTCGTGGAGGTATCTCCCTTCATCGGCTATGGCATCACCGGCCAGGAGAACTACAACATCACCGCTGCCGGCATCGCCAACGGTACCACCACCAACGAGGATGTCAACGCAGCCCTTACCGATGTCAAGAACAAGCTTGAGGTCGGTTTCGGCCTTGGCGGCGGCGTGATGGTGATGGATCACATCCAGCTCAAAGTCCAGTACTTTATGAACCTTGGCAAGCTCTACGACGAGGGTAAGATCGATGCAAACGACAAACTTACCACCATCAAGGAGTCCTACAAGGACATCAAGAACTACAACGGTATCAAGATTTCCCTCGGCCTGTTCTTCTAGCAGCTCAGGGACATTTAAAGAAAGTGGTGCAGCGCGTGACTGGTTCGCGCGCTGCATTTTTTGACAAGGTCGAGGCGTTCAGATGGACAGCATCCGGAAATACCTGGAAACACCCCTCAGGGATGTGGAAGAATGCATTTCACAGGCCCTGGGCAGCGATATCGAGCTCCTGGACCACACCAACCGCCTGCTCCTGGAGGGCAACGGGAAAATGGTGAGGCCCATACTTTCGCTGCTTTGCGCCGGAGCCGCCGGAACCCCGGGCGAATGCACCGTGCGTTTTGCCGCCGCCACCGAGCTGCTGCATAACGCCACCCTGCTTCACGACGACGTGGTGGACGGGGCTGCCGAACGCCGCGGACGTCCCACCGTTGCGAAGCTCCTGGGGCCCTCCGCCTCGGTGCTGATAGGGGACTACTGGCTGGTCAAGTGTATGCAGACCATCCTCTCCTGCGGCAGCCTCGGAGACAGGGTACTGCGCCTGTTCGCCAAAACCCTCGAACACCTTTCCGAGGGCGAGCTCCTGCAGATGCAGAAAGCCTCTTCGGCCGACACCACCCCCGAGGACTATCGCCGGATAATCTACTGCAAGACGGCGTCGCTGTTCGAGACCGCAGCCCGCAGCGCGGCCATATCGGCCGGGGCCGATGAACCCACGCTCGAGGCCCTCTGCTCCTATGCCCGCAATCTGGGGATGGCCTTCCAGGTGAAGGACGACATTATGGATTACGACGCCTCGCAGGCGGTGATCGGCAAGCCCGTAGGGACCGACCTCAGGGAACAGAAGATAACGCAGCCGCTGCTCAGCGCCCTCGAAACGGTGGGCCCGGAAGAGCAGCGCCGGATACGCGGAATGGTGAGCCATATTGCCGATGACCCCTCGCTGGAGGCCCCCGTAAGGGAGTTCGTGCTGAGTCACGACGGAATAGCCCGGGCCTCCGCCGTACTGGAAGAATACCTGGCAAAGGCCCTGGAATGCCTTGAGCCCCTGGCAGGCAAGCCCGAAAAGGAATACCTTGCAATCCTTGCCCGCTATATCGCAAAACGTGAGAACTGATGCTTCAGGTTTACGGGAATACGGAACTTTGCGCCGCCCTCGCTTCGATGGCGGAAAGCGGTCGCATCCCGCACGCGATGCTCTTTCACGAGGACGACGGCGGGGGAGCCTTCCCCATAGTGCTCAACTTCCTGGAGCAGGTCTACGGCGGCAACCCCAGGGTACAGAAGCTCATCCATCCGGACATCCATTTCATCTTCCCGGTGGCGGGGCCTGCGGATCGCAAGCCGGTATCGGCCCAATTCATAGTCCCGTTCAGGGAACTGCTCCTGGAGAATCCCTGTTTCTTCGAATCGGAGCTCTATCCCGCAATAGGTATCGAGGGCAAGCAGGGCCTGATTTCGGTTAACGAGGCCCGCAGCCTGCTGGAGACGCTGTCCCTTTCGGCCGTGGAAGGCGGCTACCGCAGCGTGGTGATGTACCTTCCCGAAAAGATGAATCCCCAGGCGGCCAACGCCCTCCTCAAGATGGTGGAGGAACCGCCGGAGAATACCCTTTTCCTCCTCATAACCCACGCGCCCGAAAAGGTGCTCATAACCATAGCGTCGCGCTGCCTGCAGCTCAGGGTAAGGCCTATGTCGGCCCAGGAGCTGCGCTCCGTCCATCCGAAAGAGGCCGAAGGGAACGTCGTCCTGGCCGATCTTTTCGCCGACCTGATGCAGGCGCTGCTTGAAAAAGACCTCCTTGGCGCCCTTGAAACGGGGGAGGCTTTCGCGGCCCTGGAGTCGCGGGAACGCCAGAAAGCTTTTTGCGCCCAGTCGTCGGAAGCCTTCCGCCAGATATTCCTGATCCAGCAGGGACTGGACAGCCTGGCCGATGCCTCCAACCCCCAGGCCCCCCTGTTCCGGGAGCTTGCGGGGAAGCTCAAGCCCAGTTTCCCCCGCCTTGCAATGCTGGCGCTGGACAGGGCAAAAACCCTTCTGGAGCGCAATGTAAACCAGAAAATCCTTTTCACCGACCTGGTGAATCAATTATATATCCGCATAGATGGACTACGATAACGAATCATTGCAATATGACTGTTTCCGGGGCTGTACGGTAGCCCTGGATCCGGATGGCGGCACCCCCGACGTACGCTACCGTCAGGGCTGCTGCAAGCTGGAAGTCTACGACTATCTCAAAGGCATCTCGCAGGAGCAGTTTGACTCCTTCTTCGAGGTGCGTTTCAAGAACACCCGCAAGGGAATATATGTAAATGCATCCGGCCAGAGCATCAAGACCGGAGACCTGGTAGTGGTGGAGGCCGCTTCGGGCCACGACCTTGGCATAGTCACGCTGGAAGGCCCCGTGGTGGGCCGCCAGATGAAGTGCCGTGGCATAGATCCCGAGAAGGCCGAGCTCCGCAAGATCTACCGCAAGGCCCGTCCCTTTGACATAGAGCGCTGGCAGGAAGCAATAGCCCGCGAACAGGAGACTATGATACGCGCCCGCGTGCTGGCCGCCAACCTTGGCCTGGAAATGAAGATAGGCGACGTGGAGTTCCAGGGCGACGGCACCAAGGCCATCTTCTACTACATAGCCGATGGCCGCGTGGACTTCCGCCAGCTTATCAAGGACTTCGCCGAAGAGTTCCATATCCGCGTGGAAATGAAACAGATAGGCGCGCGCCAGGAAGCCGGTCTCATAGGCGGACTGGGCGTGTGCGGACGTGAGCTCTGCTGCGCCAACTACATTACGGAATTCAAGTCCATCGGCACCCAGGCGGCCCGTGTGCAGGACCTGTCGCTCAACCCCCAGAAACTGGCCGGCCAGTGCGGCAAGCTCAAGTGCTGCCTCAATTACGAAGTGGAGGCCTATATGGATGCCCAGTCCCATATCCCCCGCGTGGCCGAACCCCTCGAATTCGAGGACGGGCAGGCCTTCCTCGTGAAGACCGACATCCTGGCCCAGACTCTCTACTTCTCCTACGAGAAAGGCTCCCTGGCCCAGACTTATCCCCTTTCGGCCGATGAGGTGCGCCGCATCCAGGCTATGAACCGCAGGGGCGAGAAGCCCGACACCCTCAGGCAGGAGGAAGAGTCCGTGCCCGAGTTCATATCGGCCGTGGGCGACGACGCCATCAACCGCTTCGACCCCGAGAAAAAGAAGCACCGCAACCGCAACCGTAACCGCGGCCGCAACAAATAGCTTATGGGACACGGAAAGCTTCGCAAATTTGCCGAGAACCTGAGCTTCCGCTGCCTCCTGCAGCCGGATGCCTCGCAGGTGCTGGACAAGGAGCCCGGTTCCCGCGAGCTGCGCCTGAAGGACCATCCCGTGAAAGGCCGATGGGGGGCCGATATCTTCGGCAATGACAATCCCATAGTGCTGGAACTGGGCTGCGGAAAGGGTGACTATACCCTGGCCCTTGCCCGCAGGCATCCCGACATCAATTACATAGGTGTGGACATCAAGGGAGCCAGGCTGTGGCGTGGAGCGAAGACCGCCACCGAGGAAGGGCTCGCCAACGTGGCCTTCCTGCGCACCAGGATAGAATTCATAGGGGCCTTCTTCGGCCCGGGGGAAGTGTCCGAGATCTGGCTTACCTTCTCCGACCCCCAGCTTCACGGATCGGAAAACAGCCGCCTGAGCTCGCCGCTTTTCCTGGAGCGCTACCGCGGCTTTATGCGTCCCGGAGGTACGGTCCATCTGAAGACCGATTCCCGCTTCCTGCACGAATACACCCGGGCGGTGGTGAAGGCGAACTCTCTCAGAGTCCTTTCCGAAGGCACCGACATCTATCACGACCGCATTCCGGCACCGGCCGAAGTGTTTGAGGTACAGACCTTTTACGAGAGTATGTTCCTGGAAATGGGGCTCCCCATCACGTACCTGGCCTTCTGCATAGACCACGAGGGACCTTACGTTTTCCCCGGCGACGGCTTCGACGCCGACTACTGGCTGGAGAAAGAAGGTCCCCGCCGGAGTTTTTCACACGCACCGGCGGGGAAGTGATATCGTCGGGGTGATGTGACTCGAACACACGACCCTCTGGTCCCAAACCAGATGCGCTAGCCAACTGCGCCACACCCCGTAGAGAGTGCAAAGGTACGCGAATTTTTGTATCTTTGCAAAAATGGAAAGTATGAATCCCATCATAAAGGCAAGCGGAATACACAAGAGTTTCGGCACCCTGGAGGTGCTGAAAGGGGTAGACCTGAGCGTAGACCAGG
>JAGCYC010000071.1 GCA_017961015.1 Bacteroidales bacterium | reverse complement strand
TGAGATTAGCCATCGCAGCGGAGTGGAACTGATGCGCAGCAAATACTGTGTCCGCTATGAGCTTGGTCTATGCCCCCGGCAGGATCATTCCAATCGGCCCGAACCCCTGTTCCTTCTGAATGCCGGCCGCCGCCTCCGCCTCGACTTCCACTGCCCCGCCTGTGAGATGACAGTCTCGGAAGGGTAGACTTCTTTTATTTGAACAGATCCGAGTGCGAGCCAAGTCTGATAAGTTTTACAGTCCTGGCTCCTTCGTCAATCCATATCAGAAGGAAATCATTTTGGATATGGCATTCCATGCATCCGGAGTATTTTCCCGATAGCATGTGTGGCTTGAAGGATAGTCCTGGCTTCCCATGACTGGCCAATTGAGTCAGGACTCCCTTCAGTGCCTGTATCTTCTGAGTTTGATGCTTGTATCGTTTTAGATCTTTCTTAAACTGTGTAGAGTATTCTAACAACCACATATTAAAGCGACTCTACAAATGAATCGAAATTGTCAAGATCGAGTTTGGAAAGACTCTTTCCGCTTTTAACTTCATTGATGGCGGATATGGTCTCGTTGTTGGGTTCGTCGTAAGCGATATCCATAAGGGCAGTCTCTACATAATTATTCAGGCTTCTGTTCTCTTTTTTGGCTTTAAGCTTGAGCCTGTTAATGAGCTCCCTGTCGAATCGGAAGGCGGTCTGTATTTTGCTGCTTGTTGTCTGCATTTTTAAAAATGTTATATTTATGATAGCAAATATATAACACTTTATTATAAAAACCAAACAAAACCACTTATTGCCTCCTGCGAAATGGTTATATCAGTTCCAGAATAAGCTCTACGTCGCCGAAGCGGCTTTTCTCGCCGCTGTAGTTCTCTACATACTTACGGCTAAGCTGTCCGCGCCAGACTATGTCGTCGCGGGAATTGATGGGGATTTCCAGCTCTATGCCGAAGCTTTTGGAATTGTACTTCACAGTGGCGTTGCATTTCCAGGTGGTCTTGGTGCCGCCGTCGTCCTCTATCATCATAAACGCGCTGGTTTCCAGCGATTTGGACCACTCCGACACCAGTACGGCGTTAAAGGGCAGGACCTGGTTCACCTGCGAGCGCTTCACCACTATCATAAAGTCGGTGATATTGGGATTGTACAGCCTGAGCTCCCCCTCGGTGGAGAACTTGAAATCCTTGACGCTCCCCATCTTGACGAAGAACTCGCTGCCGCCGGCGAACCAGCTGTCGTACTGCCGTGTAGCCATAAAGGAGCGCAGAACCAGCGTCCTGATGTCGTCGGAGGCCGATGCCGATGCCGATGCCGACGGCGCCGCTCCCGCCCGCCCGGAGCGCACCAGGATCTCCCCTCCGCCGCTGCCCCAGGAAGGGTCCTCGCGCCTGCGGAGTTCCAGGGATTTGAAGCCGGCGTCCTCGTTGCTGTTCACCACCCAAACCGGCCTTTCCAGTGAGGTCTGCTCGCTCACCAGAACCTTCCTTACGCCCCCGTCCGGGAGCAGTTCCCAGCCTTCGTTGCTCTGTGCGTAGCCGCCGGGGTCGAAGGTAATCACCGGCAGGCTTTCGCCGTCCCAGTCCCCGCAGCCAGGCCAGTACAGCTGCACGTCGGAGGCCTCCAGCGCGGCCAGGAAGGCATCGGCCTCCTCTTCGGTAAACGTGTTTCCGCCGGCGGCAGAGCGGGTGGCTCCGCCCCTTACCGCCTCTTCCAGCAGCTCCCGCAGCGGCCGCGAATACGCGCGCGCCCCCGCCCCGATCGCCCCAGCCCCAGCCCCAGGCCCCCCAGCCCCAGGCGCTCCAGCCCCGGTCATAACGCCCCGCGTCACATCGTCTCCGACGCCGCTTCCCGGGGCGGCAAAAAGCTCCCGGAGGCGATATTCCTCGTCATAGCCGTTGCGCTCCGACGAGATGGCCGCATCGTGTACTTCTAAAACCTGTGAAGGGCCTATCGGCAGGGAAGCGAAAAGCCTGGCAACGTCCTCCAGCACAACCGGGCGGGCAGGCAGATAAGGCGTAGAATCATCGTCCAGTTTCTCGCAGGCAAGCAGCCCTCCCGTAAGTGCCAGGGCGGCCCACAGCATCCATACTTTGCATCTCATAAATTGCAGCCGGGCGCTTGTGCCCGTTCCTTGTGGCAAAGTACCGAAAACTTATCCGTGTAAAAAAATCTTACACGGATAAAGTTAAAAAAAGGCCCTGGAGCTGCTTCCAGGGCTTATTTTGTGTAAAGGACGAAGCGATTTTTATCGTAAAAATCTTTTATAAGGCTGCATTCGGAGAAGCCCGAATCGCGGAAAAGGTCCCGGGTCTGCACACCGAGCACCTCGTTTATCTCCGTCAGGCCCTTTCCGTCGTCGCTCAGGAAGCGCTGCGACCAGCGGGCCACGGCGCGGTAAAACAGCAGCGGATCGTCGTCCGGGACGAAGAGCGCCTGCTGAGGTTCGTACTCCAGCACATTGCGCCTGAGCAGCGGTTTCTCCTTCTCCATTATATAAGGCGGATTGGAAAGCACCAGGTCGAATTCCCCGTAGTTGAAGGGCTGCTCGGAGTCCAGGATATCGGCCGCGACAAAGGTGGGCGCGAGGGCTCCCCGTTCTTTCAGAAGGGCCGAGAAATCCTGCCCCCTAGCCACCGAAAGCGCCTCCTCGGAGATATCCACCCCCACTACGCGGGCTCCAGGCACCGCCAGCGCCACCGACCAGGCAATGTTGCCGGAACCGGTACAGAGGTCCAGCACCCTCACGGGCTCGGCCGCCTTTCCGTAGGGGCTGCGCATACGCTTTATCCTGTCGGCCAGCTTTATCACCTCGCGTACCAGCAGTTCCGTTTCGGGACGGGGGATCAGCACGGCCGGCGAAACCTTGAATTCAAGGCCGCAGAATTCGGTTTTACCTATCACATACTGTATAGGTTCACCGGCCTGCAGGCGCACGAGGGCCCTGCCCAGCGGTTCCACCGACTTCTTGTCTATCTGGTACTGGGGTTCTACGATATGGGTATAGCTTTTCGTGCCGATGAGCTCTTCGCAGAGCATCAGGACAATGGAACGGGCCTCGGCTGTGGGATAAAGGTCCTCCAAGGCCGATACCCCCTGCCTTATGAAATCGGACAGAAGCATCTAGTTCTCCTCGATAATGGTGCTGAGGAAGGCTGTGAAATCCATTCCGGCGGCCCTTACCATCTTGGGAACGAGCGAGGCGTTGGTCATTCCCGGAATGATGTTCACTTCCAGGAAGTACAGGCCGTCGGGGGCCGATATGTAATCCATCCTCACCAGGCCCTTGCAGCCCAGGTGCTTATAGATGCGGCAGGAAGTTTCCTGGACGGTGTCGCGGAGGCTGTCCTCGATGGGGGCGGGGCAGACTTCTTCGCTCAGGCCGTTGTACTTGGCGTCGTAGTCAAACCAGCCGCTCTTGGAAATGATCTCGATAATCGGCAGGGCCTTCACCTGGCCGTGGTCGGAATAGACGGCGCAGGTGAGCTCGTGCTCGCCGTGGATGGCCGATTCCACCAGCACGGTGCTGCCCTCGCTGAAGGCGTAGCGGATGGCCGACGGCAGGTCCTCGGCCTTCTCCACCTTGCTTATGCCGAAGCTGGAGCCGCCGTTGGTAGGCTTCACGAACAGGGGCAGGCCGAGGTCGTTGACCGCCTTTGCCGAGAAAGCCTCTACGTCGTCACCCTCGCGGATGAAGGCGTCCTTGGCAAGCTTTACGAAGCTGGCCGAGCGCAGATAGCTCTTGCAGGCATATTTGTCGAAGGCGATCGTGGTCACGAAAGCGCTGCAACTGGAGTGGGGGACACCCAGCATTTCCAGATAACCCTGGAGCAGGCCGGTCTCGCCGGGTGCTCCGTGCTGCATAATGTAGGCGAAGTCAAACTTTATCTTCTCTCCCAGCACTATCACCGAGAAATCGCTCTTGTCCACCTGGGGCTGGGCGCCTTCGGGGAAAGGAAAACGCATCGAATTGGCTTTTCTCATAGCCACCAGCTTCCACTCGCCGAAGCGGGCGAAAATCTCGTAGACATCGTAGCTGGATTCGTCTATGCGGGATGCAGTAAACTCGCCGCTCCGGCAGGATACCTCCCATTCGGAGGAGTCCGAGCCATAGATTACGGCAATTGATTTGTACTTGCGGCTCATCTTATTCAAAGTAATAATTTTCAAGGTCCAGGGGAGTGGTTTCCACGCTGGTGCTGTCCCTCTCGGAAGCCCTCACGCAGTAGCGGCCCTTGAGGGCATCGGGGAACACGTCGGTGGGAGATACGCCAAGGGTGCCGTCGGCCACCACTTTCTTCATCCAGAGCGCCCAGATGGGGAGGGCCATATTGGCTCCCTGTCCCAGGCTGTTGTTGGTAAAGCGCACGTAGCGGTCTTCGCCGCCCACCCAAACTCCGGCAGTGATGGTGGGAGTATAGCCGATGAACCAGCCGTCGGAGTTGTCGTTCGTGGTACCGGTCTTTCCGGCCATCTCGCCGCTCAGCCCGTAGCGGAAACGCAGCCTGTAGCCGGTTCCGCCGTCAACCACGGCACGCATCATCTGGATCATCTCTCCGGCCGATTTTTGGGAGAGGACCTCGTGCTTGCGCTCCGAGAACTGCCCCAGGATATTGCCGTCGCGGTCCTCGATGCGGGTGACGAACATAGGATTGGTATATACGCCTCCGGAAGGGAAGGTGTTGTAGGCGGTAACCATATCGAAGACGCTCAGGTCGGCCGATCCTACGCAGAGGGAAACCACGGGGTCGATGGGCCCGTTGATGCCCATCTTGCGCATCATCTCCACCATTGAGGCGGGTCCCAGCTGCTGCATCAGGTAGGCGCTGACCGAGTTGGACGACTGCGCCAGGCCCCAGGTCAGGTCCACCATCTCGCCGTTGGCGTGGGTGTCCTGGGGGGTCCAGGTCTCGTCTCCGTTCACCACTATGACTACCGGTGAATTCAGCACCGGGTCGCAGGGGGTCATACCCGATTCCATCGCAAGGGTATAGAGGAAGGGCTTGATGGTGGAGCCCACCTGGCGGCGGCCCTGCCGCACGTTGTCATATTTGAAATAGCGGTAGTCGGGGCCTCCCACATAGGCCTTCACGTGGCCGGTACCCGGCTCTATCGCCATAAAGGCGGCCCTGAAGAAGGACTTGTAGTAGCGTATGGAATCGTCCGGGGTCATCAGGGTGTCCCTGTACCCGGGCTTGTCCCAGGAGAACACCCGCATCTTGACGGGGACGGAGAAGCTCTTTTCAATCTCGGCATCGCTGTAGCCGGAAGCCCTCATCATACGGGTACGGTCGCTCCAGCGGCGGGCCTGCTTCATAGTGGTCTCTATCACCCGCTTGTCGGTATCGGCCGTGAAAGGAGGGTTGCGGCGGTACTTGAGCTCGCGGAAGAAGGCCCTCTGGAGGTCTTTCCCCAGGTGTTCGGCCACGGCTTCCTCCGCGTAGCGCTGCATCTTGTAGTTGATGGTGGTGTATATGCGCAGGCCGTCCTTGTCCAGGTCGTAGGGGCTGCCGTCGGTCTTGCTGTTCTTGTTGAGCCAGCCGTATACGGGGTCATCGGCCCAGAGGAGCGAGTCCGTGCGGAAATCCTCGGCATAGGTGTAGGAGCTGCGCTTGGGCTTCTTGGCGCTCATAGTGCGGCGGAGCATATCCCTGAAATAGGGTCCCACGCCGGTGGTGCGGTCCGCGTTCCGGCTGTGCAGCACTATGGGCAGCTGCTGGAGCGAGTCGCATTCGGCCTTGGTGAGATAGTCCATAGAACGCGTACGGTCCAGCACCAGGTTGCGGCGCCTGAGGGCGAAGTCGGGGTTGATGGCGGGATTGTAGCGGGTGGGCTTGTTCACCATTCCCACCAGCACGGCGCATTCTTCGGTAAGCAGTTCCGAGGGCCTCTTGCCGAAGAACTGGTTGGCGGCCGATGAGATACCGTAGGAGTTGGAGCCGAAGAAGATGGCGTTCAGGTACATATCCACAATCTCCTCCTTGGTGTAGTTGCGCTCCAGCTTTATGGCCGTGATCCACTCCTTTAATTTAATCTTGATCATACCCAGCTTGCCGATGTGCCCCTCACGCGGGTAGAGGCTCTTTGCCAGCTGCTGGGTTATGGTGGAACCGCCGCCCTGGGACGAATCCCGGGACAGCAGGGTTTTGAAAAGTACGCGGCCCAGTGACTCGAAATCCACGCCCGAGTGCTTGTAGAAGCGTTTGTCCTCCGTGGCTACGGCAGCCTGCACCAGGGCGGGTGCGAGGTCCTCGTAGGGAACGAAAGTGCGGTTTTCTATATGATAGGTAGTGAGGATTTCGCCTTCCTCGGCTATGACCTGGGTGGCCAGTTTGGAATCGGGGTTCTCCAGTTCTTCCAGCGAGGGGATATCGGCAAAGGCCCAGACAAGCATAAGCAGTATGAGCAGCATTGCCACCGGGCTTATTATAAGGATCCAGAACCAGAGGACGATTTTCTTCTTTGCTTGGTCGGTCATCTCAAAAATTCTTTTTACGCACAAGACCCTTGGTCTTGGCCGAAAACGGATTTACAAAAGTACGCAGAAAATTTGGAAAATTGCCCCGATTCGCATTTACTTTGCAAAAAAATTGGGCTGCTAAAGCCATTAAAAACGGAGGATAGAGGATGCAAATTAAGAACCTTGTGATAGTGGAATCCCCGGAGAAAGCACGCACGATCCAGCGCTTTCTGGGCGATGATTATGTGGTTCGGGCTTCCCGCGGGCACATCAGGGACCTGCAGGAACACTCGCTGAGCGTGGATGTGGAGCACGGTTTCATTCCTGAATACGTGATACCTGAAGACAAGAAGCGTGTAGTTGCCGAACTCAAGAAGCTCTCCGAACAGGCCGCCACCATATGGCTGGCTTCCGATGAGGACCGCGAGGGAGAGGCCATTTCCTGGCACCTGCAGCAAACCCTTCAGCTGCCACCGGAGAAGACTCGCCGCATCGCGTTCCACGAGATCACCAAGACCGCCATCCAGGAAGCCATCCAGGCTCCCCGGGGCATAGATATGAATATGGTAGACGCCCAGCAGGCCCGTCGCGTGCTGGACCGCCTGGTGGGCTTCGAGCTCTCTCCCATCCTCTGGCGCAAAATCCAGCCCAAGCTTAGCGCCGGCCGCGTCCAGAGCGTGGCCCTGAGGCTGATCGTGGACCGCGAGAAGGAGATTATGGCCTTCAAGAGCGAACCCTACTACCGCGTGGAAGGGGAATTCACCACGGTCGCCGGTGCCCCCGTGAAAGCCGTACTGGACAGCCGCCTTGCCGATGAAGCCGCGGCCCAGGCCTTCCTCGAAAAGAGCATCGGAGCCTCCTACCGCATAGAGTCGGTGGAAAAGAAGGAGGGCACCCGCCTTCCGGCCGCACCCTTCACCACCTCCACCCTCCAGCAGGAGGCCGCCCGCAAGCTGCGCTTCCCGGTGAGCACCACGATGCGCGTAGCCCAGTCCCTGTACGAAAGGGGTCTTATCACCTATATGAGAACCGACTCCACCACCCTTTCGGCCCTGGCCATCGCATCGGTCAAGCAGTACATCCTGCAGCACTTCGGCCCGCGCTACCTGCACACGAGGCAGTTCAAGACCCACAGCAAGGGCGCACAGGAGGCCCACGAGGCCATCCGCCCCACCTTCATAGCCAACGAGCGCATAGAGGGAACCCTCCAGGAGCAGCGCCTGTACGAGCTCATCCGCAAGAGGACCATCGCATCCCAGATGGCCGAAAGCCAGGTCTGCGCCACCACCCTTACCATAGCCTCCGACGCCCATCCCGAGAAATACCTGAGCCAGGCCACAGAGCTGCTTTTCGACGGCTTTATGAAGGTATACCTGGAGAGCCGGGACGATGAACCCGACTCCGCGGAAGAAAACGTACTCCCGCCCATCAGGCAGGGAGACAGCCTGGGTTGCAGGCAGATATCGGCCCTGTGCAAATACACGGCGCCGCCCGTGCGCTATTCCGACGCCTCCCTGGTACACAAGCTGGAGGAGCTGGGAATAGGCCGCCCTTCCACCTACGCCGCCATCGTGGAAACCCTCACCAAAGGCAGGGGCTACGTAACCCGCGGAGACAAAGCCGGCGAATCCCACCCCGTCACCAACCTCGTGCTGAAGGACGGGAAAATCAAGACCCAGCACCGCAACGAGGTGGTCGGGGCCGAAAAGGGCAAGCTGCTCCCCCAGGAGATAGGCCTTATCGTAACCCGCTACCTGGTAGAGAACTTCACCGACATCCTGGACTACGAATTCACCGCCAGGGTAGAGGCCGATTTTGACGAGGTGGCCGAAGGAAAGAAGTCCTGGAACGGCACCATCGGCAGTTTCTATACACCTTTCCACCGTCACGTGGAGGCCCTTATGGCAGACCGCAGCTACTCCAACCGCGTCACCCGCGAGCTGGGCCTCGCCCCCGACGGCCAGATGGTGACGGCCAGCTTCGGCAAGTTCGGAGCCTATGTCCAGAAGGGCGACGGCGATTCCCGCCAGAGCGCTTCCCTGGCCCCCGGGCAGCTCATCGAAACCCTCACCCTGGAAGACGCGCTGGAACTGCTCCGCTTCCCCCGTACCGTGGGACAGATAGACGGAGTGGACGCCGTCATTATGAAAGGCCGATTCGGCCCTTACCTGAAATACGGAGAAAAGAACGTTTCGCTGCCCCGCAAGGCCGATCCGCTTACCATCACGCTGGAGGAGTGCACCGCCCTTGTCAAGGCCGAATCGGCCAGGCCGGAACCTGAAGTGATAGCCGTTTTCGGAGACATCCAGATCATAAACGGACGATATGGTCCCTATATCAAAAAGGGTGGCAATAATTACAAAATTCCCCGCGGGACCAATGCCTCCACCCTCTCCGAGGCTGACTGTGAAAAGCTTATAGCCCAGGGCCCTTCGGAGAAAAAACGCGGCTTCAGGCGTAAAAAATAAAAATATTTGCGTATTTTTGCGGGGCAAACTTTAAAACTGTAAGTTATGGGCTCATACCACATAGATCTGATAGACCAGAAGATCCTGTCCTTCCTGGTGAAGAACGCACGTATGCCTTTCCTGGAGATAGCCCGCGAGTGCGGGGTTTCCGGAGCAGCCATCCACCAGAGGGTCAAACGTCTGGAAACCAATGGTGTAATCACCGGGTCAAGGCTGCTGGTAAAGCCTCAGGCCCTGGGTCTGAACGTATGTGCCTTCGTGAGCATCTCCCTCTCGGAATCCACCAAATACGCTGAGGTCATAGCCAACCTCAAAAAGATTCCCGAGATAGTGGAGTGTCATTTCGTAACCGGCCGTCACGCTATCCTGGCCAAGCTTTTCTGCCTGGACAACGACCACCTTATGCAGGTGCTCCTGAATACGGTACAGAAGATTCCTTACATCCAGTCCACCGACACGATGATTTCCCTGGACGAGCCCATCGAGCGCCAGGTCTGGGTAAAGGAATTCAAGTCCACCTCTTTAAGCGGAAAAGACTAATCTACGGTTAAATCCAGCAGCGCCCCGGCAATATCCAGGTCCTCGGGCGTGGTGATTTTCAGATTGTAACGGTACCCCTCGGCAAAACTGAGGGGTATTCCGTATGCGGCCGCCACCGAGGCGTCGTCGGTGAAAAGCGGATCGTAGGGCTGGGCGTAGGCCGCCTTCAGCAGTTCGCTGTGGAAGATCTGCGGGGTCTGGGCGGCATAGACGCGGCTGCGGTCCAGTACGGTGTCGCTCTGGCGGAGCTGCCCGTCACCGTCCTTGTCCAGCAGCTTCAGGCTGTCGGTGGAGGGCAGTACCGGAATGAGGGCCGGAACGTCCGCCGCCTTTTCCCAGAGGGAGCGTAGCCAGGAGGGGGAGAGCAGGGGACGAACTCCGTCGTGGATGGCCACAAGAACCCCGTCCGGCACGGCTGCAAGGGCGTTCTTGACCGAATGGAAGCGGGTGAAGCCGCCCGGCACGAGCCTCTGGCGGCAGTTGAATCCTTCTTTCAGGCAGTACTGCTTCCATTCGTCCATCCAGGCCTCGGGAAGGGTGAGGATTACGGATGTGTCGGGATCGGCCTCCAGGAATTTGCCGATGGTGCGGCGCAGGACCGGAATCCCGTTCAGGGGTATGAACTGCTTGGGCAGGGGACCTCCCATACGGGTGCCGCTGCCGCCTGCCGTAACAATTACTGTTTTTTTTCTTTCCATCGGCAAAACTTTACGCGAATGTAAGATTTTTTTCTTAATTTTACACTCCAATTGCGAATAAGAATTTCACAAGTTAAAAAGACTTACGATATATGGCATTCCGTTTTCTGAATCAGGAACTGGCTATAGACCTTGGAACGGCCAACACCGTCATTTTCCAGAACGACCAGATAGTTCTGGACGAACCTTCCATAGTGGCCATAGACAACCAGACCGGCAAGTGCATAGCCCTGGGCCAGAAGGCCAAGCTGATGCACGAGAAAACCAATCCCGGAATCAAGACCGTACGCCCCCTGAGGGACGGTGTGATAGCAGACTTCAACGCAGCGGAGATGATGATCCGCGGCTTTATCCGCCAGGTTAACTCCCGCCACCGCAGCCTCTTCGCCCCCAACCTCAAGCTGGTGGTAGGCATCCCTTCGGGTTCCACCGAAGTGGAGATCAGGGCCGTCCGCGACTCGGCGGAACACGCCGGCGGCCGCGACGTGTACCTCATCTACGAGCCTATGGCATCGGCCCTCGGTATCGGCCTGGACGTGGAGGCCCCGAGGGGCAATATGGTGGTGGACATCGGCGGCGGCACCACGGAGATCGCGGTCATTTCCCTGGGCGGCATAGTCCAGCAGGATTCCATCCGCATCGCCGGTGACGTCTTCACGGCCGATATCCAGAACTACCTTCGCCAGCAGCACGTGATCCGCGTCGGAGAAACATCGGCCGAAAGGATTAAGATAGCCGTGGGAGCCGTCATCCCTCAGCTGGACGTGGAGCCCGAGCCCTTCGTCGTGCGCGGTCCCAACCTGATGACCGGACACCCCGTGGAGGCCGTGATTCCCTACCAGGAGATAGCCCACTGCCTGGACAAGAGCATCGCCCGCCTGGAAACTTCCATCCAGCAGGTCCTGGAGCAGACTCCTCCCGAACTCTACTCCGACATCGTGGAGAACGGCATATTCCTGAGCGGCGGCGGCGCCCTTCTGCGCGGCCTGGACAAGAGGCTTTCGGAAAAGATCAACATACCTTTCCACGTAGCCGAGGATCCGCTCCGCGCCGTTGCCCGCGGCACCTGCATCGCCCTCAAGAACACGGACAACTACTCCTTCCTTATGCGTTAGCCTATGCGGCAGTCCAAACTGCTTCCCCGGATTCTGAGCGTCGCAGTCTTCATTTTACTGGAGATTGCGTCGTTGTATTTGCTCAGCCGCAATTCCGAGGTGCAGCACTCCTTCCTCTCCCGTGGCAGCCACGCCGTAATGGGAGCGGTCTGGGGCAGGACGCAGGCTATAAAGGAATACTTCAGCCTGGCAGGCCGCAACCGTGACCTGGCCCAGGAGAACTTCGAGCTGCAGCGCCGTCTGCTCCGTGCCCAGGAGCAGCTGCGTATGGCCAGGATAGACACGGCATCCACGGCCGGCCGCGACGGATTCAGCGTCCAGTGGGCCGAGGTCGTGCGTTCCAGCCGCAACAAGCAGCACAATTACTTCATCCTCAACCGGGGCTACGAAGACGGGATACAGGAGAAATCCGGCGTGATCACCCCCGACGGAGTGGTGGGTATGATAGAGGGCGTTAGCGCCCGTCACAGCTTCGCCTACTCCTTCCAGAATGCCGATATCTCCATCAGCGCCCGCCTGGGAACGGAGGGAGGCACCGGCATCCTTGTCTGGGACGGTAAGTCCCGCAGGGGCGCCCTGCTCAAGGAAATACCCCTGCAGTACAAGTACGACCCCGGAGACACGGTATACACCAGCGGCCACTCGCTGCTCTTCCCTCCGGACATCCCCCTGGGCGTGGCCGGCGATGCCCGCATGGTTAACGGCACCACCAATGAGATAAAGGTGACCCTGTTCCAGGACTTCAGCGCAGTGCGCTATGTGAGCGTCGTGCACAACAACGCCTTTGACGAAATACAGGAGTTCCAGCAATGAAAAAGTCGTCGTTCTGGCTCATATACCTGCTGCTAGTGATTGCCCAGCTCATCCTGGGCAACTACGCCTGCTTTACCCCTTATGTGCTGGTAACCCTGCTTCCCGTAATGGTGCTGTGCATACCCCTGCAGATGGGTACCGTGGGTGCCATGCTGGTCGCTTTCGTGACCGGGCTGGCCGTGGATTTCCTTACCGAGGCCGTCCCCGGGCTCAACGCCCTTGCCCTGGTGCCCGTGGCCTTCAGCCGCCGCTGGGTGGTGGGGCTGGTCTTCGGCGGGGAACTTTTCGCCCGCAAGGAGGACTTCTCCGTACGCCGCAACGGCCTTGGGAAGGTGCTCACCGCCTGCGCCCTTTCCACCGCCCTGTTCCTCGTCGTATATGTATGGGCCGATGCCGCCGGCACCCGCCCCTTCCTTTTCAACCTGGCCCGCTTCGGAGCCTCGCTGCCGGTGAACCTGCTGCTGTCCCTCCTGGTGCTGGAATACCTGGCGCCCGATTCCCGTAAATGAGCCCGAATCCGCGTCATATCAGCTTGCTGATAGGACTCGGAGCGGTGGCCCTGCTGCTTCTGGTCCGCATTTTTTCCATCCAGATCCTGGACGGACGCTACAAGTCGGACGCCGACCGCCAGGCCACCGTGCGCGAAACCATCTACCCCACCCGGGGCGTCATCTTCGACCGCAACGGCGAGATTCTCGTGGGCAACAAAGTGGCCTACGACATCCTGGTGAGCCCCCGCGACGTGCAGCCCTTCGACACCCTGGCCCTGGCCACGGTGCTCAATGTGACCCCGGACTTCATAAGGGGCAAGCTGCTGGAGTTCGAGCGGCGCAAATCCTCCATCGGCTTCCAGTCCGTGGTGATGATGCGCACCGTTCCCGCCGAGACCTATATGCGCTTTGACGAGGTAAAATACCGCTTTCCGGGCTTCCGGGGGCAGGTAAGGGGCATACGCGACTACCCTGTGAACGCCGGCGGAAACCTCCTCGGCTACGTCTCCGAGGTGAACAAGGCCTATATAGACCGCCACGAAGGCGAATACGAGCAGGGCGACTATGCCGGCATGACTGGAATCGAGGCCGCCCGCGAGAAGGAACTCCGCGGCGAGAAAGGCTACCACATCTACCTTAGGAATGTCCGCAACCAGATAGAGCAGCCCTACAAGGACGGGGCCGAGGACAAGGAAGCCGTGCCCGGAAAGGACGTCACCACCACCATAGACGCAGCCCTGCAGCAGTACGGGCAGGAGCTTATGAACAACAAGGTGGGGTCCATAGTGGCCATAGAGCCCTCCACCGGTGAGATTCTGGCGCTGGTTTCCTCGCCCGGAATAGACGTGAGCCAGCTGGCCGATATCGGCAGGCATTACCGCGAAATAGCCTCCAACCCCTACAAGCCCATGTACAACAGGGCCGTGCAGGCCTCCTATCCTCCCGGTTCGGTTTTCAAGCTGGTGAACGGGCTCATCGGCCTTCAGGAAGGGGTGCTGCGTCCGGAGATGATGTATCCCTGCAACAAGGGCTATCACTTCGGAGCGGGGCACAAGCTGGGCTGCCACGTCCACCGTTCGCCCCTGAATATGGAGGAGTCCATAATGATGTCCTGCAACGCCTACTACTGCTACGTGCTCAAGAACATCCTGGACAACAAGAAATACGCTTCCGTGGCCGAGGGCCTGGATGCCTGGAACGACTATGTGCAGAGTTTCGGCTTCGGCCGCAAGCTGCAGAGCGATTTCCCGGCCGAGCTTTCCGGCAGCATCCCCACCTCCCGCACCTACAACCGCTATTACGGAAAGGGCCGGTGGAACTCCACCACGGTCATTTCCCTCTCCATCGGCCAGGGTGAGATCCTTGCCACCCCTATGCATCTGGCCAACCTCTGCGCCACCATAGCCAACCGCGGCTACTACTATATCCCGCACATCATCAAGGAATCGGAGGAGATCCCGCTGGACGCCCGCTTCAAGCAGCGCCAGTATACCAAGGTGGACACCGTGCACTTCCCCAAGCTCATAAAAGGTATGTGGAGGGCGGTGAATTCCGGTCCGGGTATGGGCGGAACGGCGGCCATAGCCCATATCGATTCCCTGGACGTGTGCGGCAAGACAGGCACCGCCCAGAACCCCCGCGGCGCCGACAATTCCGTATTCATCTGCTTTGCGCCGATGGACAATCCCAGGATTGCAATAGCGGCCTATGTGGAAAACGGCGGCTTCGGCGCAAGCTATGCCGCGCCCATCGCTTCGCTTATGGTGGAGAAGTACCTGAAAGGGGATGTCAAACGCAAAGGCCTAGAAAAGAAGATGAAGGAAGACAATCTGATGTCCAGGGTAAAGACAAAGTAGGCCGATGGTACAGGGATCTTTCACCAGAACCGAGCGCAGGCTGCGACAGTCCATAGACTGGGCGCTGGTGGCAACGTACCTGGTGCTCATCCTCATCGGCTGGATTAACATCTATGCCTCCATCCATTCGTCGGCCCCGCCCTCCATCCTTTCCTGGAGTACCCGCAGCGGCAAGCAGTTCGTATGGATACTCACATCCCTGGGGCTGGCCGGGATAATACTCCAGCTGCTGCCCCCGCGCATCTGGGAGGCCGTTTCGGTGCCATTCTACATCTTCGTGCTGGGCTTGCTGGTGCTGGTGATATTCGTCTCCAGCGACGTAAAGGGCTCCCATTCCTGGTTCGACCTGGGCCCCGTCCGTTTCCAGCCGGCCGAAATCTCCAAGATAAGTACCTCCCTGGTGCTGGCCCTGATAATGAGCCAGCCGCAGTTCCGGATAAGCCGCCTGAAGGACTTCCTGAAGGCCGTTGCGGTGATAGCCCTTCCGATGCTCGTAATCGTGGCCGAAAGCGAAACCGGATCGGCCCTGGTGTATCTGGGCTTTATCTTCGTACTCTACCGTGAAGGCCTTTCCGGCTGGTGGCTGGGCCTGATAGCCCTGGTCGTGGGCCTGTTCATAGCAACCCTTACCCTTGGCCCCTACTGGGCCATAATGCTGCTGGCTGCGGCGCTGCTCATCTCCAATGCCCGTGTGGAAAAACGCCCCGGGAAACTGCTGGGCTGGGGGAGTGCCGCGCTACTTGCGCTTTCGCTCATACCCTGGCTGTGGGGACTCCTGACCAAGGCGGTACAGGCCAGGATGGACTATCTGAACAGCCGTATATGGGTGCCACAGGCCGGGGAAAGCCTGGATTACTTCTGGTCCTTCATCTGCGGGATCAATCCCGTAGTCTTCATTATCGCTGCCGCAGCGGTGGCCATACCCCTGCTGCTGTGGAAGGCCTATATGAAGAAAAAGGGCTTCCTGGCCATCTCCATCGGTGCTTTCGTGGCCGGCGTGCTGCTGGTGTTCTCCACCCAGTTCATCTTCGAGAAAGTGCTCAAGGACCATCAGCGCAGCCGTATCGAAATCCTTCTCGGAATGAAGGAGGATCCCTCCGGCGTGGGCTATAACGTGAACCAGTCCAAGATAGCCATCGGCTCCGGGGGCTTCAGCGGAAAAGGCTTCCTCCACGGCACCCAGACCACCTTCGGCTTCGTCCCCGAGCAGAGCACCGACTTCATCTTCTGCACCGTGGGCGAGGAATGGGGCTTCCTTGGCTGTCTGGTGGTGATAGCCCTGTACGTGTTCCTGATAGCCAGGCTTATGGCCGATGCCGAACGCTGCCGGGGCAAGTTTACGCGGATATACGGCTACTGCGCCGCCTCCTGCATCTTTATGCACCTGTTCATAAACGTGGGAATGACCGTGGGCCTTATGCCGGTGATAGGCATACCCCTGCCCCTGCTTTCCTATGGAGGCTCCTCGCTATGGTCCTTCACAATAATGATATTCATATTCCTGGCCCTTTACCGGGAAGAAAAAAAGTATTTCTAGGCCGATGAAAGTATTGCTTACAGGCGGCAGCAGCGGAATAGGTTTCGACGCTGCCAAAGAGCTGGCCCTGAGGGGCTGCACCGTTTATGCAGGAGCCCGGCGCACTGAGCGTATGGAGCCTCTGAAGGAATTCGGAGTGATTCCGGTGGCGCTGGACGTCACCTCCCCGGAGTCCATCGCCGCCTGCCTGGAGCAGGTGGGAGAGGTTGACGCCCTGGTGAACTGCGCCGGTTACGGCAGCTTCGGCGCCATCGAGAACGTGCCCCTGGAAGAGGCCCGCAGGCAGCTTGAGGTAAACCTTTTCGGCCTTGCCGACCTTTGCCGGAAAGTGATCCCCGGAATGAGGGAGAAGGGCCGGGGGAGGATAGTGAACATTTCCTCCGTCGCCGGTAAGACGGTGCTGTATTTCGGAGGCTGGTATCACGTGTCCAAGTTTGCCGTGGAGGCCTTCAGCGACGCACTGCGTATGGAGCTGAAGCCCTTCGGGGTGGACGTGGTGCTCATCGAGCCGGGGGCCACGCGCACCGACTGGGGCTTCATCGCCGCCGACCATCTCGAGGCATCATCGGCCGGGACCCCCTACGAGGGCCCGGCGATAAGGGAGGCCAGGGTTTTCCGCAAGGGCTTTTCGATGAAGCTTTTCTCCGAGCCCTCGGTGGTGACGCGTGCCATCGTGAAGGCGGTGCTTTCCAGGCGCCCGAAAGCCCGCTACCGCGTCGCCTTCGGCTCCGACACGCTGGTATTCCTGCATACAATCCTTCCCACACGCTGCTGGGATGCCATTTTCCGCCAGGGAGGTAGCCGCTGGCTTAACAGAGTATTGAAATTGGATAAATAATTATTAACTTTGCGGTAAGACCTTAATTTTTTACGACTATGGCAGAAGATCCCCTCGAGAGAATAGAGCGCGAAGAGCGCGAAAGGAAGCAGAACGGCGGCCTTAAGACCGTCCTTACCATCCTTTGCTGCGTTGCCGTGGCCCTGGCCCTGTGCCTTGGCTATCTCCTTTACCAGCGCGGCAACCTTGTAAAGCAGCTGGAGAGCGAAAAGCAGGAACTGGCCCAGCAGATGAGCGAACTCCAGTCGGACTTCGAGTCCCTGAATTCGGACTATGAAAGCATCAACCACCAGCTGGACACCTCCCGCGAGCAGGTTGCGATGCTCATCGAGAAACTGAACCAGACCGAGGCCACCAACCGCGCCAAGATCCGTCAGTACGAGAAAGAGCTGGGCACCCTCCGTACCATAATGAAGGGCTACATCGTCCAGATTGACTCCCTGAACACCCTTAACAAGAAACTTACGGCCGATGCCGCCGAGGCCCGCCGCGAAGCCGCCGAAAGCCGCCGCGCCAACGAGGAACTCACCGCCCAGGTAGAGAATCTTTCCTCCCAGGTCAATGCAGGCAAGGTGCTCAAGGCCCGTGGCGTCACCCTCGAAGGTTATTACAGCAACGACAAGCCCGGCGACCGCCACTCCCGCGTACGCTATCTCGTAGCCAGCCTCTCGCTGGTGGAGAACTCGCTTGCAGAGCGCGGCCCCGTCCGTGTATATGTTCGCGTGAAGGATCCCGAGGGAATCCTCCTGATGAACGACGAGTCGGTGGAATTCCGTTCGGCCGGCACTCCTCTGCAGGCTACGGCCTCCCGTGAGGTGGACTTCGAAGGCTCCGAGGTAGACCTGTCCATCTACATCAACGATACAGGCGAATTCGTAAAGGGCGTGTATACCCTGGAAGCCTACACCGAGAAGAGCCTCCTGGGCACTGCCGAGTGTATGCTCCGCTAGGAATGATTTATATCCACATACCCTTCTGCAGGAGTTTCTGCACCTACTGTGACTTCTATTCGGAGAAGGCCACGGCAGAGGGATTCACAGAATTTACGGACGCGGTGTGCGAAGAGATTCGCCGCCGCGCCCTTGAATTTGATACTTCCCTGAACACCCTTTACCTGGGCGGAGGCACGCCTTCCCAGCTGCCTCTGCAGGACCTTACCCGCATACTCCTGACCCTGGAAGAATGCGGCCACGGCGGCCCCTTCACCGAGTTCACGATGGAGGTTAATCCTGAAGACATCGTGGAGCGCGGCCTGCCCTACCTTCACAGCCTGCGTTCGCTGGGGGTGAACCGCGTGAGTATGGGCGTGCAGTCTTTCGACGACGGCCTGCTGCGCTGGATGAACCGCCGCCACGATTCCGAAAGGGCCTGCAGGGCCTTCGGCCTGCTGCGTGAGGCCGGTTTCGGCAATATCGGCCTGGACCTTATCTTCGGCCTTTCCAATCTGGAGGATGCGGTGTGGGAAGAGACTATAAAAAAGGCCATTGAGCTGCATCCGGAGCATATTTCCTGCTACCAGCTCACCGTGGAGGGCGACAGCGTCCTTGCCCATAGGCTGGAAAACGGGGAGTATACCGAAGCTTCTGACGAGCAGTGCCGGCGGCAGTACGATACGCTTTGCCGCGCCCTCGGAGAAGCCGGATATCTGCATTACGAGATCTCCAATTTCTGCCTTCCCGGCTTCGAGGCCCGTCACAACCAGGGCTACTGGGAGCGCAGGCCTTATGTGGGGCTGGGCCCGTCGGCCCATTCCTTCGGCGGGAATGTGCGGGGCTGGAACTCGTCGGAGCTGAGCGGCTATACCTATACTCAGGAAAGCCTTAGCCCCGAGGACGAGAAGATGGAAAAACTGATGCTCTCGCTCCGTACCTCCAAGGGCGCGCAGGCTTCCTTCCTGGAAGCCAACTGCCCGGCATCGGCCATTGCTACACTTGTCAAAAACGGGGCCCTGCAGCGCCAGGGGGCATATTACCGTATCCCCGAGGACCATTTCTTCGTCTCCGACGAAATAATCCGTGAACTTGTATGAAATACCTGAGACGCGCCCTCAAATACTTTTTGCAGATAAGCCTGCTGCTGGTGATCATAGTGGCAGTGCTAATGCTCAGCGGAATGGTGTCCAAGGATATCGCGATAGCATTCCGTCACGGCTGGACATCCGTGGGCTATATCCTGCTGCTCTTTGCGGTGATGAGCGCCGCCTATCCTTTCTTCGGCTACGGCAAGCGCAAGATCCACGCAGGCGGTGACCCTGCCTCCTACCGTGACGCCATAGTCCAGGCGATGGAAGGCCGCGGATATGTGCTCGCTTCGGAAGAGGACGGGGAACTGCGCTTCCATCTGGGCTCGGGCTTCAACAGGGCGGCCCGCCTTTGGGAAGATACTATAAGCATCACGCCCGTGCTGGGCGGTTTCGAGGCCGAGGGCCTTGTACGCGACCTGGCCAGGGTAGTGATGGCAATAGATAATAAAATCAACAATTATGGCAACTGACAGTCAGGGATTCAAGACAGTGGCCAGCTTTTCAGAAAAGCTTCAGGCCGATATGTGCGCCGCTATGCTGTCGGACAACGGCATTCCCGCTGCCGTTTTCGGCGCCGATTCGTCCTACCCTTCGCTCGGCTATGCGAAAGGTATCGAAGTGAAAGTTAACGAAAGCGATTACGAGGCCGCCAGGACCTTCCTTGCGGCGGCTTCAAGCGCAGAGTAAAAGTCTTCGCCGAAGGCTTGTGTAAGAGGCCCGCGGAGGAATTCGTAAACCCGGATTCCTTCGCGGCGCCCTTTTTCAAAGGCAGGTGCGCAGATGTTCCAGCGGTGGAGGTTCAGCCCCAGGCGTCCGCCTCCGAGTTTTGCCACCCTGATGGGATAGAGCGAGCAGGATATGGGCTTTACGAAGCGGCATTTCCCCTGGATATGGGCTCTTTCTATGGCGCAGAGGCAGTTCCCGTCGCCGGGGAAATGGCAGTATGCGCAGGCTTCCCGGCCGGGAGTGCCTTCCACAACGGGGGTAACCATATCTCCGTCCCTGTCTATCTCGAAAAAGCCTTTTGCCTGCACGGCAGCCCTTCCGGCCTCGGTCATCAGGGGAGAAAAGGCCTCGTAGGCCGCCTCGATGCTCTCCGGCTCCTCATCGGCAAGGGGAGCTCCGCTGTCGCCGATAATGCAGCAGCAGCCTTTGCACACGGGGTAGTCGCAGGCGAAGAATTCGGTGATGACGTCGCCGGAAACCAGGATGTCCCCGATTTCTATGAGCGTCTCGTATGGATTGGGCTTACTCAAGGTATGATGTATTCGATACGGCCTCCCTGGGTAAGGGCCTTGAGCATTGCTTCCACTTTATCGGCCCCCAGTTCCTTCAGGTTTTCGCCGTAGCGGGAGCTCAGGTCCTTGCCGTTGGCATAGCGGGCCAGCAGGGTTTCCATCATCCCTTCCCGAGTGCCGAGCGAAGCCTTCATCCTGTGCTCGGTAAGGGTGCGCCACATATCCATATCCTGCTTCTCAACGGGTGTCCCCGCCAGCCTGGAAAGGGCTTTCCGGGCCGATGAGAGGGCGCTCCTCAAGTCGGCATCCATATCGTCGGTGCGGCAGCTGATGAACATCCTGAGCCTCTCCTGGGGCTTGGCCATCCCTTTCACCTGCACGTCCACATTGTAGCCTTTGGCCCCCAGTTCCTTGATCAGGGCCCTCCGGACGGCCTCTCGGGCCGCAAAGCCGCAGAGGTAGTTGCTTGCGGTGAAGGGGTAATCGGCATCAAGGAGTATGTAGATTCCGCGCTTGCCGTAGCCTTCTTCGGCATAGGAAGTGGAGCCGCTAAGACTCCGGTAGTGGACGGCCTTTTTCGAGGCCGAAGGCAGTTTCATCGTCCTGAACCCTCCCAGGTATCTGAGGAGGAGTTTTTTGACATAGCCTTCGTCAAGGTCTCCGCAGATGATGAGCACTCCGTCGTTCACGTGGGAGAAACGGTCCTCGAAGAGGCGCTCGGCCTTGGCCTGGGTGTCAGGCTGCAGGGCGCCGGGGAGCTTGGCGTCGGTATATACGAAGGACGGCGCTATCAGGCTCTCCAGCCGCTGTTCCAGGGTGGGCCGCGCCAGGGCTGCATTCCGGCTGTATGCCTCGAAGCAGTCGACGTTGGGCTTCCTTTCGTTGGAAATGCTTACCAGGGTTTTCAGGAGCAGGCCTAGCCGCTTGGAGGGCGCGCTACCTTCTATTATGGTATTTCCCAGATCAACCCTCGCATCCATCTTTATTCCGGCAGCTTCCAGCATATCGCGGAAGACAGGGGCTCTGAGGCCGCCGGCATCGTAGAGGGTGAACATATCGGCTATATAGCCTCCTTCGCCTTCCTTGAGGCCGGGTATCTGGGCCAGGCCGCCGTTCATCTGAAGGGCGTAGGAAAAACTGCCGCTGCCCTTTATGGGCTTGAATATCACCCTTATGCCGTTGGAGAAGGTCCAGAGCATCCCTCCGCTCACGGGCTCGGGCTTTTCGCTCTTAATTCTGGCTTTCTTAAGGTTTTCCGGCTCCAGGCCGAGGCTGTCGGCCGCCCTCCAGCTATAGTCCTTTTCGGGTTTTACGACCGAACCCCAGAGATAGCCCAGGTTATAGCGGAACAGGGCCCTGTCGCTGTCCAGGCTGTCCGGAACGGCGCTGTAACGGAGCGTCAGGTTGGAAAGCTGCTGGGGAAGAGCCGCCGCGAACTGGTTGAAAAGATGGGTTTCCACGCTGTCGGACACTTCCTTCAGGGCAAAGAGCCGGAGCATCTCTTTCCGGCCAGACAGGGGGGCGCCGTAAAGGAAGCTGGCTATGCAGCGGTCCGTGTATTCCCTGTTTGTGGGTTTCTGGGCCGCCCAGGCGTACATTCCCGGCGTCATAGCGTCCTTTCCCTGGGTGAATTCGTCTTCCTGAACGCCGAAAGCGGCCATAGAGGCCAGTGTGGAGGCGATTACTCTGCCGGCTTCCTCAAGATGGGCGGCGTCGGTCTCCACCAGGACGGTGTACTGCTCGTCGCCGGGCGAATCGGCACTGCGTCTGGCGCTGAAGCCTATTTCCCTGAAGGGGATGCCCTCTTCCAGCAGATCCCTCTCCAGCCTGTGCCTGAGCAGCTGGCGGAACTCCAGGGCGAAGATATCGGTCACCAGCGCCTGCGCCGTATTCATCATATGCGAAGGGATACGGGCCGATGCATACTGTACCTCCACAGCCGGATTCTTCCCTCCCCTCAGCTCTATCTTCGGGGCCGGTGTGGCTGTCCAGCGGTAGAGGTCCTGCCCGCTTGCTTCCGGGTTGATCCTGGGCACCAGCATCGAGAAGATGTCCATCTTCTTCTTTATCTCCACCGGGTCTATGTCGCCGCTGATGATAAGTGCCTGCGGCGCATTTGTAGCCGACATTTTCCCGAAGGAGTAAAGCAGCAGGGAATCAAGCACTTCGCTCCTGTAAACGGGGGCGGCTTCCATCCTTGCCACTAAGGCTCCGTCGCGGCGGGAAAGGTATCCGTCGGGCTGCGGCGACACGCCCATCCTGGCAAGGAATTCCGCGTCGGGGGTATAGGCGTCGGCGCCGGGGATATCGGCCCCGGGGGTGCCTTTAAGCACCATTGTGATATCGGCGTGCCCGGTGTACTGGTCGGTCACGCTCATATAATAATTGATGCCGCAACGGAGTACGCCCCGGCGGATGCTCTGGTCCGTCGGGAGCTGGGGCAGGGTCTGTGCTGGCATAATTATTGAAACCAGTAACGCTGCCGCCGTGGTTGCAAGTATGCTGCTTCTCACTTTTAGCGGTCTTATGATGCAAAATTACAACATTATTTGCTATTTTTGCAAAATACGTGCTCAGACAATAACAGTAAAAATTAGAAGATATGAAAAAGTTTTGGATTGCCCTGGCTGCCCTGGCACTGAGTGCCGCTGCAGCATCAGCCCAGGACTACAATGCGGCTATCGACAGCTTCAACGCCGGTGCCCAGGCCCTGGAAGTAAACAAGGTTGAGGCTCTTGCCCAGTTCCGCGCCGCCCTCGCACAGTTCGAGGCCTGCCAGGAGGAAGAAGCCGCCGAAATGATTGCCAAGTGCAAGGAAATCATTCCCAGCACCCTTCTGTCCATAGCCAAGGAGCAGATCAACGACGCCGACTACGACGCCGCTCTCATTACTTTGGACCAGACTGCCGTCACCGCCAAGGAATATGGGGCCGAAGCTGTCGCAGCCGATGCCGCCGAGCTTGTAACCAACACTTATCTTCGCAAAGGTTCGTCCCTTCTGAAAGAGAAGGATTTCGCCGGTGCCGCCGCTGCCCTCCAGGAAGTGGTAGGCCGTGAGCCCGGCAACGGTCAGGCCCAGCTCCTGCTCGGCCAGGCCCTCCTTCAGGACGGTAAGCTGGAAGATGCCACCCTGGCCCTGGAGAGCGCCAATGCCCTTGGCAAAACCCAGGCCCTGAAGCTCCTGTCCAACGCCTACCTCAAACAGGGACAGTCCCTGCTCAAGGCCGGCAAGCTGGATGAGTGCGTTGCTTCCCTGGAGAAGTCCAACTCCTACATCCCCAGCGCCAATGCTTTCAAGCTTATGGCCAGCGCCTTCACCAAGGGTAACAAGAGCGCCCAGGCAATAGACGCCTACAAGAAGTATCTGGAGGTGGATCCCAACGCCAAGGATGCTCCGGACATCCTCTTCACCATTGCCGCTACCGCCCAGAAGGCCGGTGACAAGGCCACAGCCATCGAGTACTATGAGAAGCTCGCCGGCAACGCCAAATACGGCGCCCAGGCCGCAGCCCAGCTCAAGTCTCTCAAATAGCTCCGTGCTTTGGAACGATTTAGGACGACCTTCCGGGCCGTCCTTTTTTCGTTATTGCCGGTCCCTGAGCTTGCCGAAGGGCCGGTCCTCCGTCATTCCCGACTGTGACCTTTCCGTCATGCCCGGCTGCGACGGTCCCTGAGCTTGCCGAAGGGCCGGCGAATCCTTCACCCACCCGCCGCTGAAAATTATTTTTCGGTGCAGTTGCTCCGAAAAACCAATTTTCATCGGCTGCCAAGCCCCCGCGCAGGATTCGCCTGGCGCTATGATGGCAACGATGGTGGCAGATAAACATCTGATTACCTGAGTGTTATGCGTTTACCTTATGCAGCGGAAAGCATAAGGTAAATGCTTAAATATCTGTATATCAATATATTAACTGCCACCGGTAATATCT
>JAGCYC010000070.1 GCA_017961015.1 Bacteroidales bacterium | reverse complement strand
GATATGGCAGCCATACTTTGCTGCCGCGAGCTGGGAATCCCCGTCCATATCTCCACCCAGCTGAGCATCTCCAACCTGGAAGCCCTGCGCTTCTACGCCCAGTTTGCCGATGTGGTGGTGCTGGCCCGGGAACTGAATCTGGACCAGGTGCGCGCCATCCACGAGGGTATAGTGAAGGAGAATATCTGCGGTCCCTCAGGGGAGCAGGTCCGTATTGAGATGTTCGCGCACGGCGCCTTCTGTATGGCGGTTTCCGGAAAATGCTACCTTTCGCTGGCGGCCTATGGGGAATCGGCCAACCGGGGCGCCTGTATGCAGGTATGCCGCCGCGGCTACAGCGTCACCGACCTGGAAACCGGCTTCGAACTGAATGTGGACAACAAGTACATAATGTCGCCCAAGGACCTGTGTACCATAGACTTCCTGGACAAGATGGCCGATGCCGGAGTGCGCGTCCTCAAGATCGAAGGCCGGGCGCGCAGCGCCGAATACGTGAAGACCACGGTGAGCTGCTACCGCAGGGCGGCCGATGCCGTCGTCGCGGGCAAGTTTACCCCTGCCCTGGGCGCCGAACTGAAGGCAAGCCTCTCCGGGGTATTCAACCGGGGATTCTGGGACGGCTATTACCTTGGGGCAAGGATGGGGGAGTGGAGCTCGGTCTACGGCTCCCAGGCCACCCGCCGGAAGGTCTACGTGGGGAAAGTTACCAACTGGTTCTCCCGCCTTGGAGTGGTGGAAGTGCGCTGCGAGGCAACTTCCCTGCACAAGGGCGACGAAATCCTTATCAGCGGTCCCACTACGGGGGTGGTGGAGTTCAGGGCGGCCGATATGCGCCTTGAAACAGACCCCGTCCCAGAGGCGCCCCAGGGCAGCCTGTGCTCGCTGGAAGTGCCCGCCGAAGCCCTTTTCGAAGATAAGACCGGCGGGCCCGACAAAGTCCTGCATCCCCGCCGCGGCGACAAAGTCTTCCGTTGGGAGACAGTCCAAAAATGATTAGTTTTGCACGATGATAACTGTACAGGAAACCGACTTCGCCCTTGAGCGCCTTTTCCGGGAGCTGTCCTTCCCCGGAGAACCGGCAGGGCTGTATGATCCCCTAAGGTATACTATGTCGCTGGGCGGCAAACGCCTGCGTCCGCGCCTGTACCTCCTGGTTTACGGGATGTTCGGCCGGGAACTCGGCCCCGATGTGCTCGAGGGGGCTGCGGCTTTGGAGCTCTTCCACGCCTTTACCCTGCTTCACGACGATATTATGGACCGTTCGCCCCTCAGACGCGGCGCCCCCACGGTCTGGCACAAGTGGGATCCCAATACCGCCATCCTGAGCGGAGACGTCCTTTGCCTGGAGGCCTATAAGCACCTCGCCAAGCTCCCGGCCGCCGTCCTGGGACCGGCCCTGGAGCTTTTCACCACTACGGCCGCACAGGTTTGCGAAGGCCAGCAGCTGGATATGGATTTCGAGAAGCTGCCGTCGGTGCCGATGGATCAGTATATGCGGATGATAGGTCTCAAGACCTCGGTGCTGCTGGGCTGCGCCACGGGTATGGGTGCGCTTGTGGGCGGAGCTACCCCCGGGCAGGTGCGCCTGCTCTACGATTTCGGCTACAAACTGGGCCTTGCCTTCCAGCTGGAAGACGACTGGCTGGACACCTACGGCGACAGCGCCGTGTTCGGAAAGCCGATAGGCGGCGACATACTCAACGCCAAGAAGACCTGGCTTACGGTCCGTACCCTGGAAAAGGGTTTCGGGGAACTGTCCGAACTTTTCGGGACCGTCCTTCCCCCTGCCGAAAAGATAGCCCGCGCCAGGGAAATATATGCCCAGGCAGGTGTGGAGGCCGATATCCGCTCCGAGATTGCCCGCCTTGGGAAGGAGGCTCTCGGGAGCGCGGAGGCTTCCGGTATCGGCCCGGAAGGCCTTGCCGTCCTTGGTTCCCTTACTGAAAAACTTAGTGGAAGAAACGCCTGATATGCAGTATCCTTTGCTCAATACCATAGATTCCCCCGCGGACCTCAAGAAACTTTCGGCACAGCAGCTGGAGCAGCTTTGCGCCGAGCTGCGCTCCTACATGGTGGAGTGCTGCGCCGTGAATCCCGGCCATCTGGGCTCGTCGCTGGGCGCGGTGGAACTCATAGTGGCCCTTCACAAAGTGTTCAACGCCCCCGAGGACAAGCTGGTCTTTGACGTGGGACACCAGGCCTATGCCCACAAGATACTCACAGGACGCCGCGAGGCTTTCCGTAAAAACCGCAGCAAGGATGGCCTGAGCGGCTTCCCCCGCCGCGACGAAAGCCCCTACGACGCCTTCGGAGCCGGGCATTCTTCCACTTCCATATCGGCCGCCCTGGGCTTTGCCGAGGCCGCCCGCATCAGCGGCAGTTCCTCGAGGGCTGTGGCCATAATAGGCGACGGTGCCCTTTCCGGAGGCCTTGCCTTCGAGGGCCTGAACAACGCCGGCGCCTCCAAGGCGGACCTGCTGGTGATCCTGAACGACAACAACATTTCCATAGACCCCGCCCGCGGCGGCCTGCACGACTATCTGCTGCAGTTCACCACGCACCCTATATATAATAAGGTAAAGCGCAAGGTCTGGGAATCCCTGGGCGAAGGCCGCCTGAGAGACTGGATTCAGCGGCGTGTGCTGGACACCAAGTCCAACCTTGTCCGTGGCAGCGGCGGCGCCCTTTTCGAATCGCTGGGTTTCCGCTACTTCGGCCCGGTGGACGGCAACGATATCGGCCAGATGTGCAGCGTCCTGGAACGCCTGCGTCCGCTCCACGGCCCGCGCCTTCTGCATATCCACACCCGCAAGGGCGCAGGGTATGCCCCCGCCGAGGCCGATCCTACCGTCTGGCATGCCCCCGGGCGCTTCGACCCTGCAACGGGAGAGCGTATCCGCAGCGTAAACGCCCCCGACCGCTATCAGGACGTGTTCGGACAGGTGCTGTGCGAACTGGCTTCCACGGACACTTCCGTGGTGGGAATCACTCCCGCAATGGCCTCCGGCTGCGGAATGACCGAATTCTCGAAGCGTTTCCCCGAACGTTTCTTTGACGTGGGCATAGAGGAAGGACACGCTGTAACCTTCGCCGCCGGACTTGCCGCGGCTGGGCTGCATCCTTTCTGCAACATATACTCCTCCTTCTCCCAGAGGGCCTACGACAACATCATCCACGACGTTGCACTGCAGCATCTGCCGGTGGTGATGTGCCTGGACAGGGCCGGCCTGGTAGGGGAGGACGGGGCCACCCACCACGGCTGCTTCGACTTGGCGGCCTACCGCAGCGTCCCCGGCTGCACCATAGCCGCACCTTCCGACGAACTGGAGCTCAGGCAGCTTATGTTCACCGCCCTCCATCAGGCCGATGGTCCCTTTATCCTGCGTTATCCCCGCGGAGCCGCGGAGGGTGTCGCCTGGAAAGACGTTCCCTTCGAAGAACTGCCCGTCGGAAAGGGCAGGCGGCTCCTGGAAGGACGGCGCCTGGCCGTGCTGGCGATAGGTCCGGTAGCCCACAGGGCCCTGCGTGCGGCACTCCGCCACAAGGCCGATTACGGGATTGCCCCCAGCGTGTTCGACCTGCGTTTCCTCAAGCCCCTGGACAGCTCCATCCTGGAGGAAGCCGGACGCTTCGACTCCATCCTTACCCTCGAGGACGGATGTGTGAAGGGAGGACTGTTCGGTGCTGTAAGCGAGTACTTTGCGGGACGTCAGAACGCTCCCATAATCAAGTGCGCGGGCATTCCCGACCGTTTTGTGGGCCAGGACAGCCAGAAGGGCCAGTGGCAGGACTGCGCCATAGACGAAGACTCCATTTACGACCTTTTGGTGGACATATTGAAAAATGTCTGAAAAATTTTGCTGATTGAAAAAAAATACCTACCTTTGCAGTCCTTTCAGCAGTGGAGGATTCACAGAGCTGCCGATATAGCTCAGTTGGCCAGAGCACGTGATTTGTAATCTCGGGGTCGTGGGTTCGAATCCCTCTATCGGCTCGAAGGGGCTTTGAAATATTGAAAAGCACATTGGGAGGTTCGCATAGTGGCAATTGCGGCGGACTGTAAATCCGCTCCCTCAGGGTTCGGTGGTTCGAGTCCACCACCTCCCACATAATCTTCGACAATTCCTCGAAGGGATTTAGCGGAGTTCTTGTGCAAGCCGGGAGAAATATCAAGTTTACTTGTATTTCCGAGGCGCAGCCAAGAAACCCGATTTTT
>JAGCYC010000069.1 GCA_017961015.1 Bacteroidales bacterium | reverse complement strand
TGTATAGGAAGCATAATCAATTGTCATTCTGCACATTAAAGATACAAAATAATCCGCAAACCACCAAATATAATCGGATTAGTTTGCGGATTAATAGTAAGTTTATCGCACTATTGAGAGGGGTTTTTCAGTGGCCTCCCCATGTGCGAGGGTGCACATGCCCCCGGCACCCCATGTCATCTCCCTATTACACAAATGCCGATTTTGCAATCATTACCTTTAAATGTATCGGAGTCTAGTATCAAATGGGTATGCGCTATTCAACAACTGTACAAGCGGATTCTTGAGAACTCATTCGCTCTAAACGGTATTGAAGAGCGACTAATTAGGCTAGAGAGAATTGTTTCTCCTCAATACAAACTGTATCCAACACAGAACAAGTGGACCTTTCTTGAGTTGGACACTATGTTTGGTGTTGTTTATCATATACAATGGTCAATAGAGGAGAATTACCTTAGGTATAGACTGGGATATGTCAACGATATAAAAGAGCCTTCAGAGAATTACTATTCAGGCAGATTCGAGATGTATCCAACAACGAATGTATATAACTTTCTAGTTCTCGATACAAGAACTGGAGACGTCTTTCAAGTTCAGTGGAATACAGAACGGAAAAATGAAGGGATTTGGAAGATAGAATAGTCTGTTAATTCAAAGTAAAAGACTATTTTATTTTTCTCGTGGAAGAAAAATACTATATTTGCAGACGGCGTCCTGACTGGACGCCTCTGTTATAGAATGTGTCAGTGAGTATGAGTAGAGTTAAGCAGAATTACACAAAAACCGCGAAATCTTTGGATGACCAGATAGCAATTATGCGTGGTCGTGGCGTGGCCATTTTAGATGAGGCAAAAGCAAAAGAGTATCTTGCGGATATTGGCTATTATCGTTTGGGGTTTTATGCCCATCCGTTTGAGATAACGTACCCTCAACTAGGAGGACGTCGCAGACACGATGTTCGTCCAGGGACGACTATCGAGGAAATCGTAGCTCTGTATTATTATGATCTTGATCTGAGGACTCTCTTAAACCGTTACCTTTCAAGAATCGAAGTCTCAATACGGACGACTATTATTTACGAACTGTCAATGAAGTATTCATCTGATCCAACATGGTTCGTCAGTCCTTTTGTAATGGCTCCCGATTTCGTCTCCTCCTTCAATCGTGAGGTGTATGTCCACCTTCGCAGCAAACCAACGATCATACGCCATCACAACAAGTATTATGGCTCATATGCTCCGGCATGGAAGACGATTGAATTCATGACTATGGGTAATTTGGAAGTGCTGTATGACAAATTGCTTTTAGATACTGATAAAAGACTGATTTGCAAAAGATATAATGAATTTGCAATCAATACCTTCAAATCATATTTATCTGCCATTCGCGAAGTTCGAAATGCTTGTGCCCATGGAAATGTCTTATATGGCATTAGATTATCATCTGGTATTATTAGTGGAGCAGCGTGCCGATCATTCACTCCTGGAGCGAGCGAACACCAAACGCTTAACGGCGCCTTAAGGGTGATTGATTTCATGCTTCGGCAAATATCGGTGAATCGAGCAAATGAAATGTGGGATGAACTGTACAAGGTTACAGAAGGCTTATACTCAAAAGTTCCATCAATTCGTTCTCTTATTGAACTTAATACAGGGATCGTTGTGCCTCCGAAACCGAAGAATTAGAGTATATTCAGTAGTTTTAAGGCGTTTTTCTTGAGATAATTTTGGTCAAATCGAAATTTTGATTACATTTGCGTCAGAATAGTGTATATGGAAGGCCCCGATGCATCCACCTGCACTTAAAAAAAGATCAAGCCCTCGAGCAATCGAGGGCTTTTTCATTTCCGGATAATTTGTGCTAATAGACGAGCATCGGGCCGGTACCTATGCCGCTTGCGTGTTCCCAGAGCTTGTTCAGGGAAGAATCGAAGCCAAAGACCTTGCTGTCACCTTTGAAATTGGCATCGGCAATATAGATTTCCCCGCTGGCGGGATTCACGTCTATGCCGTAGGGATAGCTTATGGCCTGGAGTGCCGAGCCTGCAAAATGGGTGGTGGAGAGGTTCCCGTCAGAAATGCGGTAGCGGTACAGGCAATTGTCGTAGCCGCCGCTGAGCTCCTGGCTGTTTCCTATTGCATAAATAACTCCGTTACAGAGTGTTACTACGTTGGCGTGAACATTTTCCACAGTGGTGTAGGTGCCGCTTGACGTGAAGCTTCCAAGGCTCATCGGAACGATGACCTGGCTCCAGTCGGAGTTGTAGCCGGCATATGTGGTAATCCAGAGCTTTCCGCCCGCGCTGAACAGGCGATTGAGGTTCTTGACGGGAAGGTTTATAGATGTGGTTTTAGTGAAGCTTGTCAGGTCAATCACACTCACGTCGCTGGAGGGAGTGGCCTGATAGCCGCCGCTGTTAGCGACATAGAGCTTACCATCAAGTACGGCGAGGCCTTCCGGCTGGTAACCCACTTTTACACTTTTGATTGAATAGTCGCTGAGCGATATCCTGTAAACCTTCCCTTCTACATCGTAGTAGCTGCCGTTGACGGCCGCCCCGTAAGAACTCACGTAGGCATAGGAGCCCTCGCGGATGATATAGCGCGGTGAATCCACGGCAAGGTAGCGGACAAGTTTTCCGTCCGCAATATTAATTATGGCTATCTGGTTGGAGGCATTAAGGAGTACCCACAGTTTGCCGCCGATGGCAGCAATGTCGTTGGCCGTATTGCCAAGTCCCTGGACCACCTCGGGATTGGCGCTGCCGAAGATATCGGCCTGGTAGACCTTGGTCTTGAGGTCCATCAGATCCAATGTGGAGCTCCCGGGGAAACTCCCCTGATTGACAATGAACAGTTTGTCTTTTTCACCTGCCTCGGTGCCGATACCCGCGAAGTTGCCTTCGGAGGTGTTTCCTTTGGTGCAGGCCACCAGGCCCAACACCACGCTGAAAACCAGCAGTGCAATTTTTTTCATATTTTAAAGAACTATGGTTTGGAGTCCAAAGATACTAAAAAATGCCGAAAGTCCATTCGGCCGATGCCATTACGTGAACTCCCGGGAGGGGATACTGCTTTATAAGTTCATACCGGCTGTCGCCTATGTTGCGGATCCGTATCCCCAGATTCAGGTCCCTGACCGGGCGGCAGCTCAGTTTTACGTCCCAGACGGTCCAGGGGGCCATCACGTATTCCCGCCTCTGGCTCAGGGCGCTGTAGCGTGTGCCGCTCAGGAAGCCCTGCACGTCCAGGCGGAAGATCCCTATCCCGGCATAGAGGTCGAAGCTGGCGCTGTGAAGGGGGATGTAGGGAACCTGAAGGCCGGTGTCACGGTCCTTGGCCCATTGGAAAATATAACGTGCAGTGCCTCCGGCGCTCAGACGGCCGTTGTCCCAGCCAAGGCTGGCGCTTATCTCGTCTCCGATTATCCTTACCGCTCCGAGGTTATACACGCTCCAGCGGAAAAGGCTGCCGTTCGGTACGCAGACCAGCTTGTTGTTCACGTAATTCAGATAAAGTTCCTCGCGGGCGCTCCAGCTCCACTTTCCGCGCCTGGCCTTCCAGGCCCAGTCGGTGCACAGCTGCCACACGTCCTCGGGCAGGATATCCCTTTCTGCGGTATTGGTATAGTACAGTTCGTTGAAGGAGGGAAGGCGGCAGGACCGTTTCAGGAAGCCTCCGAAACTCCACTCGGGAGAAGGGTCCCAACTCACCACAAGGGCGGGGGACAGAAAGCCGAAGCGCCCTGCGCCGTCCGACAGCAGGTACTGCAGCGAGAGATTGGCCATGACAGCTCCTGGGAGTGTCCAGCGCGAGGAAAGGGCGGTGTATAGGCTGCGCCGGCTGTGATTCACGCCGGCCTGCAGCCATTCGCCCTGGAAGTCGGCCGCCATCCCGAGTTCGAGGAAGGAAGATGCCTTCCAGCTTACCGCAGTGCTGGCATAGACGCTCCTCAGCTCATAATCCCAGGCGGCGCTCACCGCGGGGTCCAGTTCCCCTACATCCAGGTAGTGGAGGATGTCGGAGCTGTAGCGGGCCCTGAGCATCAGGCCCAGGGAGGGGGAGAGCTGCTGCTGGCCGCCGGCCTGGACGAGGAGGTTGCGGTCGGCCTGGCGGTCCAGGGAGAGGGGATAGGTATCGGCCTGTTTGTAAACTGGGCCGGGTATGCCGCGCTCGCTGTCATAGTACTGGACCTGGGCCTGGTACTGTCCCCCTGAAGGGCGGAAAAACAGCTGTGCAGCGCCACCGAAGGCCTTTATGTCGCAGTTCTGCCGGAACATCAGGCTGTCGTAGCCACGGATGCTGCCGTCGGGAAGGATCCTGAAATCGGCCACGTGGAAGGGGTACTGCCCGTCGCTGCGGAGCGCCCTTAGCTGAAGCCTTGCTGCAAGCAGGTCGGATATCTTCCAATGTGCCTGGAGGGAGGGATTCAGGGCGCCGAAGGAGCCTCCGCGCAGACGGAAACTCAGTTCGCTCCGCTCGGGCATCGCGCTTTGCAGGTACAGGGCGTTGGCACTGCCGTATTCCCTTGCGCCCTGAAGCTGGCTGGTGCGCTGGCCCTGATAAAGGGAAATGCTTTCCAGCCCTTCCGTGGACAGTCGCCCCAGGTCCACCTGCCCGTTCTGGGCGTTGTCAATGGGGATACCGTCCAGATATACCCCCGTATGGGCGCTGGAAAGACTGCGTATGTTTATGGTCTTGAGGCCTCCCAGCCCGCCGTAATCCTTGAGCTGGAGTCCAGAGAAGGAGCGTATGGCATCGGCCACGTCGCCCTCCTGCCTCAGGCTTTCCCCTTTGATAGAGGCCGATGCCTCCGCCACCTCACGCCTGGCCTGCACCCGGGCGGCTTCCAGGCTGTCGGGCTGTTGCAGAAGAAGCAGGGTGCTCAGGAAAAAAAGCATCAGGCAAGTGCTTTAAGCACGGCCTCCATACGGCGCACGACGGCGCGGGAAGGAAGGTCCAGAGGAAGCAGACGGGCGCCGTCCCCGGCTCTGAATTCGGCGGCGAAAGTGCCCGGAATGCCGGTGGGACAGACCCTGGCGCAGATGCACTGCCAGTAGCGCCGCGTAGAAAAGTCCAGCAGCAGGACTCCGCCTTCCTCGCAGACGCTGCCTCCGCCTTCCTGGAGCACGCTTTTAACCTTTTCCAGGGCTGCATCGGCCGATTCCGCCTTGAAGAGGGCGCTGCCGCTGTCCATCAGTTGTACTTTGTCTGTTACGGACATAATTCGTATCTTTACCACACAAAAGTACGAATTAATGCGCAGCTTTGCAATAATGCTCATAGGGGGCCTGGCCCTCGTATCCTGCAAAGGTCCCGCCCGGGAAGGGACGGATATGGAATATGCCCGCTGGTTCTCGCTGGAAGGGGACAGGATAATAGTGAGTTCACCCTTCGGAGGGGCCGATACCCTTCAGGGACCCCTGGAAAGGCTGGCCTGTATGTCCACTTCCTACGTCGGTTTCCTGGATGCCCTGGACAAGGCCGATGCCGTCGTCGCGGTGTCGGGAAAGCGTTTCCTGGAAAACGAACTGCCTCAGGCCCAGGAACTGGGCTATGACAACGCCCTGGACTACGAGGCCCTGCTGCGCTCAGGCGCCCAGGCCTTCCTCTGCTACCGGGTATCCGCCGTGAGTCCCACCTATCTTTCCAAGCTTAAGGAACTGGGCATACCGGTGCTGGAAATCTCCGAACATCTTGAAAGCCATCCCCTTGCAAGGGCGGAATACATTAAGCTTTTCGGCGCTCTCACCGGCTGCCGCTCCAAGGCCGATTCCCTCTTTTCCGAGGTCCGGGACCGCTATCTCGCGCTTGCAAAGCCATCGGCCGATATCAAGGTGCTGGTGAACCTGCCGTATTCCGACCGCTGGTACGTTCCAGGCGGAGACAATTATATGACAAGGCTTTTCCTGGACGCGGGGGCTCATATCCTTGGGGCCGTTCCGGGGAGGCAGGAGTCGTCGGTGATTTCTATGGAGCAGGCCTGGGAATATGCCTCCGAGGCTTCATTCTGGATGCATCCGGGCTGGTGCCGCAGCCGCAGCCAGATAGCCGGAATCCATCCCCTGATAGCCTCATTCCCCGTTTTGGAAAAGGGCCAGGTATGGAACAATACCCTGCGCGAAACCCCGGGAGGAGGCAATGCATATTGGGAAACAGGCCCGGTACGGCCGGACCTGATCCTGGAAGACCTGGTCCATATCTTCGAAGGGGATACGGACCGCGACTTCAATTATTACGAGAGAGTCTATTAGAAGAGTTTCCCGGTATTGAACCTCTGGGCAAGACCGCTGAGTTCGTCCTCGGTGGCGGGGCGGTTCAGGGCCTGTTTCCTCTCCTTTATGAACTGCTGCTTGAGGCGGGCGAACTGCCGCTTGGTGTCCAGGGTGAAGTCTCCGCCCTCTATCCAGGCATAGTAGGCAGGTTCGCTCTCCCATACGCTGCGGGCGGTCTTTCCCTTGTGCTTGCCGAAGCTTATCACGGCCTCACCCTCATCGTTCAGGACCAGCCTTCCGGCAAAGTCCACGGTACGTGAACGGGCCCCAATCTTGGACAGGGCCTCGACGTCGTTCTTAAGTACCTCGGGGTGGGCGTCGTCTGGGGTGCTGTAACGGTCCAGCTGGCCTTTGAGCACCTCGTAGGTGGCAATAGTATCGGCCTGGGCGGTATGGGCGTTCTCGAAGTCCTTCCCTCCGCAGTAGAAGCGGTAGGCGGCGCGCAGGTTGCGGGGCTCCATATGGTGGTAGATGTTCTGCACGTCCACCATCCTTACCCCGTGGAGGTCTATCCCGTCGGTGAGTTTGAGCATTGCGGCGGCCTTTTCGCGGGATGCGGGCTCTTCCAGGCGGGAAGTGGCATAGGCGCGGGCGCGCTCTATTTCCTCGGCCAGGAGGGGCAGGTCGAACTTGGCGGAATTGAAGCCGGCCAGGTCGCTGCCTTCCAGCCATTCCACCAGTTCCGGCAGCACCTCGATAAAGCGGGGGCAGTCCTTCAGGTCTTCGTCCTTCACTCCGTTCACCAGCGAGGCGGCGGGGTTGATGGGCAACTGCCTGTGGGCCTGATAGTCCCAGGGCTTGATTTTCCAGGTCTTTACCCTGCTTTCTCCGCCGGGGAATACCTTTACGAAGCTAATCTCGATGATTCCGTCGGTGGCTATGTTCAGCCCCGTGCTTTCCAGGTCGAAGAAGAGGAGGGGGCGTTGAAGGTTCAGTTCCATTTAAGTCTTTTTATGGAACGCATCGCCCTCCGTGAAGAGAACGATGCGTCAAGTTTTGTCGATGAGGCAATTACTGGATCATAATGGGCATAAGGATGCCGAAGACCTTTTCGGTGGCCGAATCCTCCTCCGAAGGGAGCAGGAGGGCGGCGCGGCGGGCGTCGGCAAACTTTATCACCAGGGTGTTGCAGCTCATATTGGAGAGGATCTCCGTAAGGAAGGTGGACTTGAAGCCGATGGAGAGTTCGTCGCCGGCATAGTTGCAGGAGATTTTCTCGTAGGCGGCGAGGGCGAAGCCCAGATCCTGGGCCGATATCTCCAGCTGGCCTTCCTTGAGGGTGAACTTGATGTGGTTGGAGGCCTTGTTGGAGCACACGGCCACGCGGCGCACGGTGTTAAGCAGAAGCTGGCGGTCTATCTGCAGCACGTTGGAGTTGTTGGTGGGGATCACGTCCCTGTACTTGGGATACTTGCCCACTACCAGGCGGCAGATCATCGTGGTACCGCCGAAGCTGAACTGTGCGGTGGCGCCGTCGAAGGCAATCTTCACATCCTCGGCATCCTTGCCGATAATGGAGCGCAGCACGTTGGCGGCCTTCTTGTGGAGGATGAAGGAAGCCTTTTCGGAAGCCTTCACATCCTTGGTGGTATAGCAGATGAGCTTGTGGGAGTCGGAGGCCACGAGGGTGGTGCTTTCCACGTCGATGTCGAAGAAGATACCGTTCATGGCGGGACGGATTTCGTCGTCGGCGGTGGCATAAACGGTGCTCTGGATGCCTTCCACAAGGCTTTCGGCCTTGAATTCCACGTTCAGGGCATCCTCGCCGGTGGACTTGATGTCGGGGTAGTCGTCGGCGGGGAAGTAGGGGAGTACGGAGTTACCGCTGGCCCAGGCGCATTCGAACGAGCTGTCCGAAACGGTCTTTATGGCAAGGGGCTGGTCCGGGAGCTCCTTCAGGAGGTCCAGCATATGGCGGGCGGGGACGGCGATGGAGCCTTCCTCGGGGGAAGCATCGGCCTGGACTACGGTGCGCAGGGTGAGCTCGTTGTCCGAGGCGGTGATTTCCAACTTGCCGTCCTTAAGCACAAAGAGGAAGTTCTCCAGGATGGGCAGCGGAGACTTGGAAGGAATGGCCTTGGAGACGTCCATCAGGGCCTTCAGGAGATTGGTGCTGGAAATGTTCAGTTTCATAATATCTGCTTTACTTTTTTATCCGACATATCAGGATTACAAATATAATCATTTTCTTAGAAATGGCATAGGTTTTGAAAAATTATGGCCTGGAAAATAAATTTAAACCCTATAGTATGAAAAAAGGAATTCTGACTGTACTGCTTTCGGTTATCGCAGGTGGCCTTACGGCCTATGCGGTGGTGAAAGCGACCGACCCCCAGCCCGCACAAAGCAGCGTCGTGACCGACGCACAGGGCAATACCGTTGAATACCGTACTGTCAATCTGGCAGACAGCGACTATCCGGACTTCACCTATGCCGCCGAATCGGCAGTCAAGGCCGTCGTATACGTGGAAGTCACCGTCCAGCAGCGCCAGATGTACCAGAACATCGACCCCTTCTTCCGCTTCTTCTTCGGCGACCAGTTCTCGCAGCCCCAGTCCCGTGAGCAGAAGGGCAGCGGTTCCGGCGTGATCATCCGTCCCGACGGCTATATCGTAACCAACAACCACGTCGTCCAGAATGCCTCCAAAGTGAGCGTAACCCTGGGCGACAACAATGTCTACGATGCCACGGTGGTGGGTACCGACCCCGTGACCGACGTCGCCATCCTCAAGATAGACGCCAGCGACCTTCCCACGGTCCCTATGGGCGACAGCGACCAGCTCCGCCTTGGCGAGTGGGTGCTGGCCATCGGCTCTCCCCTCGGCTATAACCTGCGTTCCACCATCACCGCCGGAATCGTATCGGCAAAGGGCCGCAGTATGCCCGGCAACAGCGGCGAGTTCAAGATCGAATCCTTCATCCAGACCGATGCCGCGGTGAATCCCGGCAACTCCGGCGGCGCCCTCGTGAACAAGAGGGGCGAACTGGTGGGCATCAATACCGCCATAGTCTCGCAGACCGGTTCCTACAGCGGCTACTCCTTCGCTGTTCCCGTGAACATCGTGAAGAGGGTGGTGGAAGACCTCATCGACTTCGGCTCCGTAAAGCGTGCCGTCCTGGGTATCACTATGGGCACGGTGGACAAGAAAGTTGCCGACGAAATGAAACTTTCTTCCGTAAAAGGCGTATATATTACTGAGGTTTTGAAAGGCAGCGCCGCCGACGAGGCCGGACTTGCCAAGGACGACGTAATCGTACGCATTGACGGACAAGAGATTACGGACGCTTCTTCGGTACAGGCCAAGGTGAGCACCTATCATCCCGGCGACAAGGCCGAAATCGAATACATCCGCAAAGGAGAACACCGTACGGCTCAGGTAACCTTCCATTCCGCCGCATCCAAGACCGGCGAGAAGGATATCGACGGCTCCACCGTTTTCTACGGCGCACGTCTGAAGGCGGCCGATCCGGAGGTACTCAGGCAGCTCGGCCTGCGTTCCGGAGTGGAGATTGTATCGGCCGGCAGCGGAAAGATGGCCGATTCGATGAAGCAGGTGGGCGTGGATGACGGAGGTATCATTGTCTATGTGAACGGCGACAGCGTTTCAAAACCCGAAGATGTGATAGCGAAGGCCAATAAGGCAAGCCGCGGCGTGTACATCGAAGGTGTTGACCGTTCCGGAAAGGCTTTCTACTTTGGCTTCGGCAAATAGAAAAGCGTAAGCATGAGACAATTAAAGATTACCAAGTCCATTACCAACCGCGAGAGCGCCTCGCTGGACAAGTACCTGCAGGAGATCGGCCGTGAAGAACTGGTCACTCCCGACGAGGAAGTGGAACTGGCCCAGCGTATCCGCAAAGGGGACCAGGCTGCACTCGAAAAACTCACCCGCGCCAACCTGCGTTTCGTGGTATCCGTCGCAAAACAGTACCAGAACCAGGGCCTGAGCCTTCCCGACCTTATCAACGAAGGCAATCTGGGCCTTATCAAGGCGGCCGAGAAGTTTGACGAAACCCGAGGCTTCAAGTTCATCTCCTATGCGGTGTGGTGGATCCGCCAGAGCATCCTCCAGGCCCTTGCCGAACAGAGCCGCATCGTGCGCCTGCCCCTGAACCAGGTGGGTTCGCTGAACAAGATAAACAAGGCCCTGTCCAAGTTCGAACAGGAGAATGAGCGCCAGCCCTCCAATGAGGAGCTTTCGGAAATGATAGACGTCCCCAAGGACAAGATTTCCGATACCCTCAGGGTGAGCGGCCGCCACGTCAGCGTGGATGCCCCCTTCGTGGAAGGCGAGGACAATTCGCTTCTGGACGTTCTCCCCAACGACGATTCCCCCAGCGCAGACAAGACCCTGGTGAACGAGAGCCTTAGCACGGAGATAGACCGCGCCCTCTCCACCCTGACCGACCGCGAGAGGGAAATCATCAAGTCTTTCTTCGGCATCGGCTGCCAGGAAATGACCCTCGAAGAGATAGGGGAGCGCTTCGGCCTTACCCGCGAGCGTGTGCGCCAAATTAAGGAAAAGGCAATCCGCCGTCTCAAGAGCCCGTCCCGTTCCAAGCTCCTTAAAGGCTATCTGGGATGAGTCCGGAAGTTTTTCTGCAGCAGAAAGCTGCGCAGGCCGTCAAGGCCTTATATGGAACTGAAGTGGCGGAAACGTCACTTCAGGTTTCTGTTACCCGCAAGGAGTTCGAGGGCGACTATACCCTGGTCACCTTTCCCCTCCTGAGAATCTCCCATTCTGCCCCGGACGCCACCGGCGAAGCCATCGGCCGTTATCTTGTGGAGAATGTGCCGGAAATCGCCTCCTACAACAGTGTGAAGGGCTTTTTGAACCTTTCCTTCTCGGCCCTCTACTGGAACGAGGCGCTCAAGGCCATAGTGGAGGACGGCACCTACGGGCAACTACCTTCCACCGGCCGCCGCATAATGGTGGAATTCTCTTCCCCCAACACCAACAAGCCCCTCCACCTGGGCCACATCCGCAACAACCTTCTGGGCGACAGCGTGTCGCGCATCCTCAAGGCCTGCGGAAACGAGGTCATCAAGGCCACCCTGGTGAACGACCGCGGCGTGCACATCTGCAAGTCTATGCTTGCCTGGCAGCGCTGCTTCGAGGGCAAGACCCCCCAGAGCACCGGCATCAAGGGCGACCACCTGGTAGGTGACTGCTATGTGGCCTTCGACAAGATGTACAAGGCCGAGGTCAAGGAGCTTATGGAACAGGGGATGAGCGAGGAAGAGGCCAAGAAGAACGCCCCTTGCCTCGTGGATGCCCATAAGATGCTGGTCAAGTGGGAACAGAACGACCCGGAAGTCCGCGGCCTCTGGTCTATGATGAACGGCTGGGTGTTCGAAGGCTTCGACGAGACCTACCGCGCCCTGGGAATCAGCTTCGACAAGGTGGACCACGAGTCGGACACCTATCTTCTGGGCAAGGAACTGGTGCGCAAGGGCCTGGAGCTTGGCGTCTTCGAAAAGGAGGCCGACGGCTCCGTCTGGTGCGACCTTACCGCCGACGGCCTGGACCGCAAGCTCGTGCTCCGCGGCGACGGAACCTCCGTCTATATCACCCAGGACCTGGGCACCGCCGAGCGCCGTTTCGCCCAGTATAAGCTGGACTCCCACGTCTACGTGGTGGGCAATGAGCAGGACTATCATTTCCAGGTGCTCAAGCTCATCCTGGCCAAGCTGGGCTTTGCCTGGGCAAGCCAGATCTTCCACCTGTCCTACGGTATGGTGGAGCTTCCCGAAGGCAAGATGAAATCCCGCGAGGGTACCGTGGTGGATGCCGACGACCTCATCGAAAGTATGTACCAGGAAGCCCGCAGGACCTCCGAGGAAAGCGGCAAGCTGGAAGGCCTTCCTGCCGATGAAAAGGACCGCCTGTACAGGATGATAGGCCTTGGCGCCCTCAAGTATTTCATTATTAAGGTGGATCCCAAGAAGACGATGCTCTTCAATCCCAAGGAATCAATTGATTTCAACGGGAATACGGGTCCCTTCATCCAGTACACCCACGCCCGCATCTGTTCCATCCTCAGGAAATCCCAGGACAAGGACCTGAGCCCTGCCGATGTAAAGGCCGCCCTGGAGCCCTCGGCAAAGGAAGTACGCCTGGTCAAGCTGCTGGGCCTGTACCCCGGAAAGGTGGCCGAAGCCGGCGCCGCTCTGAGCCCCGCCGTGCTTGCGAACTACGCCTATGAACTTGCCAAGGAGTTCAACCAGTACTATCACGACACTCCCGTCCTGAAGGAGGCCGATGACAGCGTCCGCCGCTACCGTCTGGTGCTGCTCCAGACCCTGGGCCGCACTCTGGTGAGCGTGATGGGACTGCTCGGAATCGAACTTCCGGAAAGGATGTAATTTACTTACCGAAATAGCCCATTACTGCTTCCAGGATGGAAGCGCATTCGGGCGAAGTTTCCAAAGGGAATCCGAAGGCTGCCGTACGGTAGCCTTTTCCTTCATATACCACCGCCGCAGGGATGCGGTTGCCGCTGTAGCGCAAAATT
>JAGCYC010000068.1 GCA_017961015.1 Bacteroidales bacterium | reverse complement strand
TTCACCAGGCCGTCAAAGACGAATTCGTGCTTGCACACATCCGGGATGGGCAGTTTGTAAACGTCCTTGAGGCTTTCCTTGATATAATTGGCGCTCAGGACCGAATAGCAGCCCACCTCGCGTATATGCTCGCGACCCAGCGAAAGGATATATGCCAGGGCGCGCAGCATCACTGCATAGTTGCCGTGGAAACCGGATACCCTGATGTCGGGAATCAGATCTTTCAGATGCTCTGCAACTCCTACGGGACCGGAACCGGGACCGCCTCCGCCGTGAGGCGTGGAGAAGGTCTTGTGCAGGTTAAGGTGCATCACGTCAAAGCCCATATCGCCGGGACGGACCATACCCATCAGGGGATTCATATTGGCTCCGTCGTAGTACATCAGACCGCCGGCGGCGTGCACCAGGGCGGCGATTTCGGCAATCTGGGTCTCGAAAAGGCCCAGGGTGTTGGGATTTGTCATCATCATACCGGCCACGCTGCTGTCCAGCAGGGGCTTCAGGGCCTCCACGTCCACCCGGCCGTTAGCCAGGGACTTCACCTGTACCACTTCCAGGCCGCAGACGGCAGCCGAAGCAGGATTGGTTCCGTGCGCACTGTCGGGCACGATTATGCGGGTACGGCCGGTGTCGCCGCGGCGCAGATGGTAGGCCCTGATGAGCATTAGTCCGGTAAGCTCTCCGTGTGCTCCGGCGCAGGGGCCGAAGGTAAAGGCCTTCATACCGGTAATCTCGCAGAGGTATTTCTCCAGCAGGCCGATGGCTTCGCGGGCGCCGGGTGCATCGGCCTGAAGGGGATGCAGGGAGGCAAAGCCCGGAAGGGCCGCAATTTCCTCGTTGATCTTGGGATTGTACTTCATCGTGCAGGAGCCCAGCGGATAGAAGCCGGTGTCCACGCCGAAGTTCATCTGGGAGAGGTTGGTGTAATGGCGTACCACATCGGCCTCGCTCACCCTGGGAAGGAAGGCTTCGCTTTCCCGCGCAAGTTTTTCAGGAAGGGCCGATGCCTTCGGGAAACGGTTCCTCGGAAGGGAATAGCCCTGTCGGCCGTCGCGGGAGAGTTCGAATATGAGTCTGTCGTAGTATTTCATAATCTAGCCCTCCTTTACAGCTTTAATGAGTGAATCCACCTCTTCCAGGCTGCGCTTTTCGGTGACGCAGAAGCTCACGAAGCCTTCCTCGGTGGGAAGGGCAGCCAGGAAACCGGCCTTGCAAAGGCGTGAGTGCAGCTTTTCGGCACTTTCCTTAACGGGTTCGAGCACGAACTCCTTGATGAAGGGACGGCCGGGGAAAGGATTGCGGAAGGCTCCGCTTTCCAGCAGTTTCTCCTGCAGATAGTGTGCTCCGTCCGAGCTTATGGCATTTACCTCTTTGAGGCCGTCGGGGCCCATAAGGGAGAGGTAAATCGTGGCCCAGAGAGCCATCAGGGACTCGTTGGAGCAGATATTGGAGGTGGCCTTTTCGCGGCGTATATGCTGCTCGCGGGCCTGAAGTGTGAGCACGAATGCCCTGCGGCCTTCCTTGTCGGCGGTCTGGCCTACTATGCGGCCGGGCATCTTGCGCATATAATCCTTGCGGACGGCCATAAAGCCCAGGTAAGGACCGCCGTAGCTCAGGGGCAGGCCCAGGGACTGAGCCTCGCCGATGGCGATATCGGCTCCCCAGGCGGCGGGAGTCTTCACAACGGCAAGGGCCGAAGGGTCGCAGTAGCAGATGAGAAGGGCGCCTGCTGCGTGGACAGCATCGGCAAAGCCTTCAAGGTCTTCGACTATGCCGAAGCGGTTCACCGACGGAACCAGCACCCCGGCAACATCGCCGGCTTCAAGGGCCGCCTTTATGGCTTTGAGCGAGCTCTGTCCGTCTTCGGGGGCTATGCTTTCCAGCTTTACCCCGTGGAAACGGGCATAGGTTTCCACCACTTCCCTCACCTGAGGGAGCAGACTGCCGGAAACGAGCACCTTGTCCTTTTTTTTGGCGCAGCTTACCGCCATCATCACGGCCTCGGCGGCAGCAGTAGGGCCGTCGTAAAGCGAGGCGTTGGACACGTCCATACCCGTGAGATTGCAGATAAGACTCTGGTACTCAAAAATATAACGCAGGGTTCCCTGGGATATTTCGCACTGGTACGGCGTATAGGCAGTAAGGAATTCCGACCTCTGGCACAGATAGGGTACCACTGCAGGGGTGTAGTGGTCGTAGGCACCTGCACCCACGAAGGTCTTCAGGCGGGGGTTCTTCTCCTCCAGCCTGGCGAAAAACTCGCGTATTTCGGTCTCGGACAGGGCCTGGGGCAGTGCGGGAGCTTCCTTAAGCAGGAATTCCCCGGGGACATCGGCATAAAGCTGTTCCGGGGACTCCGCCCCTACCCTGTCCAGCATAGCCTTCACATCGGAAGGCGTATGCGGGATTGTGGGATGGGCCATCTTATTCGTCTATGAGGGCAGTATATGCAGCGGCGGTCAGGAGGGCGTCAAGCTCGGAGGCATCTGCCAGCTTTACCTTGATGATCCAGCTGCCGTAAGGGTCTTCGTTCACCTTCTCGGGAGCGTCCTCCAGTTCGGAGTTAACCTCTACGACTTCGCCGGAAACGGGGCTGTACAGGTCTGAGGAGGCTTTTACGCTCTCCAGGGCACCGAAGGATTCACCTGCCGTAACCTCGTCGCCTTCATCGGGAAGGTCCACGTAGGTGATGTCACCCATCTCTTTCTGAGCATAGTCGGTAACGCCCACAAGGGCAATTCCGTCTTCCACTTTCACCCATTCGTGCGACTCGCTGTATTTGAGTCCTTCCAAAATCTGAGACATAATTTCTATTTTTTATAATTGGTCTGATAAAAACGCTTTTTAACTACCTTGCCGGGGAACACTTTCTTGCGTATGCGTATCCAAAGCGGGGTATCCAGCTTGGAATAAGCCGCATCCACAAGTGCAAAGCAGATGCTCCTGTCAAGGGAAATCGAATGATAGCCGGTGGTAACTACGCCCACCTCGCTGCCGTCCTCCAGTTCTACGGGATAGCCGGCGCGCGGAATGGCCTTGTCCTCTATCTCTATGCCCACCAGCTTTTTGGGGGCGCCGTTTTCCTTCTGGGCGGCAAGAGCATCCCGGCCGATAAACTCCTTGTCCAGCTTGCAGAAGATGCCAAGACCGGCCATTATGGGAGAAATCTCCGGGCTGAGTTCGTCGCCGTAAAGGGGCAGGCCGGCCTCGAAACGCAGGGTGTCGCGGCAGCCCAGGCCGCAGGGTTCCACTCCGGCCTCCATCAGGCGGTCCCAGAGTTCCACGGTATTTTCAGGAGTGGTATAGAGTTCGAAGCCGTCTTCGCCGGTATAGCCGGTGCGGCTAAGTATCAGGCGTTTGCCCTTGTATTCCAGATTGCAGAAAGTGTAGAAGCCAAGCTGTGCGGCTTCCTTCATACCGAAGAGATTGACTAGGATTCCCTCCGCCTTGGGGCCCTGCAGGGCAATCTGGCCCCAGGAGTCGGATTCGTTGCGGACACTGCAGTTCCAGCCCTCAAGCTGAGAGAGCAGCCATTCATAGTCCTTTTCTATATTGGCGGCGTTCACCACCAGCAGATACGACTCCGGTACGAATTCGCGGTATACCAGGAGGTCGTCCACCACACCCCCGTCGGGGTAGCACATCATCCCGTAGAGGATGTGGCCGGGTTCCAGGCCGCGTACGTCGTTGGTGAAAACGTGGTTCACGAAGGCTTCGGCATCGGCCCCCTCAACCCAGATCTCACCCATATGGGATACGTCGAACACTCCGGCCTTCTGCCTTACGGCCAGATGCTCGTTTATGATCGAACTGTACTGGATGGGCATATCGAAGCCCGCGAAGGGGCTCATCTTCGCTCCCAGTGCCAGGTGCCTTCCGTGCAGGCAGGTTATTTTAATGTCTTCCATATATGGTCTCTATAAGCTCTCTGTCAGTTTGCAGGTTCAGCGCAAGGTCATCGGCCGAAGCCCCCTTGGCCAGGGTAAGGCCCCCGCAGATGTCTATGGCCGCAAGCTCGCAATACTCCCCTGCCAGGCCGATAAGTCTCTTCACCTCCTCCAGGCTCATACTCCCCTGCGACCAGTCGGTCCTTGCCCAGCGCCCGTCCATCACATCCTTGTCCAGAGAGAGGTACAGCCTCTCCCCTTTGTGGCTTTCCAGCCACTCCAGGGGCAGTTCCTCGATCTCCGGCCCCACGCTCACAATGTCCTGGAGCAGGGGGCAGCGCCTGCGGAGTTCGGCCACCCATCCGCCGCAGCTCAGCACCCTTCCGAGGGCTGGCTCCTGGTCGTCGGGATGATGATCGGCCAGAAGAAGGTGGAAAGGCCTGGTTTCCCTTGCGGCCAGCAGGCAGGACAGATAGTGGTAATCGCCAGTATCGATCCAGCGCAGCAGGGGCAGTTCCCCTTCGGGAAGGCTGTCCAGGATCCTCTGTTCGGAATCCGGGTCGCAGTAGCAGGAAGTACCTTCCAAGGAACTGAGCGACAGGAGCTCAAAGCCCACGCCACTTTCCTCAAGATACTGCGGCAGCCCTTCCTCGTGACAGGCGCCCGACATGTCCAAAATGAGCACGCTGGGTTTCATCTTCCAAAGATACGAATTTTTCCCGAAAACACCCTACTTGAGGATGAGCTCCTTCACATAGTTTACGCTGCGGTTGTCCTGGGTAAAAAGGGAATTCCCGTTAAGGCGCGCATTTATCTTTTCCACCAGGACATCGCGCTGGAAATAGAGCTGGTCGCGGATTACCGCCGAGCTGAGGGTGATATAGAGTTTTCCGTCACGGAAAAAGCGTCTGAGGGTGAAGGGGCCGGCACCGGAGCATTCGTCCCAGGCTTCGAAAATGAGGCGGGTGTTCAGGCCGGCGGCGATGCGCATCTGCTTGATGTAGCGCTCCACCACCTCTTCCATACTCAGGGCCTGCTTGCGGGCGAATCGGATGTTGTCGGCCATAGTCTAAATCCTGGTAAACTGACCTCCCACCGCATTGAAGTAAGCCCTGTCGCTGGTAATGCGGTCCACGATGCTGCGGAGGCGTTTTTCGTCGGTATCGGTTATGAAAATCTGGCCGAAGTCACTCCCCGCCACCATACCTATCAGGTTGGAGATGCGGCCCAGGTCCAGCTTGTCGAAGACGTCGTCCAGCAGGAGCATCGGCGCAAATCCATAGGCCGATTTCATAATCTCGTACTGGGCGAACTTGAGCGCCACCAGGAAGGACTTCTGCTGCCCCTGGGAACCTGCGCGGCGTATGGGATGTCCGTCCATCGTGAACACGAAATCGTCCCTCTGGATGCCGGAGGAGGTGTATCTTAACTGTATATCCCTTTCGCGGTTTCTCGCGAACAGCTCGCCCAGCGAAGCCTGCGAAAGCTCCGAGCGATAGCTCAGGCCCACCGTCTCGCGGCCTCCGGAAATGAGCTTATAATACTGGGCCACGACCGGTTCCATCTGGGCCGCATACTTGTTTCTGGCCTCGAAAATAAGGCCGGCGGCCTTTTCCATCTGCAGGTCAAGGATTTCCAGCAGGGCCGTGTCCGGAAGGTCCTTGAGGATACGGTTGCGCTGGGCAAGGAGGCGGTTGTAGGACTGCACCGCCGCCAGGTACTCCGCATCCATCTGCGAAAGCACGGCGTTGCACAGGCGGCGGCGGTCGTCGCCGGATTCGCTCACCAGGGAGCCATCGGCCGGAGAGACCATTACTACGGGAAGGGTGCCTATGTGGGAGGAGAGCTTTTCGATGGTTTTGTCGTCGCGGACCATCTGTTTTCCATCGGCCCCGCATTTTAGGGAAAAACGGGATTCCAGGCCGTTCTCCATACGGTAGGTCCCCCCTATCGTGAAGCCCTGGCTGCCGTAGCGCCAATTGCTGCGGTCGGGTGAAGGGAAGGCGCTCTTGGTCATTGAAAGGTAATAGACGGCATCCAGCAGGTTGGTCTTACCCTCCCCGTTGTTACCGCTGATACAGTTCACATTGGGCGAGAAGCACAGTTCCTGGAATTCGATGTTCCGGAAATCCTTCACGACAATTTTGCTTAGCGTAGGCATACAAGGCTGTCTTTAGATTGCAAATATACATTTTTTTTCCTAAATTTGCGGGCTGTTAACGACAACAAAAGAAACAATAAAGATATGGCAAAAATCACCACAAAAGAGGACATCCGCCAGCAGAATGTGGCCGAGGCGGTTTCCAAGACAGACCAGTTCTTCAAGGAGAACGGCAAAATCATCTATAGCTGCGTCATCGCAGTCCTGGTAGTGGCTCTGGCTGTAATAGCCTACAACCGCTTCATCCTTCAGCCCAAGAAGGTCCAGGCTACCGACCAGCTGGTGAAGGCCGAACAGTGGTTCGCCGCCGGCGAATACGAACTGGCCCTGAACGGAGACGGCAACGACCTCGGTCTGGTGGACATCATCGACCAGTACGGTGCCAAGGGCGGCCAGGCAGTTTATATGTATGCCGGCGTCGCAGAGCTCCAGATGGGCAACTTCGAGGAGGCCATCTCCTACCTTAAGAAATACAAGGGCAGCGATCCCATCCTGAGGGGCCGCGCTCTCGCCAATATCGGCGACGCCTACGTAGGTCTGGGCGAATATGAAGCCGCCCTGGGCTGGTTCCAGAAGGCCGCCAAGGTCTCCGACAATGTCTATTCCGCCGCCTACCTTATGAAGGCCGGCCTGACCGCCGAGGAACTTGGCAGGACCAACACGGCCCTCTCCTTCTACAAGCAGATCAAGGAGGATCACGCCAACGCCCCCGAGGCCTCCGAAATTGACAAGTACATCACCCGCATCGAAAACGCCGAATAATATGGGAAGAGCTTTTGAATTCCGCAAGGAACGCAAGATGAAGCGTTGGGGCCATATGGCCAAGACCTTCACCAAACTTGGAAAGGAAATCACCATCGCAGTAAAGCAGGGCGGCGCCGAAGTAACCGGCAACCCCCGCCTCCGCGCCCTCATTGCCGAGGCCAAGAGCGAGCAGATGCCCAAGGAAAACATCGAGCGCGCCATCAAGAAGGCCACCGAGGCCAAGACCGGCGACTTCAAGGAAATCGTATATGAAGGCTTCGGTCCCTTCGGCATCGCCTACCTGGTAGAGGCCGCCACCGACAACAACACCCGCACCGTGGCCAACGTGCGCAGCTACTTCACCAAGTGCG
>JAGCYC010000009.1 GCA_017961015.1 Bacteroidales bacterium | reverse complement strand
TTGGGGCTTCGGACCGGTACGCCCCTTCGGGGCTATCCCTCCCATAGTCTCTTGTCGTCCCTCCGGAAGCAAGCTTCCTCCGGTCCTCCAATCGCCTGTGGGCCCCTCCCGTTCACGAAGCCACGGGCGGCTACGCCGTCCGAAGCCCCAAGCCCTCTCCGGCTGACCAAGCCCCCGCGCAGGATTCGCCAATAACTGCCGCTCAACCAGTCCCACCGGTTTGCTAGTCCCCGCAAGCTTAAGAGCTTGTTAATGTGGCGTTTACGCAATATCGCCTGCCTGACATTAGGTAGGCGATTTCGTGCAAATAATTGGTAATCATCAATATGGCTTTGCGCAGGATTCGCCTCTCTTCTGTGTTTTCGTTCTTTGTCTGCTTTATTTTGACAGACAAAGAACACTGCCTGGATGTCTGCCTGGCCCCAGGTCTCGGCGAGGAACAAAAAACGTCAAAAACGTTCCTGAGCGCGTCCCGCTGAACACGGCGAGGGACAAAAATGGCCTTTATTGTTCCCGACCGAGACAATTCTTCTTATTATTGTATGCTACAATACTGGGCGGAGTCTGGGCAGAGAGCAATGCCATATGGCAAAACAGGCTTGCGACAAGGATGGGGAGGCGGGGCATGGCAAGTTCGTATTTTGTCCAAATATAGGAGTTTTCTCTCAGATTAATACAATCGGCGAAATATTTTATACACAAGTATTTGGCTGCCGGGGACAAAAAGCGGACCCCAATGCCCCAGGCGGGCCGGATTTGTGCTGCAGGTGTAGGAAAAGGAGCGACACCTGGGGCGGAGACAACAAAGCGAATCCGGCGCGTAGGCTTGCCAAACGTGCGCGGGACTGGTGGAGCGGAGGGAAAAAATATTCCGAGCCATTTTCCGGCTCGGAATATTTTATTCCCGACGCGCGCCGGTAGGGAGGGAATTCTCCGGCCCCTGAGCCTGCCGCAAGCACGGCGAATCCTTTCCCACCCGCCGCTGAAAATTATTTTCAGGTGCAGTTGCTCCTGAAAACCAATTTTCATCGGACTGGCAAGCCCCCGCGCAGGATTCGCCGGTACTCGCCGTGCGCATTTTCAGCCCAAAATGCGTATGGTGCGTACCGCGTGGTACTCGTGCTCCGCATTTTAGGGCCAAAATGCGTATGGTGCGTACCGCCTGGGGGAAAGGTTTTCGGGGGCATCTGTTAACTGCTTCAAAGACACTTTTCATATAGATGCCGATTGCCCCTTCGGCAGGCTCAGGGAGCGGCGGTTACGCCAGCCCGGGAGGGCAGGGCTTGCCTATTGAACGGCGGTAGTGGTAGTAGAGTTCTTCGGTGGCGAGGGCCATCTTGGTTACGGAGAAATCGCAGTCCTTCGGATACACGTACCAGGTGTCTTGCAGGGTGTTCAGGTCCACGCAGTCGCCGTACTTGCCAAGATACTCATATTCAATATGTACAGAGTACAGCGAAGGTACGGGGATGTCCATATCGAAGGGGTCGCCGTCCACATCGGTCCCGTGAACGTGGAAGCCTTCGGAATCGTGGAGGAGGGTGCCTTCGCCAAGCCTTATGAAGCGCAGGGCGTTGGGGAGGGAATACACGCTCACCGGAAGTAAGCCGGAGGTGTATCGGCCCTGCTCAACTTCGGCCCTCACATTGGAACGCTCCCATTCGTACCAGTCGGGTATGTGGGAGAACTCGGTCTCCCCTTCAAGGGCTTTGAGCTCGCCCAGTTCACCCATTTCCCAGCGTTTGCCGCAGTTGTCGCACTGAAGGATGGTGCCGCGGGCGCTCATATGGAATTCGGCTTTGCAGCAGGGACACTGGTACAGCACTTTCTGCAGGCCTTCGGCCCTCCTGGGAAAGCTTATCCTTATGCCGCGTTCCTTCTGCCAGGCAAAGTCGTCGTACTGGAAGGCCTGGACCAGGCGACGGTTTATCTCGTCCACGCTCATGGCCTGGAGTTCATCGGCCGTGAAAAGAAGGCTGTAGTTGGCCTCGGTGGGCTTTACGCCGCGGTCTTCCAGGTTCCAGAAGGGGGAGTTCAGGTGATGTCCGTGGCAAATCAGGGTGGCTACAGGGACTTTCATCATCTTGCACAGCTTGCCAAGGGAGGCGGGGAGTACGGCGGTGGTGCCGCAGAGGGAATACCTGGCTTCGGGATACACCACTGCTATGTCTCCGTTGTCCAGCACTTTCCTTAGCTGGCGCACAAGGACGCTGTCGTTGGTGAATTTACGCTTGCATATGCAGCCCACGTTCCTCAGGAGCCATTCCCGGCCGATGAAGCCGTCTATCGCCACCACATAGTTTGCCCTGCGGGGGTAGATTACCTGGGTGGCAACCTTGAAGTCCATAAATGCGTTATGGTTGCATAAAAGGATGAAGGGAGGCTCCAGCTTTTCAGTACCCTCGTAGATGATATGGGGTTTGTGCTTGATTATGTCCGGAAGGCTCAGGAGTTTTGTGAGTGGCTTAAGGTACCAGCGCGTACGGATGGGGTCCTTGGCCATATCGAAGCGTGGAAATGTCTTTTTCATTCCTTTTTAACTGCGGAACTGCGTGGGAGTCCCTTTGTGGTTCAAGTGTTTAGCGCCGCTAATTTAGTAATTTTTATCCATTATGCAAATACGCCGGCCCTTTCACGTCGCATATCGGCGCGCCTTGCGTCCTCGCTGCACTCGCTCTACGCATTATCGGCCCAAAATGCGCCATTCCGCTCTGCGGCGATGGATATCTTGACAAAGTCAAAACTGTTTCGTATCTTTGTAAGGCTATGGAAAAGAGGGGCTATTTGGAACTTCTGGAGCTCCAGAAGTGCATACAGGAAAGCATCGAGGATGCCTTTCCGGGCGCCCTTTGGGTAAAGGCGGAAATCTCCAGCCTGAGCCCCCGTTCAAACGGCCACTGCTACCTTAATCTGAGCCAGAGCCGCGGCAACGCCGTAGTGGCGGAATGCCGTGCAATGATATGGAAGTGGGTTTATCCCCGCCTGCGGGCGTTTTTCCGTGAAGCCACCGGACAGGACCTGCAGGCCGGGCTCACCGTGCTTGTCAGGGCAAAGGTAAACTACAGCGAGCTCTATGGCGTAAGCCTCTTCGTGGAAGATATCGATCCGGCCTTCACCCTGGGAGAGCAGGCGCTTGAGCGCAAGCGTAATATCGAGCGTCTGGAGCAGGGCGGCTATCTGGAAATGCAGAAGGAGCTCGCCCTTCCCGACGTACCCCGGCGCCTTGCTATAATCAGCTCCAAGACTGCCGCCGGCTATCAGGACTTCTGCCGGCATCTCACGCAGAATCCCCGCGGCTACGCCTTCTGCCTGGATCTTTTCGAAGCCCTTATGCAGGGCGAAAAGGCCCCCGCCTCCATTGCCGATGCCCTGGAACAGGCTGCCGGAGGGAAATACGACGCCATCCTGATCCTGAGGGGCGGCGGCTCCGACACGGACCTCTCCTGTTACGATGACTATTCCCTGGCGGTGGCGGTAGCCTGCTGCCCTGTGCCGGTGATAAGCGCCATCGGCCACGACAAGGACGTGCACCTGGTGGATATGACTGCGCACGAGTCGGTAAAGACCCCCACCGCCCTGGCCGATCTTTTCCTGGACGCCTTCGCGGCAAGGGATGCCGAGGCCGATGCCCTCGAAGACCGCATTGCCGATGCCGCCCTGGAGGCGGTATCCCGCGCCCTGCTCCGGCTGAGCGCAATGGATTCGAGACTGCAGCGTGCGGTACAGGGCCGTCTGGCTATGATGGAACGCAGGGTGCAGGCCGTCTCCGGACGCATCCGCCTGGGCCTTAGCCGAAAGCTCTCACTCCGCGAAAACGCCCTCCAGCGCAGCGCGGGCCGTATTTCACGGGGCCTGGAAGCCAAGTGCGGGAAGGAGGTAAACCGCACTCAGGCGGCCGTGCACAGGCTGCGTTTTGCAGCATCGGCCCGTCTTAGCCAGGCAATGTCCCAGCTGGCCCTTTCGGAGGCCAGGATAAAGAGCACGGACCCCCGCAGTATCCTTGCCCTGGGTTATGTGCTGGTGAGCGGCAGGGACAGGCGCATACTCAAGAGCGTGCAGAGGGTGGATGTGGGGGACCGCATAGGAGTGCGCTTCAACGACGGCTCTCTGATCGCCAGGGTGGAGGAAGTATACAGCAGCGAAACTGATAACGAAAAACATAATATAGCCTGATGGAAGCAGAATTTGACTACGCAAAGGCAATTGCCCAACTGGAAGAGATTGCCGCCAAAGTGGAGAATCCCGAAACCTCCCTTGAAGACATTGACGCCCTGGTGAGCCGGAGCAAGGTACTCATTGCCGGCTGCCGGGACTATCTGCGCAGCGTGAAGGAAAAAATTGACTCTCTGGACCAGCAGTTATGAAAATGATTTACGAAACCGACCCCTGGCTGGAACCGTTCAGGGGCGCGATCGATGCCCGTCATCAAAGGATTATGGACGCCCGGAAGCATTTTGCCGGGGACGGTCCCCTCAGGGACGGCTTCAACAACCACCTTTACTATGGGCTTCACCGGAGCGGAAACGGCTGGGTGTTCCGCGAATTCGCTCCAAACGCCTCCCGGATTTTCCTCGTGGGGGACTTTAACAACTGGCGCCGTACGGATGCCTTTGCCCTTAAACCTACCGGCCAGGGCAACTGGGAACTGGAACTGCCGGAACTCTTCCTTCATCACGGGGATCTGTACAAACTCTATATCGAATGGCCCGGAGGCGGCGGCGAAAGGCTCCCTTCCTATGCCACCCGCGTGGTTCAGGACCCGGTCTCGAAGGTCTTCTGCGCCCAGGTCTGGGCACCAGCCAAACCCTATGTCTGGAAACACGGTCACGCCGGGGCGCGTCCGCATCCCTTCATCTACGAGTGCCACATAGGTATGTCGTCGGAGAAGGAGAAGGTGGCCACCTTCGAGGAGTTCCGCCGAGACGTTCTCCCCCAGGTGAAGGAACTGGGTTACGACACCCTGCAGATAATGGCCCTTCAGGAGCATCCCTACTATGGTTCTTTCGGCTATCAGGTTTCCAATTTCTTCGCCCTGAGCTCCCGCTTCGGCACGCCGGAGGAGTTCAAGCATCTGGTGGACGACGCCCACGGAAAGGGGATAGCGGTGGTGATGGACATAGTGCACAGCCACAGCGTGGACAATGTGGCCGAGGGCCTGGGAGAGTTTGACGGCACCGACCACCTGTACTTCTACAGCGGTCCGCAGGGAAGGCATCCCGCCTGGGGCTCCCGCTGCTTCGACTACGGCAAGGACGAGACCAAGTGCTTCCTGCTGTCAAATGTCAAGTTCTGGCTGGAAGAGTATCACATAGACGGTTTCCGCTTTGACGGGGTTACCTCGATGCTTTACTGGGATCACGGCCTGGGCAAGGACTTCGGCAATTACAGCCTGTACTTCGATCAGGGCGTGGACGAGAATGCCATCACCTATCTTGGACTGGCCAATATGCTGGTCAAGGAACTGAATCCCAATGGCTTCACCATAGCCGAGGACGTCTCCGGAATGGCCGGTCTGGCCGCTCCCATAAAGGCCGGCGGCGTGGGCTTCGACTTCCGTATGGCGATGGGCATAGCCGACCACTGGATCAAATGGATCAAGGAGCGCAGCGACGAACAGTGGTCGATGGGTGAGATCTGGTGGGAGCTCACCAACAAGAGGGCCGATGAAAAGACCGTCTCCTATGCCGAGTGCCACGACCAGGCCCTCGTAGGAGACAAGACAATAATCTTCCGGCTCATCGACAAGGAGATGTACTACAGTATGCGCAAGGATTCCGGTAATGCCCTGGTGGACAGGGGAGTGGCCCTGCACAAGATGATACGCCTTGCCACCGCGGCCACGGCCGGCGACGCATTTCTCTGCTTTATGGGCAACGAGTTCGGCCATCCGGAATGGATAGACTTCCCCCGTGAAGGGAACGGCTGGTCGTACAAGTATGCCCGCCGCCAGTGGTCGCTGCCCCGCAATCCGGACCTCCGATACGGACAGCTGCGCCTCTGGGATGTGGAAATGGTCCATCTTCTGCGCAGGGAGGGCGTCCTGAACGCCGCTCCCGAGCTCCTGGTTGCCGACGAGCAGAAGAAAATCTTGATTTTCAGGCGGAAAAATTGTATCTTTGCGCTGAATTTTTCGGCCACCTCTTCCTTCGCCGATTACGGCTTCTCGGCCCCGGCAGGCGAATGGGTGGATGTCCTTGACTCCGATGCTCCCCGCTTCGGCGGCTTCGGCCGCATAAAGGAGGGTGAAAGACACCTGAGTCTGGACGGAAAATCGCCCAACGGGAACCAGGCATACAGCAATACCCTTAGCCTGTACCTGCCTGCCCGCTGCGCCATTGTACTGAAGAAAGTTTAATTGCACTATATGGCTTTTTTGAAATTCAACAAGTCTGAGCTCGTCAATCTGGAGTATTCGCTCAAGCGCGAAATCATTTTGGCGAACAAGACCGGCGCCTATTGCAATACGTCCATCGTCACCTGCAATACCAGGCGTTACCACGCCCTCCTGGGCGTTCCGGTAGACAAGTTCGACGGGAAGAAGTACACCCTGCTGAATTCCCTCGATGAGAGCCTCACCCTCCGCGGCAAGCGTTTCAATCTGGGAATCCACTGCTACGGAGACATCTACGAACCCCGCGGTCACAAGTACATCGTGGACTTTGACGCCGATCCGGTACCCTGCATAACCTACAGGATAGGGGAGATGGTGTTCAGGAAAAGGCTCCTCCTTACCCCCGACAGGGACCAGCTTCTCATAAGCTACGAGCTTGTGAAAGCCCCTGCACGCGTCAAGCTGGAACTGAGGCCCTTCCTCAGCTTCCGCCGGATGCACGACCTTACTATGGAAAACCCGGCCGTCAACACCGCCTGCCGCGAGATTGAAGGCGGCGCGGCTTTCCGTCTCTATGAAGATTTCCCGGAGCTGTGTATGCAGCTGTCCCCCTGCGGCTCGTCCTTCCGCTATGCCCCCCTGTGGTACAAGGGCATCACTTATTCGGACGAGATGCGCCGCGGCTTCGACTGCCGTGAAGACCTCTGGGTCCCCGGCGATTTCGAGCTGAGTCTCCGTGAAGGGGAATCAGTGGTATTCTCGGCATCGGCACAGGGAGAGGCTTCCTCCCGCGGTCTGAAGCGCCGTTTCCAGGAAGCCCTGGACAAGATCGGCCCCATTACTTCCTTCCACGACCAGCTGGTCCGCAGCGCAGACCTTATGATCCGCAACCGCGAGGGCCGCAAGCAGATTACCGCCGGCTTCAGCTGGCTGTCCACCGGCCTGCTCAGGGAAACCCTGGTGTCGCTGGCCGGCCTTACACTCTACGGAAAGGACGACCCCCGCGAGTTCGAACAGATCCTTGACAATCTCATTGCCGATAACCAGGAACGCCTGTACCGCCGCACCACCCAGGTGGAGGCACCGCTGTTTATGACGGTGGCCCTTCAGCAGTACATCGCCTACACCGGCGACGACGCCCACATCTGGAAGAAATATGGCAAAGTCCTGAAGGGCATCCTGGAAAGCTACCTGCCCGGACGCCGGGCAGAGGTAACCCTCCATCCCAACGGCCTCCTGTGGGCACAGATGGACGGAGTCGCCCTCAGCTGGATGAACGCCTACATAAACGGGCGCGCAGTCACCGAAAGGGCCGGCTACCAGGTAGAGACGAATGCCCTTTGGTACAATGCAATCTGCTTCGCCCTGGCCCACGAGAATCCTGCCGGTGCCTTCGCTCGCAGCTTCGCTCCCGTAAAAGAACAGCTTGAGAAGAACTTCCAGCCTGCTTTCTGGAACGCATCCTATGGCTTCCTGGCAGACTATGTGGACGGCAGCGGCCAGCATCTGGAGCTGCGTCCCAACCAGCTCTGGGCAGTCTCGCTGGACTACCAGTGCGTGGACGACGAGGTGGTGAGCGAGGTTATGAGGGTCGTTAATGCAGAACTGGTAACCCGCCGCGGCATACGCTCGCTGAGCCCCCGCGACGTGCGCTACAAGGGCGTTTACGAAGGCTCGCAAGTAGACCGCGACCTTGCCTACCACAACGGCTGCGCCTTCCCTTACCTGCTTGCTCAGTATGCCTATGCAAGCTTCAATATGATGGGCGCCAACTTTATCAAGCGCGCCGAATGGCTCACCGAGGGCTTCTACGAGGACCTTTCCAAGCACGGCGTGGGCGCCTTCTCCGAGCTCTACGACGGCGACCCGCCCCACGAGGCACACGGCGCCATCTCATCGGCCCTTACGACATCGGCCCTGCTCAATATCAACTGGCTTATAGCCAAATATTCCAAGGAGGTATAGCGATGAGAGTACTAATGTTCGGCTGGGAGTTTCCTCCCCATATCGCCGGCGGTCTGGGTACTGCCTGCGAAGGAATAGTCAAGGGTCTGGCCCACAACGGCGTGGAAACCCTCTTCGTGATGCCTTCGGCTTCCGGAGACGAGGACCAGAGCGCAACCACCATCATCAACGCCTCCGACGTAGCGGTGGATACCGTGTCGGAGTCGGTTGAACAGTATCTGGACAAGGTGAAGTTCATCCATATCGGCAGCAATATGGTTCCCTATGCCAATCCCGAGGAGTTCGGGAAACTGGTGGAGGAGGAAAGGCTGCGCCAGGTTAAGGATTTCCGCATCTCCTACGGCCAGAAATTCAAATTCTCCGGCAAATACGGGAAGAACCTGATGGAGGAGGTCGCCCGCTATGCAATGGTCGGCGGCACCATCGCCCTCCAGCGCAAGGACGAATTCGACGTAATCCACGCCCACGACTGGCTTACCTACTATGCAGGTATCGCCGCCAAGGAACTCACCGGAAAACCTCTGGTAATCCACGTCCATGCCACCTCCTTCGACCGCGGCAGCGTGGACAACATCGATACCCGCGTGTTCGCGATAGAGCAGAAGGGCATGCAGATGGCCGACCGCGTGATAACCGTTTCGGACCTTACCCGCAGCACGGTGATAAACCGTTACGGAATAGACCCCGCCAAGGTGGTCACGGTGCACAATGCGGTTGACTTCAGCGGACGCGAGAACCTGGAAGTGCAGAGGGGAGTGCGCGAGAAGGTTGTGACCTTCCTCGGCCGCATCACCTACCAGAAAGGCCCCGAGTACTTCATCGAGGCTGCTGCCAAGGTGCTCAAGCGTACCAAGAACGTCCGTTTCGTGATGGCCGGCAGCGGTGATATGATGAACCGCTGCATCCGCCACGCCGCCCGTCTGGGAATAAGCGACCGCTTCCATTTCACCGGCTTCCTCCGCGGAGTCGATGTCCAGAAGATGTTCGCGCTTTCCGATGTCTATATTATGCCTTCCATCTCGGAGCCCTTCGGCATTTCCCCGCTGGAAGCTATGCGTACCGGCGTCCCTTCCATCATCTCCAAGCAGTCCGGCGCCGCCGAGGTGCTGCGCTACGCCTTCAAGGTGGACTTCTGGGATGTGGACGCGATGGCCGATGACATCTACGCCCTTCTCCAATATCCTGCCCTGGCAGATTTCTCGGCCCGTATGGGCTACGACGAGGTGAATGCCCTCAAATGGAACAACGCCTGCGCCAAACTTAAAGCTGTGTACGAATCCGTAATCAAATAATCCTATGGCAACTAAGAGCATATGCCTGTATTTCCAGGTCCATCAACCCACCCGGCTCCGCCTGTACAGATTTTTCGATATCGGCAAAGATTCCCACTACTATGACGACTTTGCCAACCGCACCATCCTGCGCCGTATAGCCCAGAAGTGCTATCTGCCTATGAACAAACTTATGCTGGACGCCATCAATGCCAGCAAGGGCAAGTTCAAGATCACCTATTCCATCTCCGGCAGCGCCCTGGAGCAGTTCCAGCGCTTCGCTCCCGAGGTCCTGGACAGCTTCCGCGCCCTCGCCGCCACAGGCAAGGTGGAATTCCTGGCCGAAACCTACAACCACTCCCTGGCTTCCATAGCATCGGCCTCGGAGTTCGAGCACCAGGTGAAGAAGCACGCCGCCAAGATCGAGGAACTGTTCGGGGTAAAGCCTACCGCCTTCCGCAACACCGAGCTCATCTACAGCGACGCTATCGGCGAGCAGGTCTGCGCACTTGGCTACAAGACCGTACTTACCGAAGGCGCCCGTCACATTATGGGTTGGCAGAGCCCCAACTTCATCTATACCAATCCTCTGCAGCCCAAGCTCAAGCTCCTGCTCCGCAACTACGTACTGTCCGACGATATCGCTTTCCGCTTCAACCAGAACCACGTCACCGCAGGTGAATATGTGGGTTGGATGAAGGAGAATGCCAAGGACGGCGACATAGTGAACCTGTTTATGGACTATGAGACCTTCGGTGAGCACCAGAAGGCCGACAGCGGCATCTTCGAATTTATGAAGGCCCTCCCGGCCGCAGTGATCGAGGACGGCACATTCGCCTTCGTCACCCCTTCCGAGGCCGTGAAGAAGCACAAGGCAGTAGCGGACCTGAGCGTGGAGGATCCCATCTCCTGGGCCGATGAAGAGCGCGACATCACCGCCTGGCTGGGCAACGAACTCCAGAGCGAAGCCTTCAAGAAGATCTATGCAATGACCGAGAAACTCTCCATCGTGAACGATCCCGACCTCTGGGAAGACTTCGGCCATCTCCAGGAGAGCGACCACTTCTATTATATGTGCACCAAGTTCTTCTCCGACGGCGAAGTGCACAAGTATTTCAATCCCTACGACACTCCTTACGAGGCCTTCATCAATTATATGAATGTGATCTCTGACTTCCAGATCCGCCTTGACGAAAAGCGCGCTGCCCTGGATGTGAAGGAGACGCTCAAGCAGGAACTCACCAATCTTCCTGCCAAGCCTGTTGTGCGCAAAAGGACCGTGAAGAAGAAATGACAACACAGACAAAGCAAAACGGGAAGCTGCTGCAGCCCGACTGCCTCTTCGAGGTAAGCTGGGAAGTCTGCAACAAGGTGGGCGGAATTTACACGGTGATAGCCACCAAGGCCCTCTACCTCAAATCCAAACTGGGAAAGCATCATATTTTCATCGGCCCCGATGTATGGATGCACCGCAGCGACAACCCGGATTTTACGGAAGATCCCAACCTGCTGCGTTCCTGGCAGCAGCACGCCCTTGCCCAGGGCCATAAAATAAGGGTAGGCCGATGGAATATTCCCGGCCGCCCGGTAGCCATCCTGGTGGACTACAAGCACCTCCTCCCCCAGAGCGACGAGCTCCTTGGCGGTTTCTGGAGGGATTTCGGCGTGGACTCCATCACCGGCAACTGGGACTATAAGGAGTGCGCCCTCTTCGGATACGAGGCAGGCCGCATCATCCAGAGTTACTGGGAGTTCAACCTGGACCTGACGGACCGCGTGGTGGCCCAGTTCCACGAGTGGCAGACCGGTGCCGGCATACTGGAGATCAAGCGTTCCGGCATACCTGTGGCCACCGTGTTCACCACCCACGCCACAATGATGGGCCGCTGCCTCTGCGGCAACAACCTCCCGCTGTACGACCATCTGCAGGAATACGACGCCGACGAGATGGCCCGCCGCTTCAATGTGACGGCAATCCACTCGTTGGAAAAGACCTCCGCCCTCCAGGCCGATGTGTACACAACCGTGAGCGAGATTACCGCGCGCGAGTGTGCGCATTTCTATGGTCGCGAGGTGGATGTGGTTACCCCCAACGGTTTCGAGAACAGTTTCACTCCCTCAAGTGACGAGGATTACCGCAGGCTCCACGACGCCGCCCGGGAGCGCCTGGTGCGGGTTGCATCGGCTATGTGTGGCGAAGCGGTTAACTCCAACGCCATTTTCGTGGGTATAGGTGGCCGCTACGAATACCGCAACAAAGGAATTGACGTCTTTATCGACGCCCTTGACCGCCTTAACCGCAGCTCCTACGAAGGCCGCAGCATTCAGGCCTTCATAATGATACCTTCCGGACATAACGGTCCCGACAGGGAAGTGGTTGCCCGCCTGAACGGGGAAGCCGGGGCCGAGGGCTACCGCAGCCAGACCTCGCACTATCTCCAGAACGCCGAGTATGACACCATCACCAACCGGCTCAGGGAAATAGGCCTTACGAATAATCCGGGAGACAAGGTGAAGGTCTATTTCATACCTTCCTACCTCAACGGGAACGACGGAGTGTTCAATATGCCGTATTATGACTTGCTCTGCGGTATGGACCTGGCCCTGTTCCCTTCCTACTACGAGCCCTGGGGCTATACTCCGCTGGAGGCGCTGGCTTTCCGCGTGCCCACCCTTACCACCAGCCTGGCCGGTTTCGGCCTCTGGGTCAAGGATCACTACGGAAAGGACCATCCCGGAATCAGTATCATAGAGCGCAACGACAACAATTACGACCAGGTAGTGGACGGCGTGCTTGCCCGTATCGGGGAAGTGGCCCGCCTGGAACTCCCCGAACGCGAACTTTACAGAGAGAATGCGCGTGATGTGGCGCAGATCGCACTTTGGGAGAATCAGATAGTGTATTATCAGGAGGCCTATTCGATAGCTCTCGGCAAGGTGGCCGGGCGCAGGGACTCCTACAAATTGAAAGAGAAGAAGATGCAGTATGTAAAATCAGACGTGATGCTTCCTACCTGGAACACCGTCCTGGTAACCCGGCACCTGCCGGAAAAACTCTCCAGGCTGGAGAAACTCTCCAACAACCTCTGGTGGTGCTGGAATGAAAGTGCCAAGGACCTGTTCCGCAGCATAGACCCCGAGGTATGGCACAAGAGCGGCCATAACCCCCTGGTCGTGCTGGATACGGTAAGTATCAAGCGTTTCCATCAGCTGTCCGAAGACGAGGAATTCCTCGCCAGGATGAAGAAAGTGCTGGACGAGTTCGACGCCTATATGGCCGAAAAGCAGAAGAGGACCGATCCTTCGGTGGCCTACTTCTGTATGGAATACGGCCTTGACACCTCGCTCAAGATCTATTCCGGCGGCCTGGGTATCCTTGCCGGCGACTACCTGAAGGAAACTTCCGATATGAATGTGAACCTGACCGCAGTCGGCCTGCTGTACCGTTACGGTTACTTTACGCAGGTGATTTCCGGCCAGGGCTATCAGGTGGCCAACTACGACGCGCAGGACTTCCTGAAGATTCCCGCCACCCCCGTCCTTGACGAAGGCGGCAACTGGATTACAGTTCAGGTGGCTTTCCCCGGCCGTAACCTGAATGCCAGGATATGGAAGGTGGAAGTAGGCCGCACAGACCTCTACCTCCTGGACACCGACTATGAGGCCAATATCCCCGAAGACAGGGAGGTTACCTATCACCTTTACGGCGGCAGCTGGGAAAACCGCCTCAAGCAGGAACTGCTTCTGGGCGTAGGCGGTATCCGCGCCCTCCGCAAGCTGGGCATCAAGGCCCAGGTGTACCACTGCAATGAAGGCCACGCCGCATTTACCGGCCTGGAGCGCCTTAGAGAGTATATCGAGAAGTCCAACCTGGACTTTGCCGAGGCTCTTGAGGTGGTGCGCAGCTCCTCGCTCTTCACTACCCACACCCCTGTCCCTGCAGGACACGACGCCTTCGAAGAGGGTATGCTCCGCCAGTATATCGGCCATTATCCCGAGCGTCTGAAGATAGACTGGGAAACCCTTATGTCCCTCGGCAAGGACCATCCTACCGACGTGCACGAGAAGTTCTCTATGTCCAATCTCGCCGCCAATATCTCCCAGAACGTGAACGGCGTTTCAATGCTTCACGGAAAGGTGAGCCAGGATATTTTCTCACATATGTATCCCGGCTATCTGCCCGAGGAACTCTATGTGAGCTATGTGACCAACGGCGTGCACTATCCCACCTGGGCGGCTCCCGAGTGGAAGCCCGTTCATGAGAAGGCCTTCGGCCCCGCCTTTGCCACCCATCATTACGACAAGAGCTGCTTCGAGGGTATCTACGAAGTGAGCGACGCCGAGATATGGGATGTCAAGAAACTCCTCAAGCGCAAGCTCATAGCCTTCCTTGGCGAGAAACTCCAGGACAAGAGCATCTCCCAGCACTATTCTCCCTCGGAGATAGTGACCATTATGGACACCCTCCGCGACGACGTCCTCACCATCGGTTTTGCCCGTCGCTTCGCAACCTATAAGCGTGCCACCCTGCTGTTCCGCGACCTGGACCGCCTGGACAAGATAGTGAACGACCCCGAGCATCCGGTGCAGTTCTTCTTTGCCGGCAAGGCCCATCCCGCCGACAAGGCCGGTCAGGACCTTATCAAGCAGATCGTGGACATTTCCAAGATGCCTCAGTTCATCGGCAAGATAGTCTTTGTGCCCGGTTACGACATCACCGTTGCAAAGCGTCTGGTGCAGGGCGTGGATGTGTGGATGAACAATCCTACCCGTCCCCAGGAAGCTTCCGGTACCTCCGGCGAAAAGGCTGCGATGAACGGTACGATGCACTTCAGCGTGCTGGACGGCTGGTGGGTGGAAGGCTACAAGGAAGGCGCCGGCTGGGCACTTCCCCTGGAGCAGGCCTACGAGGACAACAATTACCAGAACGAGCTGGATGCCGCTACTATCTACGCCATCCTGGAGAACGAGATTGTCCCGTCCTACTACGACACCGATCCAGCGAGCGGCCGCTCCGCCAAATGGGTGGGCTTTATCAAGAACACCATCGCCCAGGTGGCCTGCAACTTTACCACCAACCGTATGCTCACCGACTATGTGGACCAGTACTATGCTCCCCAGGCCGTGCGTACGGGTGAACTTCAGGACAACGACTTCGCGACTGCCCGTGAGATAGCCCGCTGGAAGAAGCGTGTGCGCCGTGAGTGGCCCAGCGTCCGCGTGATATCCCGCAGCCAGCCCCAGCCTTCCTACGACCTTACCGAGAAGGATCCCCTGCACAGCCAGGTGGTGATAGCTTTGGGTGAGCTCCGCCCCGAAGATATCGGCGTGGAACTGGTATTTGCCCAGAGCGACCGTCACGGCCAGCTCCATATAGCCAACGTCACCCCTCTGGAGGTGGTTTCCGAGGCCGATGGTGAAGCTACTTATGCCGCCAGCGTAATGCCGGAGAAGACCGGTGCCTACCAGGTAGGCCTGCGTATCTTCGCCAAGAATCCTCTTCTGCCCCACAGGCAGGACTTCGAGTGCGTGAAGTGGGTGTAATCCTCACAAGCGGTTTCTTTGACGGTGTCCATCTGGGGCACCGTCATCTGCTGGATACGGTGGTCTCCCTTGCCCGTGAAAGGGGCGGGGAGGCCATAGCCGTAACTTTCTGGCCCCATCCCAGGACCGTGCTCCGGCAGGATGCAAGGGAACTGAGGCTCCTGAGTACGCTCGAGGAGAAGAAGGCCCTTATCCTCGAAAGCGGAATCCGGAGGGTGGAGGTGCTTCCTTTTACTACGGATTTTGCCAGGCTTACGGCATCGGCCTATCTGGAATTCCTGAGGGATAAGTATGGCGCCGATTGCGTCGTGATGGGCTATGACAACCGCATAGGCAGCGACCTTGCCACGGCTTCCGGGCTAAAGGGGGCAGTCCCTGGACTGGAAGTGGTGCAGGCAGGCGAACTTCCCGGCGAAGTCTTCCCCGGCGGACGCATTTCTTCCACAGTTATCAGGAAGGCCCTGGAAAGGGGAGAGGTGGAACAGGCCGCCGCTATGCTGGGCTATCATTACAGGCTGGACGGTGTAGTCGTGGCCGGAAACCGTATGGGACGCACCCTGGGTTTCCCCACCGCCAATATGCGCCTTTACGAACCGCTCAAAATGCTTCCCGGCAACGGAGTATATGCGGTGCGGGTAAAAGTGGAGGGCGCATACTACAGTGGAATGTGCAACATAGGCGTCCGTCCCACGGTAGACGGCCATACCAGAACCGTGGAAACCCATATCCTGGACTTTGACAGGGAAATCTACGGGCTTCCCATCGGCCTGGAATTCCTGTACAGGGTAAGGGATGAACGGCGTTTCCCCACATTGGAAGAGTTAAGGCTGCAACTGGAGGCCGATAAAGCCTTCATCCAGGCACGGGGCTGAAGAATTTTAGCGCTTTAAGCCTCTATATTCAAAATTATTTGCTACCTTTGCAAACAGTGAAGCGCGACGGCCATCAAACGGCCGTCGGCTCATTTTTTTGACAAACTAAACAACAAAATACTATGGCGCTTGAATACATGACCCAGGCGGGTCTTGACAAACTCAAGAAAGAACTTGCAGATGCCCTGGCGCAGCGGCCGGTAATATCGGCAGCCATCGCCGAAGCCCGTGAAAAGGGCGACCTCTCGGAAAATGCGGAGTACGATGCCGCAAGGGATGCCCAGGGTCTGCTGGAAGTGAAGATTGCACGTCTCAAGGAAAAAGTGGCGAATGCCCGCGTAATAGACGAGTCCAAACTGTCCTCCGACACTGTACAGCTGATGTCCAAGGTGAAGGTCCAGAACCTTGCCAACAAGATGGTGATGCAGTTCCAGATAGTGGCCGAGACAGAGGCCGATTTCTCCAAGGGCCTCCTGGCCGCCACAACCCCTATCGGCAAGGCTCTGATGGGTCACGGAAAGGACGAGGTGGTAGATGCCAAAGTTCCCAGCGGAGTGATCAAATTCAAGATTCTGGATATTTCCCTTTAAGTTATGGCTACCATTTTCACCCGCATCGCCGCCGGCGAGATCCCTTCGTACAAGTGTGCCGAAAATGAGGATTTCTATGCTTTCCTTGACATTGCTCCGCTTGCCGAAGGACATACGCTAGTGATACCCAAGCACGTGGAGGACGACTACATCTTCCATCTGGATCCCAAGGTCTATTCCGGCCTTACCGAGTTCGCCCGCAAGGTCGCCCTGGCCCTTCAGAAGGCAGTCCCCTGCAAGAGGGTGGGCGTGGCCGTGCTCGGAATGGAAGTCCCTCACACCCACATCCATCTGGTACCCCTGAACAGCGAGGCCGATATGGACTTCCGCAAGCCCAAGCTTCAGCTTTCCCCGGAAAGGATGCAGGAAATAGCAAACGCAGTCCTTCAGGAATATGAGAAGCTTTAGTCTTGCAGCGGCAGCCCTTGCGGCCGCCGCCTTGCTTTCTTGCAGTCACGCCGCACGCGTGGAAGGAGTGGTTGCCGATGCCCCTGACACCACCCTTACCCTCCGGCTCCTGGATGTGAACCGTCTCCAGCTTCTGGATACGCTGCGTACAGACTCCGAGGGCCGTTTCAGCGCCAGGGTGGACGTGCCGGAAGAATCGGCCGAATTCATTTACCTCTATTACGGAGAGCGCCAGCTGGCTTCGCTTATCCTGGAGCCCGGCGACAGGGTGAAGGTCACGACCGATACCCTGGGGGCCTACCGCGTGGAAGGCTCGCCCGAGTCGCAGCAGCTGCAGGTGGTGGAAAGCGACTACCGCAATTTCCTCCGTGATATGGGCCGCGGCAGCGATGCCGACCGCGCCCGCCGCTATATCCAGTATTATCGCGACAGGGTTTCTTACGTCCTTACACACAGCCGTTCGCTTACTGTGGTTCCTGTTCTGTATCAGAGGGTTAACGGTATGCCTCTCTTCTCCCAGGAGACCGACGGCCTGCTTATCCGGAACGTCTGCGATTCCCTCAGACTGGCCTATCCCGCGTCCCGCTACATAAAGGCTCTGGACAAGGAAGCGACCAGGAGGATAAACTATATGAGCCTTAACGCAAGGCTGCGTTCGGCAGGGGAGACAGGCTATATAGACATCGAACTTCCCGGCCTGGACGGCCAGCCCTGCAAGCTGAGCGAGGTGGAAGCCCCCGTTACGCTCATCTATTTCTGGAGCGGAAGTGCGAGGGAAAAGCTTATGAACCTGGATTCGCTCCTCCCGCTTTACGAGGAGTTCCACCACAAGGGTTTCGAAATCTATTCCGTGGCACTGGATCCAGACAAGACTCTCTGGGCCACTACTATGCGCAACCAGCAACTGCCCTGGGTGAATGTCTGTGACAGCCGCGGCGCTTCCTCGCCCTATATAGGTGCCTACGGAATCACGTCGCTGCCGATGGCCTGGCTGCTCCGAAACGGAGAGATAGACCCGGGAGTGAAGGCAAGTTCGCCGGAAGAACTGGCCGCTTATCTGCGGAGCAGTTTAAAATAAGGATTTGCGCGAGACTGTCGCGATAAAGTCCTTCAGATAGAACGGTTCGAAGTACGCAAGGTCTTCGAACTGTTTTTTTTGCCACGCCCTGAAGGCCAGGCCGGCCATATCGGCGGCTTCGGGAACGGAAGGACGGAACACGGCGTTCGGATGGCGGATTATATCGGCACACTTGAGGGCGCCGTCTCCGGTGAAAAGGACGCTGCCGCGGGAAAGTTCATCGGCAAAGGAATCCTCCTTCACAACCATCGCTTCCACAGGGGTAAGCCTTTCCCCTTCTGGTGAGAAGACTGCGGTATAGACCTCCATCCGGCGGGCGTCTATCATAGGTACGACGGCGCTGATCCCGGCGGTATCGGCCCCTGCTGCGATGATGTCAAGGGTGCCGATGCCAATGAGGGGTATCCCTGCCCCGAAGCACAGGCCTTTGGCGGTGGAAACGCCTACGCGGAGTCCGGTATATGAACCGGGGCCCTTGCTTACGGCTACTGCATCGCAGTCCTTAACGCCTGTCCCGGCAGCATCCAGCACTTCCTTTACCATAGGAGCGGCGAGGGAAGCCTGCATCCGGGGCGTATCGCAACGCCTGGAGACAATCACTTTCCCGTCTTCACACAGGGCGGCCGACAGAGTGGCGGCGGCAGTCTCAAGCAATAAGATCCTGGCCATTGGCGATGAGTTGTTTAAGATAGGGGAAAAGGGTATAGCCGAAGTCCTTGAGCAGCTTGTACATAAAGGAGGCGTCCGTAAGTTTTCCGGAACTGAAGCCCAGCTGGCTGTTAAGCGAGTCATAGACGATAATCCCGACGCTGAGGACGCTTATCCCTAGCAGGAGGGCTGCCAATGCACCCAGAAGCCGGTTCACCCAGCCAAGGGTGGCCATCTTCACCACCTTGGTGAGGACTTTTGCCAGAAGCAGGGCCAGCAGTGATACCAGCAGCAGGATTATGGCAAATGCAGTTATGTGGAGTATGGTTTCGGGAAGCTCCGGCAGATGGGGCTGGATCATTCCGCAGATGTCCTCCTGGAAGTGGAAGGCGGCCCATACGCTCACTATTATGCCGAGCAGTGAAATGGCCTGTTCCAGAAAGCCCTTGCTGATGCCGCGGATGACTCCGGGGAGGAGCAGGACAAGAAGGATGACGTCCAGGCTGTTCATCGTTTGAAATACCAGTTAAAATGATTATCTTTGCAATCTTAAAAATTGTATGCAAAATTAGTCAAAAAATATGACATTCAAAGAATATAAAGGCTTGGACTTAACCCTTACGGGCGCATCTGTGCTGGAGTACTGGAAGAAGATCGGGGCTTTCGAGCAGTCGACCGCCCTGCGTGAGGGTGCACCCGAGTTCATCTTCTTTGAAGGTCCCCCTTCCGCCAACGGTATGCCCGGCATCCACCACGTGATGGCCCGTTCCATCAAGGATGCGATATGCCGGTACAAGACCCAGACCGGTTACCGCGTTCAGCGCCGTGCCGGCTGGGACACCCACGGACTTCCGGTGGAACTGGGCGTGGAGAAGCTTCTGGGCATCACCAAGGCCGATATCGGCACAAAGGTTTCCGTGGCCGATTACAACGCCGCCTGCCGCCGCGAGGTTATGAAATATACCCGCGAATGGGTGAACCTTACCGAAAGGATAGGTTACTGGGTGGATATGGAGGACCCCTATATCACCTACGACAACCGCTATATCGAGACCCTCTGGTACCTCCTGAAAAAGATCTACGACAAGGGCCTCCTTTACAAGGGATACACTATCCAGCCCTATTCTCCTACCGACGGAACCGGCCTGAGTTCCCACGAACTCAACCAGCCGGGCTGCTACAAGGACGTTTCCGACACTACCGCCACCGTGCAGTTCTCCATCGTGAAGGACGGCCTTTCCCAGCCGCTTTTCGGTACCGAGGAAACTCCCGCCTACTTCCTGGCCTGGACAACCACGCCCTGGACCCTTCCTTCCAACACCGCCCTCTGCGTCGGCCCGGATATCGAGTATATCAGGGTCCGCTCCTTCAATCCTTATACCGGAGAACCCGCAGTTTACGTGCTTGCGAAGGATCTTCTGGACGCCTGGTTCTCTCCCAAGGGAGCAGAGCTTCCGATGGACGGCTACTGCAAAGGCGACAAAGTGGTCCCTTACCGCGTCCTGGACGGAGTGTTCAAGGGCTCGCAGCTCGTAGGCATACGTTACAAGCAGCTCATTCCCTGGTTCCGTCCGGACGGCGAGGCCTTCCGCGTAATCGCAGGAGACTATGTCACCACCTCCGACGGTACCGGTATCGTACATATCGCCCCTACCTTCGGTGCCGATGACAAGCGTGTGGCAGCAGCAGCCGGAATCGGCGCAATAATGCCACTCGACAGGGACGGCAATCCCCAGGCCCAGGTGGACCGTCAGGGCCGCTTTATGCGCCTGGAGGATATGGACCCCACCTTCGCCGCCACCGTGGACCCCTCCTACCGCGAGTTTGAGGGCCGATACGTAAAGGCCGGATACCGCCAGTATTTCGAGCATCAGGACGATGAAAGCAGCCTGGACGTGGACCTCTGCGTAGCGATGAAGGCCAACGGCAAGGCTTTCCGCATCCAGAAACATACCCACAGCTATCCCCACAGCTGGCGCACGGACCTTCCCGTGCTCTACTATCCCCTGGATTCCTGGTTCATCAAGGCATCGGCCGTGAAGGACCAGATGGTGGAACTCAACCGCCAGATAAGCTGGAAGCCCGCTTCCACTGGTACGGGACGTTTCGGCCAGTGGCTGGAGAACATCCAGGACTGGAACCTTTCCCGCAGCCGTTACTGGGGCACTCCTCTGCCCATCTGGCGCACGGAAGACGGGAAAGAGGAAGTGTGCATAGGTTCGGTGGCGGAGCTCTATACCCGCATCGAAGAGGCGGTGAAGGCCGGGATAATGGCCTCCAACCCTCTCAGGGACAAGGGCTTCGACCCTGCCGATATGAGCAAGGAGAACTATTCTCTGATAGACCTGCACCGTCCTGCCGTGGATGATATCTTCCTGGTATCGCCTTCCGGCCGCAAGATGGTTCGCGAAACCGACCTCATCGACGTCTGGTTCGATTCCGGCGCTATGCCTTACGCACAGGAAGGGCTCAGGAATCTGGGCAAGCCCTGCTTCGGCGCAACCGCCGATTTCATCGCCGAAGGCGTGGACCAGACCCGTGGCTGGTTCTATACCCTTCACGCCATCCACACTATGATCAGCGGCACTCCGGCCTTCCGCAGGGTTATCTCCAACGGTCTTGTGCTGGACCGCAACGGAAACAAGATGTCCAAGCGCCTGGGCAATGCCGTGGATCCCTTCAAGGCCCTGGATACCTACGGCCCCGATGCCCTTCGCTGGTATATGCTCACCAACGCCGAGCCCTGGGACAACCTGAAATTCGACGAAACCGGCGTCGCCGACGTACGCCGCAAGTTCTTCGGCACGCTGTACAATACCTACGCCTTCTTTGCAAGGTATGCCAACATCGACGGCTGGGAGCCGTCGGCATCGGCCCCCGAGGCCCTTACGGAGCTTGACCGCTGGATCCTTTCCAGGCTCAATACCGTAATCGGCAAGGTCCGCGAAGCCTACGAGGATTACGATGTGAAGAGCGCCGGCCGCATCCTGGAGACCTTCGTCTGCGATGACGTCTCCAACTGGTACGTGCGCCTGAACCGTCCCCGCTACTGGGCCGGCGAGATGACCGCCGATAAGAAGGCCGCCTATGCCACTCTGTACGAGGTCCTTACAAAGGTTGCCATACTCGCTGCCCCCATCGCTCCTTTCTTTATGGAGCAGCTTTACCGCGACCTTGTGAGCTCGGCCGCTTCGGTGCACTTCACCCTTATGCCCGAGGTCGATGCCTCAGTCATAGACGCCTCCCTCGAGGAGAGGATGGCACTTGCCCAGCAGGCCGTTTCGCTGGTGTCCGGTATCCGCAAGAAGGTGAATATCCCGGTACGTCAGCCGCTGCTGAAGCTCATCATTCCCGTTATCTCGGAAAGGGTACGCGCTTCTCTCGCCGCCGTGCGTGACATCGTGCTCACCGAAGTGAACGTGAAGCAGATGGAGTTCGTGAGCGACGTGAGCGGCATCATCACCCTCTCGATAAAGCCCAATTTCCCCACCCTTGGCAAGCGTTATGGCGCCAGGATGAAGGAGATTGCCGCTGCCTTCGGTACGCTCACCCAGGCCGATATCGCCGCCATCCAGAAGGCCGAGGCCGCCTCTCAGGATTATACTCTGGACCTTCCCGGAGGTCCCATCCTGCTCTGCCCCGGCGACTATGCCATCTCCTCCAAGGATATGCCCGGCTGGCAGGTGGCTTCGGAAGGCTCACTCACCCTTGCCCTGGATATCGAAATTACCCCCGAGCTTCGCCGCGAAGGCCTTGCCCGCGAACTGGTGAACCGCATCCAGAACCTGCGCAAGAGTTCCGGCTTCGAGGTAACCGACCGCATTGACACTGTAATTTATGCCGATGATCACGAGCTGCCCGCAGCCCTGGAGCGCTTCGGCGATTATGTAAAATCCCAGACCCTTTCGCTCAGCATCGGCCTCCTGCCGCTTGGGGATGCCCCCGAAGCTGCCGCCGCCGTTGAATGGGTGCAGGGCGATACCATTAAGATAACTGTTAAACGTTAAGATATGGAAGACAATACAAGAACCCGCTATTCCGACGAAGAACTCGAGGAATTCCGTGCCATTATCAACGAGAAGCTTGCTGCTGCCCGTGCAGAGTATGCTACCCTTCGCGAAGTGGTCACCCACGCCGGCGGAAATGACATCCTGGATACAGCCCCTACTTTCAAGACTGTAGAGGACGACGGTGCTTTCCAGCTCTCCAAAGAAGAGGCCGGAGCTCTTGCCCAGCGTCAGTACAAGTTTATCCAGAACCTTGAGGCTGCTCTCGTGCGCATCGAGAACAAGACCTATGGCGTATGCCGCGTCACCGGCAAGCTCATCCCCAAGGAGCGCCTGCGCCTGGTTCCCCACGCCACCACTACCGTAGAGGGCAAGGCCATACTGGAAAAGACCGGACGAAAGTAGTCGGAAGATGGCTAAGAGGGGCAGGGGACTGCTTATCCTGGGCATCGTGCTCGTAATAGTTGACCAGCTTATAAAAGTTCTGGTCAAGACGGGTATGACCCTCGGCGAGAGCATCCCGGTTCTGGGAAACTGGTTCCAACTTCTGTTCGTGGAGAACAAGGGAATGGCTTTCGGGCTTGCCTTCGGCGGAGTCGCCGGGAAGTATGTGCTCACCGTCTTCAGGATCGCACTTTTCGTGGCTCTTGTCTGGTGGATATCCAGTTTGCTCAGGCGTGAGGAAGACAGGCGCGTCCCCACCGGCGTACTTGTCGGTCTTACCCTGATTACCGCAGGAGCGCTCGGGAACATCATAGACTGCCTGTTCTACGGCCTTATTTTCAGTGAAAGCACTTTCACTGATCTGGCCGTGTTCGGCGGCAGCTATGCCCCCTTCCTTCAGGGCCGGGTAGTGGATATGTTCTACTTCCCGCTCTGGACCTGGCCCGACTGGGTCCCCGGCTTAGGAGGCCACATCTTCTTTGAACCGGTGTTCAACTTTGCCGATTCCTGCGTAACCGTCGGCGCCCTGTACCTTATTATCTTCCATTGGAAGTTTTTTGCAAAGGAATAATTTTTAACTAACTTTGCACTCCCGTCCGGAGGAATGGCAGAGTGGTCTAATGCGGCGGTCTTGAAAACCGTTGTGCAGCAATGCACCGGGGGTTCGAATCCCTCTTCCTCCGCTCAAAGCTGGCTTGCGCCAGCTTTTTCGCGTAAGAAGAGGGATTCGAACATCGTTTCACTTACTGGGGGCCTAATCCCCCAGACCCCCTGGGTCGCTTCGCTCCGAGTTTATTGCATCGCCCGCCGCAGGCGGGAGGGATGTGGCAAGCGTAGCGCAGCCAAATCCCGGAGGAAGAGGGATTGTGCGGTGGGATACCGTTGGATGTCGCCGAAGGCGAAATCCCTGAGGAAGAGGGAAATTAATTCTTCCTGTTAATCAGGCTCACGACGACCTTGACCATTGTATCCATCTCCTCCGTGTGACTCTCGGCAATCATCAGTGTAAGCGCAACAAGCGATGCATCGGAAATACGCTTTGTACCATCGGGCCGATATAGGATGCCATTGTTTTGCATGAACCACAGGAACAGCGTGGCCGCAATGCGTTTGTTACCATCAACGAAAGAGTGATTCTTTACCACCAGGTAGAGCAGTATGGCGGCCTTTTCTTCGATGCTGGGGTAAAGGTCCTTACCGTCCCATGTCTGATAAATCTGGCCGATGCTACTGTGGAACGAGGCGTCTTTCTCCACGCCGAACAGGTCACTGCCGCCGAATTTACTCTTTAGGCTCCCAATGGCCTCCATGGCATTTTCATAGGTGGCATGGAAGCGTTCGGGAGCCGTTGTGTCGGCTATCTTGAGGCTCTGATAGTCGTAAGCATCCAGCGTGTCAAGGGCGTATGTATAGTCTCGGATTACATCAAAGAGGTCTGTTACCTGGTCGGAAGAAAGCAGCAGTTCTTTGTTGAAAACATTCTCCAATAGTCCCATGGCCCGCTTCAGGTCCTCATACTTTTGCTCGGAAACCACGTTGTGGTTAACCACATAGCCATGTCGCATATACTCCTTCAAAATGGATGAAGACCACTTTCTAAAAGAGGTCGCTCTTACGGAATTGACACGGTAGCCAACAGAGATGATAGCGTCTAAGTTATAATACTTTGTGTTGTATGTCTTGCCATCTTGAGCAGTATGTGCAAAAATTGCACACACTGAACCTTCTTCCAACTCTCCTGTTGAAAAAACATTCTTTAAATGCCTTGTTATAACAGTTCGGTCAACTTGGAACAAGGTACTGATTGCCTTCTGCGTAGCCCAAATGGTTTCATTGGCGGCATCCACCATGGCTTCCATGGTCACCAGTCCGTCATCGGACTGATAGATTACTATGCTGTTTTTTTCTTCCATAGACGCAAAGGTATGGCTCATTCTTCTCTTTTGCAAGTCTTTGCAAGGTTAGTTGCTTGATTGAAATGATTATGCCATATTTGTCATGCCCTCAAAGAGGAGCACGTTCTTTGAAAGACTGACAGAGAGGTACTCATAAGGCTCTGATGGCAGAGACATTTAAAGCCAAAATCAGAGACAAAAGAGGCGTTTAGGGATGCCGGAGCGAAGCGACGGAATCCCTGCGTAAGAGGGCTTGCCTGTTTTGCTAGTCAATAATTATTCTTTAATTATTTCCCACTCGCCTCGCGTTGTGCCCACTCTTCGGATTTTAGTATTCCGAAGGAGAGCTATCGCTTGACGCACTTTCCGCTCGCTTGTATTTAATCTCTCGGCGATTGTTTTACGTGATACGCGATGGTCTTCTTTAATCAAAAGGAATACTTTTTCTACAAAAGCACTATTCAATAAATGATTTGGATCAGATTTGGATCGATTTGGATCGATTTGGATCAGATTTGGATCACTCTGTGCCGATCCAGGCTTCGCTTTCCGCCAGATAATCACGCGGAAATCTTCTTCCTGATGATATTCAGGAGTCTTTAGGCCCCTTTCTTTACACAGATTAACAATGTCTTCTGTGCCTGTGCCAACTTTCTCGATGTAACCGGTCCAAAACATCGGATCTGCCAAGAGTGGATTTGCAGGGAGAGACTTATGTGGTTCAAGTAACTTCTGGACAGTTAAACCGTACGGGAGCTGACCTGGATTCCATACAAGGACAACGCGAAACACTTTCGCTGTATGTATGCCGGTCGCCCGGCAGGACAAAGTTAGAAATATTTTGTGGATAAAGAAACAAAACATATATTTGCAGCAACAGTACTCGCCACGCTTCCCGTAGAACAGCGTACCAGGGCGGGTCTTTTGCTTTATTGGACTATGCAGAAATACAGATATAATGAGGCGCAGCCTCGCTCCCGGATTTGCATTGCTCTCGGTGATCAAGGGATGTCGGAGGGCGCAGCCCGACGAAATCCCGGGAGAGAAAGAGATTCGGTCGTTTTGTCATTAAATCAAAAATAATTACCTTTGCGAGGTATGGACTTGGACAAGGTTAAATATTGGACGGAGTTATCCGACTATGACTTAGATACGGCTGATGCAATGTTTCGCACGGGCCGATGGCTCTATGTTGGATATATGTGCCATCAATGCATAGAAAAGATATTCAAAGCCTATTGGAGTAAGAAAAAGGTTGAACCCGCTCCATACTCACATAACCTTATTAACCTTGCACAGAGCTGCGGCCTCGGACAAATGCTCAGCGATGAACAGAGGGTGTTCGTAGGAGAAATAATGCCTCTCAATATAGAAGCAAGGTACCCTTCCTACAAGCAAATGATAGGAGATGCTTTATCTGAGGACCGCTGTAAGGAATTGGTGCATAAAACAAAAGAACTTCAGCAATGGGTAAAAACGATGTTATAGATGTAGTCCGCAGATACAAGGACAAAGTGGTCTCAGCAATGGGGCCTGCCACGGTGTATCTGTATGGCTCGTATAGCAAAGGAACTGCCCGCGAAGACAGTGATATCGATGTTGCTGTGGTTGTTCCTGAAGTTAATGGCGATTTTCTAAAGGAATCAGCCAAATTATGGCGTATTACGTGGGATGTAGATACGCTGATTGAACCCGTCTTGATTGACGCCCGGTATCCTTCTCCGCTATACGAAGACATTCTTTCAACTGGAGTTGCAGTCTGACTTGACATTTCAAAATAAGTATAGTACCTTTGCAATCGAAGCCCCGTGTGTCCCTGAGCAATCAAACACGCGGGTTTTGTCTTTTTATAGCTATTTCACTTGCAATACTTAAATATCCATCCCATATTGCAATGGCGTTCTTTGACAAGGTTGCAAGTGGTTGATACAGAGATGGGAAACTAAAAATGTCTACAAAATGTCTACTCAGAAAAAGACCATTATGTCGCCGCAGGCGAAATTCCTGCGGAAGACGGCTCATTCCGAGCCATTGAAATTAATCTTCTGATTCTTAATCAGATAAGGCACAGGCTTCCCGTCTTTCATAGCGGGTTTCCAGCGAGGCGACCGCTTCAATACGCGCACAAGTTCTTTCGAAAACTCTTCATCTGTGGATGAAACAATTTTGATATCCCGTAGTTTTCCGTCTTCTCCCACTACGAATTCATAATGAACGGTTGCAATCTTGCCAACCATAGACTCCTTGTACCTGAAATTTGGATGAATATAGACTTGAAAGAACGAGGCTCCATCACCAAATACAGGCCGTGAGTCATATTGTCCATAGCCTAGACTCTCTAAAAACGCGAAATCATCATCCGTGAGCGTCAGTTCGGGTTTTTGAGGCTTGACAACACCCGCTGCTGCCGCGTTTTTATAGGTCTTACCCTGCTTGGTCGCACCATTATTTACGACTACGCCGATAAAAATTTTTCCATTGGGATAATACAGCGTATCACGTCCGTTGGCATAGCCGGAAGAAAACTCCCCACATATTACAGCTCCCGTTGCCATAAACAATCGGCCATATCCTTGCTCTACCCCCTTGACAAAGTTTCCGCTATAGATACTCCCATCGGCTTTAATCCGGATGCCACGACCTTGAGGAACCGTTCTGTTAAATGAGCCGATGAAAAGTCCCCTATCCTGATGATACAACTTTCCCTGTCCGCTTGGAAGTTCGCCGATATAGGTACGGTTATCCAACTTGACTGTATCCGCAACTGAAATAGGAGCGGTGAGCAATACAGAGGCTAATAGAGATATAATTATTGACATAGGCTTATTCCTTTAATACCGATTGCATTTGTCGATTCAATCCAACAGGCGAGCCCCATTGAGAACAAGAATCTTGTTTGAGCCATTCTCCAGATAATCAGCGATTTTCGTTTGGATCTTTCTTCGAAGCATACACTTTTCCGTTATTATTACGATTGCAATATACACTTTTCCGTTAAAAGAAATGGCATCAATCTACACTTTTCTTGAGAATAACCACAGAAATCCCTGCGGAAGACGGCTTGCGCTCATCCCTTTTTTTTGTATATTTACGGAGCAAATATGTCGGCACTCAGAAAATACGGTACTTGTTTCTTCGAGCAGTATGCCCAGATCTCGCTCTCGGCCCTGCATGGAAGCGAATTCTACTGCCTGGTGAACCGTGACAGGCCCGACCTGCAGTCGCCCGACGGCTGCAGTATCGGCATTGAGGTGACGAGGGCTATGGAGGAGAGTCGTAAGGCCGAGGAACAGCTCCTTAAGGATGTCGCCGGCATTACTCCCGGATCGGCCGAAGAAGACGACCTGGACCGGATA
>JAGCYC010000008.1 GCA_017961015.1 Bacteroidales bacterium | reverse complement strand
GCTGGGTCGCGAGCATATACGCGAGGTGGGCTGCTATTCGGTCCTGAGCGCCAATTATATCAAGGAAAGCCTCAAGGACGTTTACAAACTGCCCATCCCGGATGTGTGCAAGCACGAATTCGTCTTTGACGGCCTGGTGAACGACGGCGCCCGCGAGGGCGTTGCCGGAGCCACCACGCTGGATGTTGCAAAGCGCCTGCTGGACTACGGTTTCCACGCTCCCACCATCTATTTCCCGCTCCTGTTCCACCAGGCGCTTATGATAGAGCCCACCGAAACCGAGTCCTAGGAAACCCTAGACGCCTTCATAGAGGTGATGCGCAGAATTGCCGCCGAAGCTGCCGCCGATCCGGAGCTGCTTCACTCGGCCCCTCACAATACGCCCATTTCCCGGCCCGACGAAACCGCCGCGGCCCGTAACCCTATTCTGAAGTTTGAACGAGAGCAAGCTTCATAACGTACTCAGCGGCTTCCAGAAGCCCGAGCTTCAGGACCTGGCCTATCTCCTTGGGTGCGACCTGCCAGCCCGCGTCCGCAAGAGCGAGCTGGTGAACCAGTTGTACACCTACCTGAAGGAGAGGCCCCAGCGCTGGCTTTCGCATCTTATGGAAAGGGATGCTAGGCTGCTGCGCAAACTGGTCCGCTCGGGCCCTGAGAAGGTCCACTATATGGATTATGCTCCCTATCCCTCGCTCCTGGAGGCTACCGGCTTCCTGGGCGTGGACGACAGCGACGAGCACTACCACAAGCTCTGGATAAGCCGCGAGCTCTACGATATAGTTTCCCCTCAGATAGATTCTGTAATCCGGAGCGGGGAACGCAGCGGCCGATACCGCCTGGAACAGGTATGTCTGGGTTATATGAACCTGTACGGCATACTCACTACCGAGCGTTTCGCAGGCCTTGTGGCCGATTATTTCGAGAGTATCGGCGAGGAAGCGGACTCGGCCCGGGCGGGCTCTATGCTCTGGCAGTCGCAGCTGGTCAAGCTGTGCCGCTACAGCGACTCGCACGGCGACTATATGTGCTCTCCCTGCGTGGGAGACCTGGAGCAGCTGCACGGACTCAGGCACGAGGCCGGGCGTTTTGCCTATCCCCAGTTCAGCATCGAGCAGGCGCTGGAAGCCGGAAGCGGAGCGCCCTACTTTGCCCTTGCGCTCAAGACCCCCGAGGGTATGGCCCTGGAGCAGATGTACCGCAGCCTTGGCTACGAAGGCTTCGAACTGGTAACCGCCCTTCACGATACCTGGGTGGAGGCCCAGTATACCCAGGCCTACAACGAAGCCCTCTTCGCGCCGCTCTCGGAAAGCCCCGGAGCAATGTCGCTGGATCCCGCCCAATGGCAGAACTGCTGCAGGATAGTGGCCGATTATGCCGATGTGGTTCCCAAATGGGCCCTTTGCGGGCAGACAGCAAGGGAAACCGGCGTCTTCCTTCTGGATTCGTCGTCCTGGGAATTCCCCGAGGAACCCGGAAATGGACCGGCCGGCCTTGAAGCCCCTCAGGTACAGGAAGATTATCCGCGCTGGAAAATGCCGCCCCTCACCGTAAGCGAGGGCTACGGTTCCTTCTTCCTGCCCGGATTCAGCATACCTCACGTGGCTCCTGACGATCCCTGCCCCTGCGGCAGCGGACTGCGTTACTGCCGCTGTCACGGAAAACTGCTCTCATAAGTATGGAAGACAATCTCCTGCTTAAAGCCGTAGCCCGCTATCACGGGCCACTTGGCGAGAAATTCGGCCTTCCCCGGCAGTCGGGCCTGGCCGGAGCCGTCCAGGGCAGGGTAGTGTTCGAGCCCGGCTTCAGGGAGCAGGAGGCCCTCAGAGGCCTGGAGGGCTTTTCACACATCTGGCTGCTCTGGGGCTTTTCGGCCAACCGTCCCCAGGCCGAAGGCCGATGGCAGCCCACCGTGCGCCCTCCCAGACTCGGTGGAAACACCTCCGTGGGAGTATGGGGAAGCCGCTCTCCATATCGGCCCAATCCCCTGGGACTGAGCTGTGTAAAGCTGGAAGGCATCAGGGGAGGAGAACTTCTGGTTTCAGGCGCCGACCTTATGGACGGCACGCCCATATATGACATCAAGCCCTATGTGGCTTACTGCGACAGCATCCCGGATGCCGTTTCGGGCTTTGCCCAATCGGCCCCGACGGAGGTCCTCGAGGTGCTTATTCCCGAGGATATCCCCCTTGGTCCGAAACAGCGTAAAGTGCTGGCACAGTTATTGTCACTTGATCCCCGGCCGGCTTATCAGGATACTGCAGAGAGGGAATATGCCTTCGCCTATGAAGGTGGTGACGTGAGATTCCGGGTTAACGGGAAGGTCCTTACGGTCACGGCCTACGACAGAAAACAAGAAAAAACAGTATAGAATGAAAAAGTTTATCAGCCTCTTTGCAGCCCTCTGCCTGCTGCTCCCGCTTTCACTCGGCGCCCAGGAGGAAGCACAGACTTCCAAAATCAATAAGAAAAACCTTGTCATCAAGGAATGGAATTCGGGCCCCAAGGGAACCGACAAGTCCCTGGATCACGTTACTACCTTCTCTCCCGAAGGCAGGAAGATTGAGGAAATAGAGTACAATTCCGACGGCCAGAAATGGCGCAAGCGTTTCGAGCACGATGCCGCAGGCCGTGTCTCGATAGAGTACACCTACGACAACCGCAACCGTCTTTTCTCGTATAAGAAATTCGAATACAATGAGTTCGGCCGCAAGAAGGTCCAGTATACCTATAATCCCAAAGGCAAGCTCATAGGTATCAAGCACTATGAATACATAGCCCAGGACAGCGGCCGATAGCCACTGCCCCGGACATATTCAATCATATACAGGAACGGCCTATTTGCCGTTCCTGTATTGTGTAGGTGTCATACCGGTAATCTTCTTGAAGAAGCGGGAGAAGTAGGACTGGTCGTCCAGGCCGCAGCGGATGGCTACGTCTATGATGGGAACCGTGGGATCCTTGAGGTAACGCTTGGCTATGTTCAGTCGGGCTATCTCTATCCAGTCTATGGCCGTACGGTGTGTATGGTTCTTTACAGTCTTGTTAAGATAGTTGGGAGTGACCTGAAGCTTTTCGGCATAGTCGGCTACCGACAGGGGAGCCTGGTCCTTTTCGAATACCATCTGGAGGAAGCGCTCGGACACCAGGGATTTGTTGTCATTGGGCTTCAGCTGAGTAAGGATAAGGTCAAAGGCGCTTTGGAGGAAACGGCTGTCCCTGTCTTCGAAAGCCTGCTCCATTCTCTTGAACAGTGCTCCCATAAACACCGCGTCTTCGAACCAGAAGCTCTTCTGTATGGGCTGGTCCTCACGCAGGACTGCGTAGGAGTGGTCTTTAAGGGCATCGGCCTGGAAATATCCCTGATAGCCCAGGCAACGGTCGAAGTGCTTGACAATTATTTTTTTCTCCGGAGGTACCATAAGAAGTTGTCCGGCACTCACCAGGATGTTCTGACCGGAAACCTCGGCAAGGATTTCACCTTCAAGAAGGAAGGCGAAGGCGTAGGCATCCAGCACGTGTGGCTTGATCATCTGCGGCTCTATGTAGCCGTCAGTGTTCAGTTTAAGGACTGAGAGTTTGTGTTTCATAGTTTTAGAATTCGAGGTCGAAACCTATGTTTAGGGTGAAGTTTTTTCCGCCGTCCTCACGCCGGTGCGTAAGGCGCCAGAAGGCGTCTACACGCAGCAGGCGTAAGATATTGCCTATACCGACGCCGGCTTCCACATAGGGAAGTTCCAGGCTGCCGGTGTTATCGTTGAGGAGGATGGGGGCGTTCTCGCGGTTGGCTTCCGTGAGCGTGCCCCAGGCTACACGTACCGTGGCCAGTTCGCGAAGGTCCAGCTTCTTCAGAAGCGGAATCTTGCCCAGCACCAGTCCGTTGAAATTGTGCTCGTAGTAACCGCTAATCCAGCGGTCAGAGGCGAATTCGTAGTAATTCATACAGGAAAATGCAGTCTTGTCCATAAAGAAAGTCTGGTTCCCCTCGTGAAGTTTGAGCAGCGGGTAGGGGACACTGCCGAAAATGGCACCTCCGTTAACGTAGAGTTTGCCAAAGCCGATAGCAGTGGAGGGTACCTTCCATTCGATGGTGGCACCGGCCCGCCAGTATTCATAGTTGTTGTCCCGGGTTATGCCCTTGAAGCCATAGAGCAGGTCCAGGGTAAGTACAGGGTATTTCGAGAAGAGATAAGTCTTCTTGAAAAATCCCCGGTTAACCCTTTCGTCGCTGGCGCTCAGGCGTATCCGGGTACTGAGTTCGTTAGTGGTGAAACTGTCCAGTATGCCGCCGCCGGGCAGGTTGAACTGGACCAGAGGATTGCTCCACATACGTGTGGTCTGCCATTTTACATTCTGGTTAACCATACGGCACCACTCGTGGTCGTATTCTGCCGAGAACTTACGCAGCATACTCTGCATATTCCCGTGCTCCCTGGCCAGGATGGACGAGAACATATTCTGGGTGCTGAATACCCCGGTTCCGCTGCCCAGCTGCTCGAAGTCTTTCTTGACGGCGAAGGTGAGCTTGCGGGTTTTCTCGCGGTTCAGCTGGAACTCGGTGGAGAAGCTCCATTTGGGAGTCTTGTCCCTGAATCCGTAGGCCAGGGTACCGGTGAAGCGCACCAACTGGGAGAACTCCTTCATCGTGCGGAATCCGGCCTGGATGCGGAAGCCCTCGGTCTCGTTATAGACGAAGGTACGGGCCCAGCGGCCGAAGCCCACGCCTATGTCTTTCCTCTCGTAATATCCTGTTATAAAGGTGTTTGCTATATCGAATCCGGTTTTGAACACAGTGGTTTCCTTAAAGTCGTCCACCATAGTGTATATGCCCTGTTCGCGTTCGCTCAGGGGGTAGGGACGCGCCTTCTGCCAGTACTCTTCGTCCTGGGCCTGGCTGTGCTCCATAACCACGGGATTCTCCGACTTAAGGGCCAGAGGATCGGTGATGGGGCCGAATTCCGGTTCCGAGTAATCCATATTGCGGTGCCCCAGGAAGGAAAGCATCCGGGATTTGTCGCTTACCGTGATGGAGAAATCGGCAAAGAGGCGTTCCTGCCCGTAGAACCAGCGTCCGTCCGGAAGGCGCCGGTTTTCTATGTCTATGTTGATATGCCTTATCCAGTTGACATTGGAGGCCTCGGCCAGCCTTACGTGCACCGAGCGTATTCCAAAGTCTTCGGCGTCTATCTGCAGCTCTCCGTCGAACACGGGCGAGGTCACCAGTTTCTTGGGATGGAAGCGCAGGGTGTATGTCTTGCGCCCTTCAACCTGCAGGCTGTCCACCAGGAAGTAGTTGTAGAACATATGGGAAGACGCTGCGGCAGGGCAGGGGATCTCCAGGTTGAAAACGCTGATGGAGGCCTCGTAGAAATTGGTCTTCAGGAGGTAGGAGCCGGTGAACTGCCTCACGATATTGTCTTCCTCCAGGCCCGATATGCGGTTGGTACGCATTATCTCCCTGTCAAAATCCGGCTTCACGGAATGGTATACGTCGGAGATGTTTTCGGATATCATCACCGGGATGTATGGCTTGCCGGTGATGGCCGATGTGTCCTGGTACTCCCTTATGAAGCCGATGGCTTTGTCTACCGGAGTGAATTCCAGCAGGTCCTCGGCATTGGTCAGGTCGAATTCCAGCTTGGTGTAGAGGCGGCTCTTCCAGGATTCGCCCTTGTCGGGGTTGTTCCTTTTGCGGCTCTGGTCCAGTTTCTTGAGTATGGACTTGATATAGCGGTCGTCGGGCTTCACATAGGCGGCCTCCAGGAAGTGGGGATCGGGCTCCAGGGAGAATTTGATTTCCGTGAAGCTGCCCTTGTTCACCGTCACTGACTGGCTTACGTAGCCCAGCAGGTGGGCGGTGAGAACTTTGGCATCGGCCGATCTGGTTTCCAGCGAGAAGCAGCCGTCAAGGTCGGTGGAGATGCCTATGGTGGTTCCGTCAAAGTACACTCCGGCAAAAGGCAGGGGCTCACCCGTGGCGGCGTCGGTCACTGTGCCGCGGACACGTGTGGACTGCGCGCCGGCGGTCCAGGCCGCCAGCAGGAGCAGGAATGAAACTATGAACCTGAGGAATTTCAATATATCTTGCCGATAATGAATTGTTTCCAACTTTCCGGCAGTATCCTTGCCAGGACTGCGACAGCCTTGTACTGCAGTCCGGGAACTACCCTTACTGCCATACGGCGGCGGCATAGCTGGGCGGCTATGGCCCTGGCTATGGCTTCGGGGGCCATCCCGTTCTGCTCGTCCCTTTCAATGATGGCGAGGTTGCGTTCCATCTTGCTGCGGTAGGGAGACTGCGGGTCCAGGGCGGCCTCGTTCTGGCGGCGGGCCTGGGTGAAACCTGTGGCTACGTCGCCGGGAAGGATGGCGCAGCACTGGATTCCGCTGCCCTTGAGCTCCATCGCCAGGCTCTCCGAGATTGACAGCAGGGCAGCCTTGGCCGATGAATAGAAGCCCTGGAAGGGCAGCTGCAGCACCGCCATAACCGAAGTGACCGTGATAATGCGGCCGTGTCCCTGGCTGCGGAATACCGGCAGACAGGCGTTTATGGTGTTCAGCGCTCCGAAGTAATTGGTCTCGAACTGGTAGCGGGCCTCGCTCTCGAGCGTGCCTTCCACGGGACCGTAGATGCCGTTTCCGGCATTGCATACCACGGCGTCCAGATGGCCTTCCTTCTCCACGATCTCCTTCACGAGCTCCCTGGCCATAGCTGCGTCGTTGACGTCCAGCTTTACCGGGACGACGCCTTGGACATCGGCCTCGAAGGTGCCTCTTCTGGAGGCGGCATATACTTTCATTCCGCGGAGGGCGAGTTCGCGGGCGGTGGCTGCGCCTATCCCGCTGCTGCCTCCCGTCAGGAGTACTGTCATTCTTTCTTCCATAATTGAGATCTGTATGTGAATTCCCCGGGCAGGGGCATATCGTAGACGGATGAACGCAGGAAGGCTCCGAAATCGGCCTCGGAAACGGCGTCCTGCTGCTCTGGGCTGATGGTGGGGCCGATTCCCAGCCTGGGATGGCTGCCCCGCTTGTTCCAAAGCTCGTGGAAGAGCCGGACAAAGCGGATGCGGTAGTCCAGAAGGCCCAGAAGGTAGTAAAAGCGGGAATTGGAGTCGAAGAAGCGTATGGGCACAATGGGAACGCGGGACTTGCGGATAAGGCGTATGGCGCTGTCCTGCCACTCCCTCTCGCTCAGGGTCCAGCCCTCACACGGCTTGATATCGGCCACTGCGCCGGAAGGGAAGATGCAAAGGGGTTCTCCGCTATGGAGCTGTGCCAGGGCCTGCCTTATGCCGCCTATGCTTGCAGGGGTTGCCCCGCCGCCGTTGTCGGTAAGGGGATTGACGGCAATGAAATTGTCCGAAATGCCCTTCACCCACATCAGGAACTCGTTCACCATAACCTTGGCGGCCGGCCTTTTATGGGCTATCAGGTCTACCAGGCAGATGCCGTCTATATGGCCGTAAACGTGGTTGGCTATCACTATGAAGGGACCTTCCGGAAGTTGCTCCAGGCGCTCCGGATTGCCGATGGCAAAGTCTATCCCGCAGTCCTCCAGGAGGCCGTGGGCGAAATCGGCCCCGGGCTTGGCGCCGGATTTCTCCACCCTGTCGTGAAGCAGGTTGGCCTTGTCCAGACCGGTGATCTTCATAGCCAGGCGAAACAGCAGCAGCCCCTTCTTTCCGCGGAAGGCGGGAAGAAGTCTGGGTGCATCTGCTTCGGTAATCATCATCGGCCTAGTCCTCCTTCTTTTCCTTGGGCTGAGGCTTTACGGGCGGGTCCACCTTCTTGAAATAGGAGATGTCGCGGATAAAGCTCACCAGATAGAAAAAGCCGATAGCCACGCACGCGGCGATGGCCACGTAGTCCACTATACCCACCATAAAGTCGTTGTGGAAGAGGGTGAGGGGCTTTTTCCACTGGCTGAACCAGGGCACGTAAATGTAAAGGATATTCACGATAATGGCGCCCAGGCGGAACTCGGTGGGACCAAGGCCTCCGTAGGTGAGCCTCATCTCGCCTTTTACGTGGCAGTCTATATAGACGTAGACGCTGAGCATAAAATAGGAGACGAGGGCCATCATCGCGAAGCTAAGGTTGACCATCGGCGAGGCGCCCACGCCTATGAACATAATGGTCTCGTTGATAACGTCCACGTTATGGTCTATGAAAAAGCCGTAGAGTTTTCTCTGGGTACCCCTTACGCGGGCAAGGCTTCCGTCCATAGAATCGCCGAACCAGTTTACCAGGAAACCGAAGCTTGCGAGCCAGAGCCAGTTCAGGTTAAGGTTTGAAAGGGCATAGCCTGTGGCTATGATGACTGCGCCCAGAAAGCCCACGAAGGTGAGCATATCCGAGTTTACCCAAGATGGCATACGCTTGGCCATCCAGACTAATACCTTCTTTTCCAGCGGATTAAGGATGGAGGTCTGGATGCGTGCCGCCTGTTTTAAGTTTTCGCTCATAGTTATAGTGTTGTATATCCTACAAATTTAGCATTTTTTTCGTATCTTAGTGCCGATGAATAAGAATAAAGTCCAAATAGTCGCGGTTGTACTGCTTTCAGGCCTTTTTATTTGGTGTTTTTTATCCGTACGCTCCTGCGTCAGGGAAAGACGCTGGCTGGCTATGGGAACTATAGAGAACTCGCCCCGAAGGATATGGGACGTGCGTTATACACGTGAGTTCAACGATATGAATCCTGTGCACGTGGAGGTAGCGCAGGCCCTGGGAGTGCCGGCGGTGGCCAACCGTGAGGCGGCCCTGAAGATGAACCGGCGCCTGGTGGAACTGCACGATACTGATACCTACCGCCTTGACGAGCTAACCCATTCCATCCCTTTCCTGGTGCCTCAGGCCAAAAAGCTGCTGGACAGGATAGGGGAGAATTTCCGCGATTCGCTTCAGGCAAAAGGACTTAATCCGAACCTCCTCCTGGTTACCTCGGTGCTTCGCACCCAGGCCGATGTGGACCAGCTTCGGAAAGGCAACCTGAATGCTTCGGAGAACTCCACGCACCGTTACGGAACCACCTTCGACCTTTCCTACTGGCACTACGTGAAGGTGCCCGAACTGCGCGGCCGTCCCTATGCCGATGTGCCCCCGGAGTACCTGAGGGCCGTCCTGGGCCAGGTGCTCAAGGACCTGCACGACGAAGGAGCCTGCTATATCAAGTACGAAAAGAAGCAGGCCTGTTTCCACATTACCGTACGTAAGTGATTATTTCTTCTGGAAGTGCTTGAGTATCTTCCGGATGTGCCGCCAGCCCTGCTTGGCGAAAGATTCGGCGTGCCTTTCCCTCTTCTCGGGATACATATCGTCGAAGGTGATCATTATTCCGGAATCGTAGATGTTGGCGAACTCGTCGTTGATGCCGGTTCCGAAGTAGATCATACTGGGAGAAAGGTTCATATAGGTGTTCACCAGCGGCGGAATATTAACTCCGCGTTTCTGGACCTCCGCCTTGAGGATGCGGTAGTCTTCCTTGAAGCTGCCGCCCTTGAACAGGCGGGAATATTTGCGGGGATTGCTCACCTTGACTTCCTTGCGGATGCGGATATAGCGGTGGCCTTTCTGGGGGAAGTACTTTTTGAGGAAGACCATAATGAGCTCCCGGGCTTCCTGGGGATAGTCGGGGTATATGGTCATCTTGCCGAAGAAGAACTTGATGCGTTTCTTGTACAGTACTCCCAGGGCGCCGATTCCGTCGAAGAGGTTGTCCATCGCGTAGAGACTCTTGGCTCCGGCCTTGGAACTCTGGTATTCCAGGGAGATGAAAGAGCGTCCGAGCTCCAGGGTATGGGGAAGGATGTTCTTGATAAAACGGGGTGAGAATTCGAACATATGGGCCGATGTCAGATGCGGCTGGCCCTCCCTGTCGAAGACGGCCTCGTCGCAGAGGCAGAAGCGGTAGCCGCCTATGATTTCCTCTACGTCCGGATTCCAGAGCACGAGCTGCCTGTAACCGTAGGCGGGATCGGTGTCGAAACGGTCGATATCCAGTTCCTCGCCGGTGCCGCCGCCGTCGTTGCGGAAGGCTATTTCCCTCAGTCGTCCGATTTCACGGATTACGTTGACGCATTCGGGACCGACGACATAGAGCTCGTTGCCGGCGCGGTTGGAAGTGCGCAGCAGACGCTCTGGGGTAAGTTCGGCTTTGAGGAGGGCCTTATCGACGGGTTCGATAATAGGTTTCATTGCTTTTCGTGGTTTTAGCACGTAAAATTACGCTAATTTTGCGACAATAGCAATTTTTAGTAATTTTGCATTCCAAAAATCTGACAGACGATGAAGCGAAGCTGGAAAGAAATCCTGAGAAACCTGGTGATGTTCTCCGTCACAAGCAGTGCGGGGACCCTGGTGGACCTTGGGCTTCACTGGCTTCTGAGCGCAACCATCTTCCGCGACTCTTACTGGGGTACATACTGGATAGCGCCGGTCATCTCCTTCGAGGTGGCCGCAATGGTGAACTTTATCATCGCCTACAACTTCCTCTGGCGCGACCGTGTGAGCGAACGCTCCGTGCGCTCGTTCTGGCGTCATTTCGGGGCGTACAATGCCGCCGGGGTGGGGGCTTTCCTACTGAAGTTTATCGTGATGCAGGTCGTGCACTTCCTCCTCAGGCATCTTGGCCTGCTGCAGGACAGCACCCTGGAACCGGTACTGTGCAACCTGATAGGCCTTTGCTTCTCCGGCCTTTTCAATTTCTCGATGAGCGAGTTCTTTATCTTCCGGAAAAAACGCAGATAGGACGTTGTCTTTGTCCTATATTTGTCCGATATGTGAAAGGGGTATAAAAAAAGAGTGTCGGCCTGTCTCAGGCGGACGCTCTCACTAACCACATAATTAATAACACTAAAACTAATAACCAATAGACCGAGTAGTTGAGAGAACCTTACTTGCTCAATCCGGATACAAAGGTATGGCCTTTTTTCGATATATGCAAATATTTTATAAACTTTTTTTCAAAAAAATTGCATATTTTTTGTAAAGCGCTGAATATCAATGATAAAAGTATTATTAAAAATTTTGTAATAGCTTTTTTAAATTATTGAAAATGCAGCTGGGGCCTTTGCAAGGCATTGTCGTGTTCGATATTATAGGCTGGAATATGCATATTGCTTACAATATGTAAGTATGAAAAGCGCTGCTGCTTTCAATATGTAAGAAAAAAACGGGCGGCCAAGCGGCCGTCCGTTTAAGTATTACTTTTTGTTCAGCTTGATTCTAAGATTCTTGAGCATATCCCGGCAGGTTTCTTCAATCCCGTAAACCGGCTTCCAGTCCCATTCCTCCCGGGCACAGCTGTCGTCCATACGGTCAGGCCAGGAAGCGGCGATGGCTTCACGCAGGGGATCCACCTCATAGCGCCAGCTGAAGGAGGGCTCCATAGAGCGGATGACGCTGAAGAGTTCTTCCGGGGAGAAACTCATTGCCGCTATGTTGAAGCCGTTGCGGTGCACCAGGCGCGAAGGATCGGCCTGCATAAGCTTTACTGCGGCATCCAGGGCGTCCGGCATATACATCATATCCATCCTGGTGTCCGGGGCGATAGGGCATACGTACTGTTCTCCCTTTACCGCGCTGTAGAATACTTCCACTGCATAGTCGGTGGTGCCGCCGCCGGGCAGCTGGACATAGGAAATCAGACCGGGGAAACGAACGGAACGGGTGTTCACTCCGTATTTGTGGAAGTAGTAATCGCTCAGGAGTTCGGTGGCAACCTTGGTTACGCCGTACATCGAGCGCGGGCGCTGAATGGTGTCCTGAGGAGTGTCCACGCGGGGCGTTTCCGGACCGAAGGAACCTATGGAGGAGGGAGTGAATACTGCGATATTTTTCTCGCGGGCCACTTCCAGTATGTTCAGAAGGCCGTTAACCTGGATGTCCCAGGCCATCAGGGGGCGCTTTTCGGCTACGGCCGACAGCAGGGCGGCCAGGTTGAATATGGTATCTATACGGTATTCGTCGGCAATGCGTGCAAGGCCGGCGGCGTCGCGGACATCGGCAATGGCCGAGGGACCGCTTTCCAGCAGCTCTCCCTTGGGCTCAGCCCCGGGTATGTATCCGGCTACTACACTGCTTCCGGGGATTTCCCGGCGCAGTTTCATTGTAAGTTCCGACCCTATCTGTCCGGTGGAACCGATCACCAGTACGTTTTTCATTCAAATTAATTATGCGGGATGCAAATTTACGTTTTTTTTATGGATTTTTTCTCGATTTAGCGTAAATTTGGATACTAAAAACTGATGACCAATGTACGGTAAATTTCAAGAACATCTCCAGAGAGAGCTGGACTCCATCAGAGAGGCCGGCCTTTATAAGAAGGAAAGGAATATAGCATCGGCCCAGAGCGCCTGCATAAGGCTGGAAGACGGATCCGAGGCTTTAAACTTCTGCGCCAACAACTATCTTGGCCTGGCCGATAACCCCCGGCTCATCAAGGCGGCCAAGGAAGCTATGGACCAGCGCGGCTACGGTATGTCCTCGGTCCGCTTCATCTGCGGCACCCAGGATATCCACAAACGGCTGGAGGCGGCGATATCGGCCTACTTCCATACCGAGGATACCATTCTGTACGCGGCCTGCTTCGATGCCAACGGCGGCGTCTTCGAACCCCTCCTGGGCCCCGAGGATGCCATTATCTCCGATACCCTGAACCACGCCTCCATCATTGACGGCGTGCGTCTTTGCAAGGCCCAGCGCTTCCGCTATGCCAATGCCGATATGGCCGATCTGGAGGAGCGCCTGAAAGAGGCACAGGGCTGCCGTTTCCGTATTATCGTGACCGACGGAGTGTTCTCTATGGACGGCAACGTCGCCCCGGTGGACAAGATCTGTGACCTGGCCGAAAAGTACGACGCCCTGGTGATGGTGGACGAAAGCCACAGCGCCGGCGTGGTGGGTGCCACCGGCAGGGGAGTATCGGAACTGTGCAATTGCTATGGCCGCATAGATATCATCACCGGTACGCTTGGAAAGGCCTTCGGCGGTGCCGTGGGCGGCTTTACTACCGGCCGCAAGGAAATAATCGAGATGCTGCGTCAGCGCAGCCGTCCATACCTCTTCTCCAACTCCATCCCGCCGATGATCGCCGGAGCAGCACTGGAGACTTTCAGGATCCTGGAAGAGTCCGACGCCCTGCACGACCGTCTGGTAGAGAACGTGAACTACTTCCGCGACAGGATGATAGCAGCAGGCTTCGACATCAAGCCCACCCAGAGCGCAATCTGCGCGGTGATGCTCTACGATGCGCCGCTTTCGCAGAAATTCGCGGCTGCAATGGCCGGAGAAGGCATTTTCGTAACCGGTTTCTATTATCCCGTGGTGCCCAAGGGCCAGGCCCGCATAAGGGTGCAGCTGAGCGCGGCACATACGAGGGAACAGCTTGACAAGGCCATATCGGCCTTTATCAAGATAGGTAAGGAGCTGAAGGTAATCCGTTAATTACTGCCGTTTCGCTTCGAGCGGGTTGGCGTAGATTCCAAGCAGATACTCCCGCACGGATTCCGGATAGTCGGAAAGCGTGTCAAGGTGCTTGAGGAACGCCGCCCGCTCGGCGTCTGTATAGCTGTGGCTGCGTTTTCCCTTGAGCAGGTCGTGGGCAATGTAGCTGTTTGGATACAGGCGGTAGGCGGGATTGATGCGGCTGTCCAGCAGGGCGGCGACTTCGCGGTTGAAAGCTGCCGAAGGCAGGTCGCGGAGCGGCTCCAGATCGGCCCGGGAGATGGGTTCGCATACTGCCAGATGCACCCTTCCCTTAGGCTGGGTGATGCCGGTGAGTATGGAATTCATATCTTCGCCGGGTTTCTTTATATATGGCTGTCCGGTGCTGCGGGCATAGAGTTCCAGTGCCTTGAGCACGTCGCAGGGCTCCCATTCGTAGGAGATGCTCAGGGGCACGATGTTCAGGCTGGCGAGTGCCTCAACCTTGTCGGAACCGCCTCCCAGGCCGAACATCTTGATGATTCCCTGGTCGGTGGCGTCGCGTCCGTCCTTGGTGCGTCCGTTCCTCTGCGCTATCCACACCGATTCTCCCTTTTCCTTGATGGTGTAATGGATATACTCCGAAAGGTATTTGCTGCGGATGAAGAATTCCCGGGCCGATGTCACCGTCGTGGGGCGTTCCACCCTGAACATCTTGTTGGAGCGGCCTGCGTCGATGATAGTCTGCCCCTGCATCAGGTTGGCGCCGAAGGTGATCTCCGAGGTGCGGCGGCCGGCATCCAGCAGCAGGACCTGCAGGAAGGCAGCGTCCAGCACTATGTCGCGGTGATTGGACACGAAGAGGTAATTGCAGTGGGGATCCAGGCGTTCCATACCCTCCACCGACAGGCCGTCGGTAGTCTTGTGCACCAGCGAATAAATGGCGTGGTACATAAAGCGGCGCTGGAATTCCTCGGCGCTGCGGCAACTGCCCAGCACTGCGGCAACTTCCTGGACGGAACGCTCCGGGAAGAGATAGCGGCATACCAGGGGGAAACGGGGATCGGCGGCTATCCTCTGCATTGCTGCAGGGATCTCGCTGTCCAGATAGGGGCGGATATCGTCAAACATGCTTTGCGCGTTTATCGATGAACTTCACGGGTTTGCGGCTCTTGGCCGGGAAATTGATGCGGGCTACCTCCTCCTTGGGAAGTATCTCCACCTTGGGGGCCACTCTGATGCGTGAACGGAAACGGTCCTTGAGGTCCTTCACGGGGTCAAACTCCGGCTGGAACTTGAGCCCAACCTGCACCAGGACGTCGTCGGTGCCGGCATCGCTGTCCTGGACCACCACTACGTAGTTCTCCACATAAGGGGTGTTGTCCAGTACGTCGTTCACTGCAGGCGGATACAGGGTTGTACCCTTGAGCTTGATCATATTGTTCTTGCGGCCCACGAGGGGAGTGAGCCTGTAGCTGCGGCGTCCGCAGCCGCACTGCGAGGTTATCTTGGCAGCCATATCGCCTGTACGGAAACGCAGCAGCGGCATTCCTTCGACTCCGAGGGTGGTAACCACAATCTCGCCCACATCTCCGTCGGGTACGGGGAGGTTGTCCTCGCCGATGATCTCTACGATAATGAGCTCCGGGTGGACGTGCCCGCCGCAGCCGCAGGGGCATTCGCTGAAGGTGGCTCCCATCTCGGTGGAACTGTAGGTTGCAAAAAGCTCCACGTCCCATTTCTCCTTGATGCGCCGGCCCAGCAGGTTAAGGCTGAAATCCTGTTCCCTCAGTCCTTCTCCTATGCCGATGATGCGGCGGATGGAGGAGTTCCGGTAGTCAATTCCGTGCTCTTCGGCATACTGGATAAGGCGGAGGATGAAGGAAGGCACGCACATTATCGTGTCCGGCTTCAGGCGCTGTATGGTGTCCCACTGCAGTTCGGGGATGCCGTTTCCTACGCGTATGATGCTGGCTCCCAGCTCCCTGATCCCGAGGAAATAGGCCAGCCCGGCCATAAACCTCTTGTCTATGGTGGTCATAAGCTGGACTATGTCGCCGGGCTTTACACCGGCACATTCGAAGCTCTTTTTCTCATTGTAGGCAAGCCTCTGGAGGTCTTTTTCGGTGCAGCCGAAGGTCACGGGGTCGCCCAGGGTTCCGGACGTTGTCACGTAGTCCACTATCTTTGCCTTGGGGCAGCAGAGGAAGTCGTCGTTGAACAGCTGCAGGTCCTTCTTTTCGGTGAAGGGAATCTTCTGCAGGTCCTCGATCGTGAGGATCTTGTCTACGTCTATCCTGTAGCTGTCGAACATCCGGCGGTAGTAGCGGGAATTATCACGCAGGTAACGGAGCTGCCCGTGAAGCAGCTCTTCCTGGAAGGCCTTGATCTGAGAGGCCGATTTGAACTCAATATCCATTTTCTTTCATCCAATTGAGAAAACTCTCCTGCCAGTGCGAGGTTTCGGCGTTCTGGCGGTTTGTATCGGCCCCGAAGCCGTGTCCTCCGCTGCTGTACCGGATATAGCGGTGGGGGACTGCTGCGGCCGTAAGTGCCGAATCAAGGAGTATGGAATTGCGGTAATCCACTATTGGATCGTCGTTGCAGTTTACAAGGAATACGGGGGGAGTGTCCGCGCCGATGTGCCTTTCCAGGGAAAGCGAATCGCGGAGCCTGGAACTAAGCTCGCTCCATTCTCCGAGCAGGCCCAGGCGGGAACGCTTGTGAACTATGCCCTTCTCCCTCATAGTCACCACCGGATACACGGGGACCACGAAATCGGGCCTGAGCGATACTTCGGGCTCAATCCCGTAACGGGCGAGGAAATTGGTGCCGGAATAGGCCCCGGAGCTCATTACCAGATGTCCTCCTGCGCTGAATCCCATTACTCCCAGCGGCAGGGAACTGCGGCTCCGGACCAGCTGTATGGCCCTTTGGATGTCGCAGATCATATCGGGATGGCGGTGTCCGCGGATTATGGCCCGGTACTTGGCGGCGAATTCGAATTTGCCGGCCACACGGTAGCGGAGCACATAGGCGTCAAAGCCGCTTTCCGACAGCCATTGGGCCACCTTCACGCCCTCGGCCTCCCAGTCAAGCCAGTGGTAGCTACCTCCGGGGCAGACTATCACGGAAGCCCTGGCCTCTCCCTTTGCCGGGAAGGAGGTGAGAGTAACCCCGCGGGCATTGCAGCGCGTGCCTTCCCATATCCTTTCCTGGGCGGCGGCCGTCACGCTCAAAACGGCGAACAGCAGCAGTATGAGGACGCTTTTTCTCATCCTTGTATGTATTTAAGGTTGGAAGGCAGGGCGCAGCGGCTGGATGTGAGGAACTTGTCCTCGTCGGCCTCGTAGGCGGTGAACTGTATTTCGGGATGGCTCAGGGCGGCGAGCAGGGCATATACGCCGCAGCCGGCGTCCCGGATTTCGATCTCCGGGCCGGTCAGAGCGTCAATCTCCCTGTAAACCGAGGGACGCAGGACCCTGCGGCATTCCGCGGTGGCGTCGTGTCCCTTGTAAAGGTACTGGTAGCGCACCCAGGCTGCGCAGTATGCTGCGTTTTCCCTGTCGCGGCGGATATCGGCATACCAGTTCAGGTAGAAGGCCCTTATCCTGCGGGCGACTGCGGTGAGAGGCTCGCTGTGGTCGTCTATACGGATGCGTTCTCCGATTTCCAAAGACAGCGCAGCGCGGCGCAGCATAAAATCGTGCTTGGGAAGGGCATAGCCGAAACCGTGGATGCACAGGGGCAGGATATCCATTTCCAGCTCGCGGGCGGCCAGGAAGGCGCCCCGGTGGAAGCGCTGGATGCTGCAGTCGATGCTCCTTGTCCCTTCCGGGAAGATGGCTATGGAATAACCCCTCGAAACCAGGTCGCGTATGTGTGCGCTGTTCTTGGAGAGCCCCCAGGAGGCGGGGTAGAATTCGGCCCGCCTTAAGATGGCACGGTACAGGGGGAAGTTCCATACCCAGTCATTCGTCATAAAAATGAGCTTGGGCTGGAGTGCCAGCAGGGCCAGCACGTCAAAGTGGCTCTGGTGGTTGCAGATATATATCGCAGGTTTGGAGAAGTCTTCCCCGTGGGGGTTGACCATACGGAAGTGCGAAGCCGGAATCAGGCGTATGGCAAGGGATGCAACCTTCTGGATGAGCCTGTGGAACTTCTCCTGGCGGCGTTCGCTCTTGCCGGGAAGGAAGTACAGGAAGGCCCAGATGCTCAGGATGGTCATACTTACGACCATCATCCCTCCTATGTACAGGGTGCCGAGAGCCCGGCCGATGGTGAGGGGGACAGCCCTTTCGCTGCCGTCCCTGCGGCGGGTGAGCCAGCCGAAGACCAGCGGCGGCAGATAGTAGGAAAGCAGCACCACGCAAATCATTCCCACTATGGTCAAAAGGCCCAGGGAACGCATTGCAGGGTGCTTTGCAATGGCGAGGGCCCCTATGCCGATGAACATTATCAGCGCGCTCAGGCTCACCGCGTTCTTGTAGGAATGGAGTATCTTCTTCCCGGTTGCCCTTTCGTAGATGAGGCCCTCGGTGATGAAGATGCTGTAGTCGTCGCCCTGGCCGAAGATGAAGCTGGCCAGGATGATGTTCACGATATTGAAGGAAAGCCCTGCAAGGCTCATCCCTCCGAGTATCCATATCCAGCCTACGGCAAGGGGAAGGAAGCTCACAAGGCTGAGTTCCAGCGAGCGGAAGCTGAAGCAGAGGAAGAAGAAAACTATGAGCGAGCACAGCCAGCCCACGGTGTCGAAGTCTTCCGACAGGGCCCTTACCAGTGAGGCGTTAAGGTCTGAGGAACTGAAACAGAAGGCCCCTGAGGGCAGTTTCTCCCTGATGTCGGCCTTGGCCTGCTCCAGATTGGCGGGACTCACCGCAATACGTTTTACAATCTGGACACCGTCTTCTACGGGGAAGTATGCGGCCTTTGCCGCAGTAGTGACCACGGGGTCGAAGTACGAGGCGTCTGCTATGGGCCAGGAAGCCTTCCAGGAGTTTAGGAAGGGCTCGAAGGCATCGGCCTTGAAACCTATGGACGCAGCGGCGGCGCTCAGCTGTTCCGGCAATCCGGCGTGGGAAGCGGTGAAGGCCTCCCAGCGCTCAAGGCGTTCCTTTTGCCCGGAGGCCGAGGGAAGGAAGGGTGCATCGGCACTTTCCTGTACCAGGTAGATGGTTTCGGAACCGCCTTCCTGAAGGCTGGAAAGGGTGGCGAAGCCCTCTTCCTGCTCACGGCTCATATAGTTGAGGCGGTGCATATCGGCATCGAAACCTATCTTACGGCCAAGTATGGCAAATACCAGGGTAAGGGCGCAGAATGCGGCAAAGAGCAGCCTGCGGCCGCGCTTTCCAAGCTTGATGTGCCTGTCCCAATCCAGTTTGACGGCTTTTCTTGGACCTTTGGCTGCGGGTATGAACAGGGGAAGGAATACCAGTACGAAGAGTATGGTCCCGACCAGGGTCATCGCCCCTATGAAGCCGAACTCCCTGAGGGCATCGGCCTTCAGGAGCATAAGGGAGGCGAAGGCGCCTACGGTGGTAATGTTCCCCACGAGGAGGGGATTGACCTGTTCGGCAAGGGCTTTCCGTTTGTCGCTCTGGTATTTGAGATGGTCTACGTAGTGCAGCGGATAGTTCACCGCTATGCCGGCGATCATACTGCCTATTCCCAGCACTATGACGCTTATGCTGCTGTGGAAAAGGCCGATAAGACCAAGCGAGAAAAGCACGCCCGCGGCAATGGAAAGCAGTATCCAGACTACATCCGTGAGCCTGCGGTAACTGAGCCATAGAACCACGCAGATAAGGATTGCCGCCAGGCAGAGTGCGGTGAGGGCGTCTTTCCGTATGCGTCCGGCGTTTCCGGCCGATACCACCGGGGCGCCGGTAGAAATCACGCTGACCTCCGGGAAGGCGTCAGTGACCGTGCCCTTTACATTGTCTACGAGTTCGCTCAGACGGGCGTTCCGGCCGCTTTCGGAGGCGCCGAAGGGGGAGTCAAAGAGTATGATCCCGCTTGTTCCGTCAGGGGTAAAGAGATATCCGTCCTCTATCCTGGCTGCGCTCCCGGCAGGATTAAGCTCCCCGAGGCGCTCCATCACGGGGGAGAAGAGGCCCAGGGGGTCTGTCCTCATATAGCGGGCACGGAGTCCGGAAGGGTCGCCGATAAGGGCCAGCCTGTCCTCCTGCAGGCGCTCCCGGATAAAGCCGGGGCTGCTGAGGAGGCTGTCCATACGGGGATAATCCTCTTCCAGAAGGAAGTAGGGCCAGTTTGAGGATACGAAACCCAGCACTGCCGAAACATCGGCTCCGGCGCTTCTGGAATCCATTTCCGGGACCAGGCCTTCCGTATCGGCCTCCTTCCACCCGGAGGCGAAGGCGTCCATTGCGTCCATAAGTACGTCGGTGCCGGCGCCGCTGAAGATAACGGCGATATGATCCTCGCCCAGACGGCTGTAGACCTCGCTGTAGAGTTTGCTCTCTTCGCTCTTGGGAAGGAAGGCGGAGATGTCTTCCTGAAGGTCAAGCCTGAGGGCCGACAGGAGGGCAAGGCCGGTGAGGAGCACAGCTATGGCTGCCGCCCAGCCCTTCCGGGCCGAGAGGAAGTCGTAGATATGCAGAATCAGATCCTTCAAAACCTATTGCGCGCGTATAATTCACAAATATAAGAAAAAAAACGCAATAGGTCCCAATATCCGGCCCTACAGGGTGGATCCTCCAAGGAATTCGCGGATCAGCGAAGTGGAAGGGATTTCCTTGTCGGGAACCGGAGTGAAGTAGTGGATGAACTTGAGCAGGCGGTGCGCCTCGCTGTATTCCGGGCAGTTCTGGGGAACGCTGCGCAGGATGGGCTCGGCGTGGTTCTTCATTACGGCGAACTCGATCAGGTAGGCGCTGTTGAACATTACGTCGGCCGTTTCCTGGTAGGGATAGATCCACTTCTGCTCGGCCTCGAGGACATTCTGCCAGTTGGATATGGATTCACGGGCGGTGAAGGCGCCTTTGTTGTAGTCGCGGACTATGCGGCGGAGCAGGCGGTTGTCGCTGGTGGGAATCCAGTTGTGGTTGTCCAGGAGGGTACCGGTGAGGGTATTGATGAAAATCTTGAATTTGGCGCTTTCGGGAACCTGTCCGGTAAGGGCGGGATTCAGGGCGTGGATACCCTCGATAAGCAGGACGCAGCCCTGGCGGAGTTTCAGGTTGCGGCCGTTGTACTCGCGCTCGCCGGTGACGAAGTTGTATTCGGGTACGCTGACCTCTTCACCTGCCATCAGCTTGATGATGTGCTCCTCCATAAGGGCGTGGTCCACGGTGTCGAAGTTGTCGAAATCGTAGCTGCCGTCGGGGAACTTGGGAGTGTCCACGCGGTTTACGAAGTAGTCGTCGGTGCACAGGGAGATGGGCTTGAGGCCGCAGGCCTTGAGCTGGGTGGAAAGCCTCTTGCAGAAGGTGGTCTTACCTGAGGAGGAAGGGCCGGTGATGAGCACGACCTTCAGGGGATTCTCACTGCGGTATCGGCGGTCTATCTCTTCGGCGATCTGGACTATCTTCTTCTCCTGCAGGGCTTCAGCTATCTGGATGAGCTCGCTGGCGCGGCCGTTCAGGAACGCGTCGTTGACGTCTCCCACCGTGCTCAGGCCCATAATGATGTTCCAGCGGAGGTTTTCCTTGAACATTTCGAAGGTCCTGGGCTGGTCGATGAAATCGGCCAGTTCGTTGGGGTTCTTGCGTGAAGGGACTCTCAGGAGCAGGCCGTCGTGATAGAGCATAAGGCCCCAGACCTTGAGGTAGCCGGTGGAGGGAACCAGTTTGCCGTAATAGTAGTCGGAAGTTTCTCCGAGCGTATAGTAGTCGGTATAGGCTTCACCGCTGGTCTTCAGGAGGCGTACCTTGTCGTCGAAGCCGGCCTTGCGGAATTCCTTTATGGCACGGTCGGTCTGGACGTCGTAGCGGTGGAAGGGGAGGTCCTTTTCCACCAGTTCGGTCATACGCTGCTGCAGCAGACCGAGGTCCTCCTCAGAGATGTCGCTTCCATCGGCCTTCCTCAGATGGCAGAAGTAGCCGTGAGAGATGGGATGCTCCATATACAGGCGGCTGCCGGGGAATACGTCGGTGGCGGCTTTGAACAGCAAAAAACAAAGCGAGCGGCAGTAGACTCTCATGCCGCTCGGTTCGCGGACATCTATGAATTCGATGTCCTTATTCTGGTAGAGTTTGAATTTGAGGCCCTGCGAAACATTGTTCACCTTGGCGGAAACAATGGGGAAAGGACGCGGGAAGTCGAATTCGGACAGGACCTGGACAAGTGAGGTTCCTTCAGGGAAACGCTTGTACTCTTGATTGTTTTTGCAGAAGACCTGGACCATGGTGAAAAATTATGGTCGCAAAGTTATAATTTTCTGCCGTTATTTCCAAGATTATTTTTCCTGCTTTTCTAAAAAAGCGACAACGTCGGCAACTGTCTCGAATTTCGCAAGTTCCTGATCCGGAATCACTATTCCGTACTGGTCCTCGATGCGCATCAGAAGCTGGAGGATATCCAGCGAATCGGCACCCAGGTCTTTCATTATCTTGGAGGAGGGAGTAATCTTCTCGGGAGCAAGCCTGAGCTGCTTTGCGAGTATGGTCTGTACTTTTTCAAACATAGCTGTCAATCTTCGTAATGTTCGTATTTTGCTATTTCGGCCCCTATCATTTCGTTGAGGCCGCTCTTCTTCATCCTGTATGCCTGCTCTATGCAGCGGAGGAAGGCTGTGGCATTGGACGAGCCGTGGCCCTTCACTACCACCTTGGAGGTGCCCAGGAGCACGCTTCCGCCGTAATTCTGGTAGTTCATAAACTCCTTCTCCTCCTTGAACATACGCTTCATAAGAAGGGCCCCCAGCTTGTAGATGGTCCTGGAGAATATGTCCTTCTTTATCTTTTTCAGGAGCTCGAGGGCGGTTCCTTCGGTAGTCTTTACAAGGACGTTACCTGAGAAGCCGTCGGCCACCACTACGTGATATTTCCCCGACAGCAGGTCGCGGCTTTCCATATTGCCCACGAAGTTGAGCCCTTCGGTATCCTGGAGCAGTCCATAGGCTTCCTGGCGTATCTCGTCGCCCTTTTCCTTCTCCACACCTACGTTCAGAAGGGCTGTGCGCGGCCTTTCGATGCCATAGACATTCTGCATATACAGGCTTGCCATTATGGCAAACTGCCTGAGATGGGCCGATGTCACCGTCACATTGGCTCCGGAGTCGCAGATGCCCACCAGCGAACCGTCCATCGTGGGAAGGATGGGGCAGAAGGCCGGGCGTATGACTCCGGGAATGCGCCCCAGCCTCACCAGGGCGCCGGTCACCAGGGCTCCCGTGCTTCCGGCCGATACCATCCCGTCCACGGAGTCGTCGTCGCGGAGCATTATGATGGCCTTCATCATAGAGGAGTCCTTCTTGAGGCGCACCACGTCGGTAGGCTTCTCGTGGCAGCCTATCACCTGGGGGGCGTGCACAAGATGCAGACGGGCTTTGTCATAGACTTTTCCCTCAAGCTCGCGCTCAAGGACATCCTTGTCGCCGGTGAGCAGGAGTTCCAGGTCCCCGAACTCTTCCAGGGCCTTTACGGCAGCCTCTACAGGGGCTTTGGGGCAGCGGTCGCCGCCGAAGCAGTCCAGCAGTATTCTCATCTTACACGAGGGATTTAACGTAGCAGCGGTAGCGCTTGGGAACATCCCTGCGGAATCGCTTCCACTGGTTCTGGATGGCATAGTTGTCTTCCAGGTTTATGCAGGTATCGGCATAACGGAGGTTCGGATTCTCCTTGAGCATCTTCATAATGGCAAGGGAAAGGGCCGCCGAAATGCCCCGGTTCATATACTCGGGATCCACTCCCACGATGCACATATCCTGGCTGTCGGGCTTGGTGATGCATCTGAGGAAGCGCAGGGCCACTCCGGGGGTGATGTGGCCCCTGGTGCCCCTGAACGCACGGTTCAGCGAAGGAATAGCAAGGCCGAAGCACACGGGACGGTTGTCCCCGTCAAGGATGATGGCGGAATACTTGGGGCTTATAACCAGGCCGAAGTTGTCCATCATAAGCTTGCGCATACCCTCGGTGAAGGGGACCGTTCCGTAGAGGCCTTCGTAGGACTTGTCCATAAGGTCGAAGATGCCGCCGGCATATTTCTTCATAAAGTCGGAACCGTTTTTAGCCTCGCCGAAGTGTAGATTGTAACGTTTGAAGATGAAACGTACCAGCTGCTCCATCTCCTCCAGGGTTTCGTCCGATTCGGGGCCATAGAGGAAGGAACCGGTGTAGTCCACTTCCTTCTTGTAACCCAGCCCTTCGATCTGTGCCTGATAGTAGGGCATATTGTAAGTGGTCTCGAAGTTGCCGGGGACCTCGAAACCCTCTATCAGCAGTCCTTCCTTTTCAAGGTCGGAATAGCCGATGGGGCCCTGGATGGTGTCCATTCCGCGGCTGCGGGCCCAGTTTTCGGCCGTCTCCAGCAGGGCTTTTGCCACTTCGGGATTGTCGATTGTCTCGTAGCGGGTAAAGCGGCAGCGGCGCTCGCCGTTCTTGGCATTGGCATCCTTCTGGATTATGGCCTGGATGCGACCCACAGGCTTTCCGTCCCTGGTCGCCAGCCAGAATTCGCTGTCACAGCTGCCGTTGTACACGTAGTCTTTGCGGAAAATCTTTTTCTCGTCCATATACATAGGCGGTATGTAATATGGATTTCCCGCATACAGGTCCAGCGGAAAATTCAGGAACTGGCGGCGTTCCTTCCGGCTGCGTACCTCTTTTACGCTTATCATAGTCTAACGGTGGATTGCGTGGAAACATACTCCCACTCCGTTGGGACCGCAGTGGCTGCCGGCGGTGGGATTCACCGGCACGTATACGATGTTCTGCTTTCCGAACTTCTCCTCGATGATGCCGCCTATCTCCTTGGCGATTTCGGGGGCGTCGGTATGGCCGATGCAGATGCGGTGGGAGGCGATGTCGTCGCCCAGTTCCTCAATCTTGGAAATGAGCACGTCCATAGCCTTTGCGCGGCCCTTTGCGGTTCCCACGGAAACCATCTTGCCTTCCTGGCTCATATGGATGATGGGGCGTATGCCTATCAGGGTTCCCATTGTGGCTGCCAGGCCGCTGACGCGGCCGCTGCGGCGGAAGAACTTGAGGTCATCGGCAAAGAAATACATAGCGAAGCGGTCCACCTCGGTCTTTGCCCATTCCAGGACCTCGTCCAGGCTCTTTCCCGCCTTCACAAGGTCACCGACCTCGCGCACGATAGCGTAGCTGATGGTCGTAATTCCCTTTGTATCAATCTCTTCGAAACGCACTCCGGGGTACTTTGCCTTAAGTGTGGCTATTGCTTGGTCCATTGCGTCAAAGGTATTGGTCATCGCGCGGGAGAAATGGACGTAGAGGATGTCGTTCCCGGCCTTGAAATCGGGCTCGAAGTACTCCAGGTAGCGCTCCGTGGAGATGGCGCTTGTGGTGGGAAGGACTCCGCCGCGAAGCATATCGTAGAAGGCGTGGGAGTCGAACTCCTCGAAATCCACATAGGGGTAGACTGTCTTTGCTTCAACGCTGTAGGGCATTGAGATGAGTGAATATCCGTACTGCTTGGCAAGCTGCGGATCCAAATCGGTGTCGGTGTCGGTAAATAGCTTTAGCATAACACAATCATATAGTCGTAAACGGGTTGGCCTCCGTCCAGGAGTATGACTTCCGTACGGGGGTAAAGCTTCTGTAACTGTCCCTGAAGGGCTTCGGCTTCGGGGGAGGGGGCATCGGCCCCTTTGAAAATGACCAGGATGTCGGACTCACCGGCTCCCATACAGGAGGCAAGATCCAGCACTGCGCCCTCCCTGGATGGGTTTCCGCAGAGGATGTCCTTGGCGCTGAGCCCCAGATAATCGCCTTTGCGGTATCCGGAGGCGTCCCTGATGGCACGGCTTACAAGGCCGGTTTTCACCGAGGAGGCTGCTTCCTTGAGCAGGGGGATGCTCTCGTCTACAGGTGCGCCGGGATCCAGGTTGGCAAGGGAGAAATAGCCTTCTCCGAGTGTCCTGGTGGGTATTACCTCCACCCTTGAGCCCTCGTACATCGAGGCGGCCTGGCGGGCGGTGAGGATAATGTTGCTGTTGTTGGGGAAGACCAGGATGGTATCGGCCCCGGCCTGGTCGAAGGCTTCCAGGAAGCGCTCGACGCTGGGGTTCATCGTCTGTCCGCCTTCGATTACGGCATCGGCCCCCATTTCCCTAAAGAGGGAGGTGAGGCCTTCACCGGCGGCTACGGCAACTATGCCCAGGGCCTTTTTCTCCAGCTTGAAACGGCGGTCCATATGGTTCTCGTGGTGCTGGAGAGTCATATTCTCCACCTTTATCGTAAGGAATTCACCCCATTCGCGGCACTTTGTAAGCACTGCTCCGGGATCCTTGGTGTGGACGTGTACCTTGATGATGCTGCCGTCGCGGAAGAATACCAGGGAATCGCCCTGCTGTGAGAGCCAGGCCGATATTACGCTTTCGTCAAAGCTGTCCAGGTCCACCTTGCTCCTTTGCAGGCGCAGGAGGAATTCAGTGCAGTAGCCGAACTCCAGGACGCTGTCTTCGGTGAAGGCGCTGAAATCCACGTGGGCTGCCTGCTGTGCGGGTTCCGTCCCTTCTTCCAGCGGACTCTCGCCGCGGAGGGCGGCCCTCATACCTTCGGCTATGGTGAGGAGGCCTGCGCCGCCGCTGTCCACCACACCTGCTTTCTTAAGCACGTCCAGCAGCTCGGGTGTATGCTGCAGGGAAAGGTCCATTCCGGCTATCCACAGGTCCAGGTATTCCTCTATGGTGGAGGCTCCGTCGGCCGCTGCGACTCCTTCCCTCAGAACGGTTAAGATGGTGCCTTCCACCGGCTGGGAAACGGCCTTGTAGGCGCTTGCGACGCCTTCTTTCATAGCTTTGCCGAAGGCGGCCGCATCGGCATTGTCCAGGCCCTCGAAGCCTTTTGCAAGACCCGCGAAGATGCGTGAGAGGATAACCCCGGAATTGCCCCTGGCACCAAGCAGCATACCCGAGGAAACGGACGAGGCCATTTCCGAGAGGCTGTTTCCATCGGCCTTGGCTCCGGCGCGTATGGTCATAAGCATATTGTCGCCGGTGTCGCCGTCGGGGATGGGAAATACATTGAGATCGTTGATCTCTTGTCTTTTGGCGGCCAGGGAAGAGGCGCCGCCGCGTATCAGGTTAAGGTATAGTTTAGCGTCTAGAATGATCATATCAGTCGGAAATGCGGAAGCTGCGTCGGAAATAGGGTATCCGGCAGAGCTGACGGAAGAGCCAGGGCTCCAGGGAATAGGTCATAAGTATGGTCGAGGCCATTCCTATAAGGGTTATCAGACCAACCGAATGGAGCGAAGGATGCTTTGCGAAGATGAGCGAAGAGGTAACTATTCCCAGCACCAGGGCCGAGAAGAATATGGCTACCTTGTGGTTCTTGAGCATATCCATACTTCCTTTGCGTCCTTCGGTTAGCAGGCCTTCCATTACGAAGATGCTGTAGTCCACGCCTATGCCGTAGATGAAGGTGGAAATCACTATGTTTATGAGGTTGAACTCAAGGCCGAAGATGGCCATATAACCCTGCATCACATACCAGCTCACGAACATCGGCAGGAAGGCCAGAAGGGCTATCCAGATGTTGCGGAAGCTCAGAAGGAGCACGATCAGGACGAAGATGGAGGATATCCAGAGGGTGGTGGAGAAATCGTCGTGAACTATTTCCACGAGGTCCCTGGTGTAGTAGAAAGGATCCAGTACCAGGATATGCGGATTGGCGGTAAGGGCTCTTGCAACCACGTCCCTGTCCTCGAGGGCATAGGCTACGTCGGTGAACACCATATAACGCCCGCTTTCCTGATGTTCGGCATAATTGGACATAAGTCCGGGAGGCACTATGCCCGAGTTGTAAAGGTCTCCGGGAATGTAGCGTTTCTGGATTGTGGCGATGAAGGGCGCGAACATATCCTCGGGAAGTCCGTGGGCCCTGGCGCTGGCAGCCAGATTTCGCTTGAGGATGCCTATCCTTTCCCTGTTCCAGAAGGCCTCCCAGGCGTCTATGCGCTCGATCTGGTCTTTTTCGCAGGGCAGCAGCAGCCTTGCCACGGGGGAGAAACTGGTGACTATGCCCTCCGCCTTGAGGCTGTCCAGCGTGCGGAACATAGCCTTGTTGTAAACCAGGGCTTCGTCAAGGTCGTCGTTGGACCAGGAGGCGTAGTACAGGTGGGTGAAGCCGTCGTTGTTCTTTTCGTCGTAAAGCCTCATACTTTCCTGGAGGAAGGCGTCGTCGTAGTCCAGGTTGCGGAGGTCGGAGTCAAACTTGACCTTTCCGCTGAAAGCTATGCCGATGCCGATGAGTACCACCAGGGTGCCGATGATCCAGATATTGCGGTCCCAGGGAAGGTTGTTGATGCGTTCCACCAGGGGGAAACCGTGGCGGCGCCTGAAATGGATCTGCTGGGGCCTCAGGAAATGAGGCAGGAAGACCAGGGCGAAAATGGTATTGCCCATCAGGGCGAAAGTGGCAAAGAGGCCGAAGTCCCTCAGGAGGTCGCTTTCGGTGAAAAGCAGGCCCATAAAGGCGCCCATCGTGGTGAGGCAGCCCAGGAAAATGGGCGTGGACTCCTCCCTGAGCGTCCTTTCCACGTCACCCACATAGTAATAGTGGATGAGCAGATGCAGGCAATAGCTTATGGCTACGCCCAGCACGACTGCACCTATGCCCAGGGCTATCAGGGACATAACGCCCTTTAGCCAGGTCATACAGGCAAGGGCGAAAACCGCACCGTAAATGACGGGAACCACCTGCTGCCATACGAAGGCTCCGCGGTGGAAGCTGAAAATCATCACAAGTAGGATGATAATGAGCGACAGTCCCACGGTCAGGACAAGGTCGTCCTTGATGGTGCCGGAGTTTGAAACGCTCTCTATCGGGGTTCCGTGGATATATACGGTGATACCGGGATGGGAAGCTTCGAAGGCCTTTTTCTCCCGTTTCAGGATGTTGTACAGTTTGGTTCCTGCGCCCGTATCCATAGCATTGATGTTCGGGGCCAGGAAGGCCAGGGCTACGGTTTTGTCGGGGCAGAGAAGGTGCCCGTTGGCATCCAGGGCGAAACCGCCCGGAGCGGCTTCCTCCGAATTCCCTACAAGGGCCGAAAGCAGGACGTTCCTCAGTCCGAGAGGATCCATCGAGACCAGCTGTGTGTCCTCGCCGGTCTCATCTTCCATTACCAGGCGCTCGTTGATCTCCATCTGGGCCTCGATAGCTTCGGGAGTGAGGGCGGTGGCGATTACGGAATACCAGCTGGTGTCCACAAGGCCTGCCAGATGGTCTCCGGCATAATCGAGGGCTCCTGCTGCGAGCGAGGCGTCCAGCTTGTTGAAAAGGCCTTTTACATACTGGGTCTTTCCGCGTGAATCGTCCTCGAGCAGCGACGAGCAGAAGTCATCGGCCGCCTGTCCCAGCTGCTCAGGTGTGAAGCTCTGACCCTCGTCCGGTGCGAACTGGATGAAGATCTTGTTTATGAGCTCGATGTTGTCGAAGGCCAGTTCGTTATTGGTGGACGAACGGGGAAGGAGCTTGAGAATCTCCTCTTCGAAACGCAGTTGCGCGGCAAAGATGCCGAAGAAGATGAAACTGCCCAGCATCGTTGCCCACATAAGGGCCCTGTGCTTCTGGAAGAAATGGTATATGGGGAGGAAAATCCTGTGCATATGGGGGATTTAAAGTTTATCCATTGTGCTGAACACGCGTTCGCGTACCTGCTCTACGCTGCCGGTGCCGTCAATCTCGTGGTAGAGGCCGGCCTGGTGGTAAAAACGTATGAGGGGTTCCGTCTTGGCGTGATAGGTGGCGATCCTGTTCTGGACAATCTCGTCGCGGGCGTCATCGGCCCGGCCTTCGATGAGGGCCCTGTGGGCTATGCGCTCGTGGACGAGGGCGTCGGGAATCATAAGGGAGATGACTCCGGTCACTTTCTCACCCCTTGCTGCGAGCATTTGGTCAAGGGCTTCGGCCTGCTCAAGGGTGCGGGGAAAACCGTCCAGGAGGAAGCCTTCTATGCCGCTGGCGCTTTCAAAACGCTGCTGTATCATACCTTCGACTACTGAGTCGGGTACAAGGTTGCCAGCGTCGATGAGTGCCTTTGCCTGAAGGCCGAGAGGGGTGCCCAGTGCTATTTCGTGGCGGAGAAGTTCTCCGGTTGAAAGGTGGCAGAGCGAGTAACGCTTTACCATATCGCCTGCCTGGGTGCCTTTACCGGCACCGGGAGGCCCGAAGAGGATGAAGTATTTCATTGCAGTACGTAAATGTCTCTTGTATTGCGGCCAAAGCCGTTATAGTCCAGGCCAAAGCCTACGATGAAGCGGTTGGGTATCCGTAGGGCTACGTAATCCAGGGGAATGTTTTTCTTGTAAACATCGGGCTTGAGGAGCAGGGTGCAGATACGGACGCCGGCGGCGCCTTCTTCCCTGAGGGTCTTGCAGAGCTGCTCGATGGTGTTTCCCGTGTCCACTATGTCCTCGGCCACTATCACCAGCCGGCCTTTGACGGATTTTTCCAGGCCCAGGATGGTGCGCACCTCTCCGGTGGATTCGGTGCCCAGGTAGGAAGCCACCCTTATGGCTGCCATTTCGACGGGAAATCTGAGTCTTGTAAGGAGCGCCCCGGTAAAAGGGACGGCGCCGTTAAGGGTACAGAGCAGAATGGGCGCGTTCTCCTCGCTCACTCCGGCAAAATCGTCGTTCATCCTGTCTGCGAGGCCTTCGATGGCGGCGCTGATTTCCTCTTCCTTGATGAAAGGAACGAATGTCTTGTCAAGAATCTTGATTGACGTTTCCATAGGGAGTGGTTTAAAACACACAAAGATAATAAAAAACACTCAATTATAGTAGAAAACAGCACAAAATATCAACAGCGTGAGCATATTCCTGAGCTGCTTTGTAACTTTCCGCCGTGAAAGGATGCAAAGTCATAGCTTCTGCGCTTGCCGCGCTGCTCGCCCTGCCCCTCGGAGCCCAGGAGTCGGCGGCGCTCAGACTGGCGATGTACCTCGGAGGCGCCGCTACCGAGGAAGAGGCCGATCCTTCGCTTGTGGAGCGTCTGGAATCAAGGCTGGGCCGTCCCGTAAGAATCAACTCCAAGCGCCTGGACCCGGAACTCCTGAGTCCGTACCAGAGAGCCAGCATAGCCGATTACAGGAGGCGCTCCGGAGATATCCTTTCCTGGGAGGAACTGTCGCTGGTGGACGGTTTCGGCACCGAGGCCGTGAAGGCTCTCAGGCCATTTCTGTCTTTGGAAAGCAGCGCTGCTCCGGGTATGGCCGATAAGCTTTCCAGACCGGCCACGAGGGAAGTGCTCCTGAGAACAACGCTCAAGAACACCGGTGTAAAATACAGGGAGAACGGGGAGTGGTACAGGCTGGGCGTGAGCGTGCGGGAACGGGACGGAACAGGCTATTTCGAAGCTACGGCAGGGCGTTTCAGGGCAGTGGCGGGAGACTACAACCTCCGCTTCGGCCAGGGCCTGGCCCTTTGGAGCGGCTTTTCAATGGAAAGCCTGGCATCTCCGGATGCCTTCATCCGCCGTCAGGGCGGCTTGTCTCCGGCCTGGTCCTATTCCCCAGGGGGACTCTGGAGGGGAGTGGCTGCCGCCTGGGAAGGTTCCGGAATGAATGTATCGGCCTTTTCCGATTTCCGGGAAGGGAAGGGTGGTGCAAGGGCGGAAGTCTTTACCAGACACTTCCAGGTAGGAGGGCTTTTCCTTGCAGGCCGGCAGCAGCCGCTGAGAATTTCTGCCGATGCCCGTGGAAACTGGAGGGGGCTCGATTCCGCCCTGGAACTGGCCTTTCAGAGCGGCGGTGGCTTTGCCGGAAAGGGAGCGCTAAGTTTCAGGCCGTTGGAGCAGTTCAGGCTTTTCTTCCAGGCACGCGCTATTCCGAGTGCTTACAGCGGAAAGAAAAACGGGGAGTATGCCCTTGCTGCAGGAGTCCGCCACACCTCTTCTTCTTGGATGCAGCTTGCAGGGAAAAACGGCTTCGGCAGCTCCGTACCCTTGTTTTCGGCCTCCCTTACGGCCGATGCAGCCCTGCTCCCGAGACCGGACCTGGACGAGCCTTTCCGGCGACAGCTGCGCTTCTGGGCCGATGCAGCCCTGCAACCCACCCCGCTGCTGAGCCTGGATTTCCGGCTGAACGGACGCTACCGTTCCTATGAGGCCGGAAGGACGGGGATACGCTCCGACCTTTCCCTGGCCTCCGGACCGTGGAATGCAAAGCTGCGGGCCGAGGCCGCCTTCTGCGGCAGCCTTCCCGGCCTCCTGGGCTATCTTGAAGCCGGATATAAAGACGCCCGGGCGGCCCTGTGGCTGCGTTTCACTGCTTTCAGGATAGACGATTGGGCTGCACGGATATACTGCTATGAAAGGGATGCTCCGGGCACATTTTCAGTGCCGGCCTATAACGGGCGTGGTCTTGCTGCCAGCCTTTATGCCAATCTGAAATGGATGTGGGGGCCTGTCCGTTTCACTGCGTCGCTCAGGGCGGCGTGCAAATGGAGGAAGGATAGGGAGGCAGATCCCGCTCTCGGGGTTCAGCTGCAGGCAAGGATATTCTAGCGGCGGCCTACTTTGAGCCTCTGGCCTATGGAGAGGAAGTCGCTGCGCAGGTTGTTCCAGCTCTTGAGCTGCTTGACAGTGGTATGATAGCGGCGGGCGATCTTTCCCAGATTGTCACCGGATTTGACCTTGTAGTATATCCAGCTGCCGCTGCCTACCGAGGCGGTGGGGCGCCTGACTCCGTTTACGGTCTCGCGTCCGTCGGCCACTTTATCGGCAAAGAAGATATCGGCCTTGTAGCGGTAGATGCTGTCTTCCTGCTCCATAAAGGGAGCGCTGAAGGTGAAGGGCAGGCGGAGCAGCTGCTCGGAACTTGCACCGGGGATTATATCCTTGTGATACTGGGGGTTAAGGTCGCGGACGTCGTCAAGGGGAATTCCCAGGATCTCGCTTATCTGCCTCATATGCAGGTTGCGCTTTACGTGGAAGGTGTCCACGTAGACGGGAAGTGCCACGGGGTCTGGCCTGAGGCCGTATTCCTTGGCGTAGCAGAAGGCATACATCGCCCCCACCATAGCCGGGACATAGCCTCTGGTCTCGTGGGGTAGATAGTCGTAAATGCTCCAGAAGTCCCGCTTTCCTCCGGACCTCTTTATGGCCTTGTTTACGTTCCCCGAGCCGCAGTTATAGGCCGATATTGCCAGCGACCAGTCGCCGAAGATGCGGTAGGCGTCCCTCAGGTAGCGGGCGGCGGCATCGGCCGAAAGGAAGGGGTCCAGGCGTTCGTCCACGTAGGAATCTATCCTGAGCCCGTAGTTGAGGGCGGTGCGGTACATAAACTGCCAGGTGCCGCGCGCTCCGGCGTGGGATTCGGCCCTGGGGTTCAGGTTGCTCTCGATGATGGCCATATACTTGAGCTCCATCGGGAGGTCGTACTTGCGGAAGGTCTCTTCGAAAATGGGGAAGTAGTACTGCGAAAGAGCCATCATCTGGGCCATCCTGCGCGGCATTTTCTCCGAATACAT
>JAGCYC010000067.1 GCA_017961015.1 Bacteroidales bacterium | reverse complement strand
TGACCCGTCCTGAATTTTCTTTACAGTTCTGAGTCTATTTTCAAGTTCATTATCTCAATACGTTGCGGATGTCCTGCATCCGCTTGTCAACTCTGCTATTACGTAGGCCACCTCTTCAGGCTTATTCGCCTTGTAATAGTTCTTCCATACTCGAACCTGCTCTCCTGTTTCAAAGTACGCTTGAGCCGGCGTTTTGTAGTTCAAACTCAAGTGGGGCCGCTTGTTGTTGTATAAGTTTATAACCTGTGCAACGCGCTTTAAAGCATCTTCATAACCTCTAAAGTGCTCATCATAAAGCCATTCAGACTTTAAGATTCCATTCACTCTTTCTGCTATGGCGTTATCTCTTGGGTCGCCATCCTGAGTCATACTGATCTCGATGCCGTTGTCCTGCAATAGCTTTACATACTTCTCACAACAGTATTGGCATCCTCTGTCTGAGTGGTGTATCAGCCCTTTTAGGTTGCACCCAGCATTACGTATCGCCATCTGCAATGCCTGTATTGTCGCTTCTGCATGAAGACTAGGACTCAAGCACCAGCCCATGATCTTCTTCGAGTATGCATCTGTTACCAGATGTAGATATACAAAGCCCGCCTCTGTCTCAATATAGGTTATGTCGCTTACCCACACTTGATTAGCTGCTGTCAGCACCATTTCTTTTATCAAGTTCGGGAACCGATGGAACCAGTTTGCGCTCCAAGTTGTCCGAACTCCTCTCTTTCTGCGATGAACCTTCAAATGATACTTGTCGAGTATGTCAAACAACTTATCTCTGCTTATCAACCCCGGGTGCGCATCATTGATTTCATGCCACAATTTGCGACCACCCATCCTACCCATATCTTTTCTGAGTTCAGCTATCAAGTCTAAGATTATGCTCTCTTCTGCATACTCTTCGTACTTGTAGCTAAGCCTCTGATAGTAAGCTTGTCTCGTCTTGCCAAACAGTGCACATATTGCATCTACTGACATCTTCGGGTGCAACATGCGAAGCTTACCTACTGCTTGGCACCAGCTTTTTTTCGTATGTCAATGCCTAGCTCTTCCTCTGCGACATCAATCATGGCATTGGCAGCCTCCGTCTTAAGCTTTTCTGCTTTCAACTCCTTCTCAAGCTGCGCCAATCGGGCCTCGAGAGTACGCTCTCTTAGTGTCTTTTCCGGGGACTCGGTTAACTTTTTTTTCATCTCGATGTACTGCCTTTGGCTTGTGTTTGAAAGTCCAAAGTTAGTCATCCATCTTGATAAAGTGCAATGTCCCATCCCATATTTTACCTGGAATGCCTCCATCGACTCCCCGGAATGCATGTACTCTTCAATGATCTGAAGCTTCTCAGCATCATTGTAACGTCTTGTTCGTGTCTCCATTTTTAGTCCTACATTAAGTTTACATTATCGACTCTCAGTCTGTAAACCTATGTCAGGACAAGTCAAGCATAGGAGGGCGTTTTTGCCCCCCCCCACGCGCGGCAAATCCTCCACACTCCCACGCTCGGCGGGCAGTTGCCCAGCTCCGGCCTTTCGGTCATGCCCGGCTCTGACCTGCCCATCCCGTCATGCCCGGCTTCGACCGGGCATCTCCTGCCGGCTTGTACGGCGAATCCTCTCCTACCTGCCGCTGAAAATTATTTTCAGGTGCAGTTGCTCCTGAAAACCAATTTTCATCGGACTGGCAAGCCCCCGCGCAGGATTCGCGCACGCTCACGGCGCAAGGCGTAATTACGCGAATTATTCGTATCTTTGCGGCCGTAAATAATCAGATATGAGTAAACGACGCAACGGCCGCAATAAGGGCGGTTCAAAAAAGAAGAAGCGCGTCATCCCCGAATATGTGGGGAAAGCCCTGATGTCCAGGGAGGGCTTTGTCTTTGTGCGCATAGAGGGACAGGACGAAGACGTGTATGTCAAGGCGTCCAAGACCCGCGGAGCCCTTCACGGAGATACTGTCAGGGTGGCCGTAACCCAGGAAAAGACCGGCGCGGCAAAGCGTCGCAGCGGAGAAATAATCGCTGTCCTGGAGCGCTCCGACAGGCCTTTTGTGGGAATCCTCCATACTGTGGGCGCCCAGGGCTGGGTGCTTATGAGTTCCAAGACAATGCCCTACGACATCCAGGTTCCCATTCCGGAAGGCGGTGAAAGGGGTATGAAAGTGGCTGCCGTCGTGGACGGCTGGAACCGGGGGGAGCCTAATCCCTACGGCCACGTGACCGACATCCTGGGTATGCCCGGTGAGAACGACACCGAGATGCACGCCATCCTGGCCGAATTCGGCCTGCCTTACCGCTTCGAGAAGGCGGTGGAGGACGAGGCCGCCGCCATTCCCGACAAAATCACCGACAGGGACAGGGCGCATCGGCGCGACTTCCGTAAGGTCCTCACCTTCACCATAGACCCGGCCGATGCCAAGGACTTCGACGACGCCATTTCCTACAGCGAACTCGAAGACGGCAATATCGAAGTCGGCGTCCATATAGCCGATGTGAGCCACTACGTGACTCCCGGCAGCGAAATCGACCGCGAGGCCCGCGAAAGGGGCACCTCGGTGTACCTTGTGGACCGCACCGTCCCGATGCTTCCGGAAAAGCTCTGCAACCGCCTGTGCTCACTCCGTCCGGGAGAGGAGAAACTCACTTTCAGCGCCGTTTTCATAATTACACCCGAGGCTAAGGTCCTGAAGAGCTGGTTCGGCCGCAGCGAAATAGTGTCCGACCACCGATTCGACTACGACCAGGCCCAGGCCATCCTTATGGGGGAGGATCCAGCCGATATCCCCGAGGCCACCGTCCACGCGCTCCGCAGCCTGAACGGCCTTGCCCTGAAACTTCGCAAACGCCGTTTTGCGGCAGGTGCCGTGAACTTTGACCGCCCCGAGATGGTGGTGGAAGTGGACGAAAAGGGAAAGCCAGTGGGGGTGCATCAGAAGCTCTCCTGCGAGGCCAACTGGCTCATTGAGGAGTTTATGCTCCTCGCAAACCGTTCCGTTGCCGAATACGTGGCTACCGGAGGTAAGATGAACGGCCGCGTCCAGGCCAAGGCGAAGACCTTCGTCTACCGCGTACACGACGTTCCCAATCCCGACAAGATAGAGGGCCTGATGGACTTTGCCCGCTTCTTCGGCTTCAAGCCCAAGCCCGCGGAAAACGGCCGCGAACTTGCGAAGAGCATAAACGGACTTATGGCCGATGCCAAGGGAAAACCCCAGCTTGCGGCAATCCAGATCCTTGCCCTGCGCTCTATGGCCAAGGCCTGCTACAGCACCGACAATATCGGCCACTATGGCCTTGCATTCAAGTTCTATACTCATTTTACCTCTCCCATCCGCCGCTATCCGGACCTTATGGTACACCGCCTGCTCGCAAGCTATCTCGAAGGCGGAGCATCGGCCCCGGCCGATGTCTTCGAAAAGGAATGCCGCCACGCTTCCGAACGCGAAAGCATAGCCGCCGAAGCCGAGCGCGACAGCATCAAGTACAAGCTGGTGGAATTTATGGAAGACAAGATAGGGCAGGAGTTCGACGGGCATATAAGCGGCATCACCGAATGGGGCATCTACGTGGAGATAGAGCCCACCAAGATAGAAGGTATGGTGCCCTACAGGACCATCAGGGGCGATTTCTATGTCTTTGACGAGACCCACTACAGGGCCTTCGGGCGCCGCAGCCACCACAGCTTCCGCCTGGGCGACCCCGTACGCATAAGGGTGAAAGGGACTTCCCTCGAACAGAAACTTCTGGATTACGAACTGGTAGAGAATCTTTAGCCGGATTTTTTTCGTATCTTTGGCCTCAAGCAGCTTCCCCTTATGGCAAAACTCTTTCTTATAGACGGGCATGCGCTGGTGTTCAAGATGTATTATGCCTTCCTGCGCCGGCCTATGATAAATACCAAGGGGGTGGACACGTCCATCCTCTACGGTTTTACCAAGTATCTCCTGGAACTTATCGGCCGGGAGCAGCCCGACTATCTCGCCGTGGCCTTCGACCCTCCGGGAGGCAGCTTCCGCAACACCCTCTATCCCGAGTACAAGGGCACCAGGCCGCCCACCCCGGAACTGGTAAAAGAGGCCCTGGAACCGCTCAGCGCCATAGTCCGTTCCCTGAACATACCCGTCCTGATGATGAGCGGCTTCGAGGCCGATGACGTAATAGGCTCGGCCGCGGCGCAGCTCAACGGCTCTTCGCTGGACGTATATATGGTAACCCCCGACAAGGATTACGGTCAGCTCATCGGCCCCCACGTGTTCCAGTACAAGCCCGGAAAGAGCGGAGGCGAGGACGAGATCCTTGGAGAGAAGGAACTGTGCGAAAAATGGGGGATTTCCTCTCCCTCGCAGGTTGTGGATATGCTGGCGATCTGCGGCGACACGGCCGACAACGTCCCCGGCGTCAAGGGCGTCGGAGAGGTGGGCGCCGCAAAGCTGATTGCCCGCTACGGCAGTTTGGAAAGCATATACGGGCACCTTTCGGAGCTCAGTCCCCGTCAGCAGGAACAGTTCGCCGAGGCCCGCCCCCATATGGAGCTGAGCAAAACCCTGGTGACCATAAAGACCGACATCGAACTCCCTGTCGCGCTGGAGCAGATGCGCCTTGACAGCAATTACGGGGCCGATGCAGCCGCCCTTTTCGAGCTCTACGAATTCGCGTCGCTCCGCCGCTACCTGGGTGCCGCCGCAAAAGCCGCCGTACAGGCATCGGCACCCGCCGAAGCCTTCGAACCTACGGAGGCAACGCTGGATGCCGTATCCCGCGCAGCCCTAGCCGAAGGCCGCCTTGCAATAGTTGCCGAGGCCGCCTCGGAGGGCGTTTTTGCCAAGCCGGAGAGGCTCACCCTCGGCAGCAGGGATCTATGGTGCGTCCTTCCGGCCGATGAAATCGGCAAGGCCAGCCCCATACTGGAAAACGCCTCCGTCAAAAAAGCCGGGGCCGACCTGAAACGCCAGAGCAGCTGGCTCAAAGGGGCCGGAATCGCCCTTGAGGGCTGCTGGGAGGACGTCGTTCTGATGCACTACCTGAAGGACCCGGAGCGCAGCCACGACGTAACGCAGCTCTGCCATACCCTGCTGGGAATCCAGCTGGAACAGGATAGCGCCGAACCCGCCCCGAGCCTCTCACTTTTCGACGATGTACCCGAGGAGGAGCCCGTCCGCAGCCGCGGCCGCGAAGCCTGTGCCCTCTGCCGCCTTGCCGCAAAGCTCAGGGAAGACCTTCCCCAGCTTTACGACAGTATGGAAGAACCTCTTTCCAAGGTGCTTGCCGATATGGAGAGGGACGGCGTGAAGGTGGACCTCCAGGTTATCCGCAGCTTTACCGAGGGCCTTCGCTCAGAAGTCCTCGAAAGGGAGCGGCATATCCGTGAAATGGTGAACGAGCCGGAGCTGAACATCTCTTCGCCCAAACAGATAGGAGAGCTGCTCTTTGACAGGCTGGCCCTTGACCCGAAGGCGAAGAAAAGCGCTTCCAAGGGGCAGTATACCACCGACGAGTCCACCCTCCTGGAAATTGCCGACCGTCACCCCGTAGTGTCCGAAATCCTTGAATTCAGGGCTGTCAAGAAACTCCTTTCCACCTATATCGAGCCCATCCCGGGTTATATCTCTCCCGTGGACGGACGCATCCATACCACTTTCAATCAGGCACTTACAGCTACCGGAAGGCTCTCTTCCTCCAATCCCAACCTCCAGAACATCCCGGTGAGGACCGAACGCGGCAAAGAAATCCGCAAGGCCTTTATCCCGGGAACTCCGGAGGGACTTATCGTATCGGCCGATTACTCCCAGATCGAACTCCGGATTATGGCCCATCTGAGCGGCGACGAGCACCTTCTGCAGGCCTTCCGCGACGGAGTGGACGTACACGCATCCACCGCCGCCAAGATCTTCGGCATTCCGGTGGAGGAGGTGACGAGGGAGCAGAGGGGTATGGCCAAGACGGCCAATTTCGGCATAATGTACGGCATATCGGCCTTCGGACTTGCCGAAAGGCTGCACCTGTCCAGGAAAGAGGCCAAGGCCTTGATAGACGGTTACTTCGAATCTTTCCCGGCAATACGTTCCTTTATCGAGGGAGCCATCGCCCAGGCCCGGGAGAAGGGCTATGTCCAGACTCTTCTGGGACGCCGCCGCTACCTTCCCGACATAAACGCGCACAATGCCAATGTGCGGGCCGTGGCCGAGCGAAACGCGGTGAACGCCCCCATCCAGGGGACATCGGCCGATATCATCAAGCTCGCGATGACCGGCGTTGCACAGCGCCTCCGGGAGGAAGGCCTTCGCAGCCGTATGGTGCTCCAGATTCACGACGAACTGCTTTTCGACGCCCTTCCCTCCGAGGTGGAAAGAGTGGAGCAGATTGCCGTGGAGGTTATGGAGAACGTGGTGAAGCTGTCGGTGCCGCTCACGGTAGAATGTTCACACGGCAAAAACTGGCTGGAGGCTCACTGATATGGAAAACCTTAGCGAGAAACAGTGGATCCAGCGCGCCCGAAGCGGCGACCAGACGGCCTACAAGGTGCTTTACCAGCAGCACGAGCGCTCCGTCAGGAGCCGTGTAAGCGGCTATTTCAAATGGAAGGCCGATGCCGACGACGTCGTCCTGGAGAGCTTCCAGAAGGCATTTGCCGCCCTGGAGAGCTTCGATATGGAGAGGGAGTTCCGCCCCTGGCTGCTCACCATCGCCACTCGCACCGCCCTTGACCACCTCAGCCGTATCCAGAGGGAGGACAGGAAGAAGGAAGGATCGGCCGATGCTTCTCCGTCCGAGGAAGTAACCGACACCACTCCGGAAGAAGATATCATCCACGACGAGGTGCACCAGCGGCTTATGCAGTACATAGACGAGCTGCCCTCGCTGTACAAGGACGTGATGATAAAATATATGATAGAGGAGCGCGAGTACGAAGAGATTGCCCGCGAACTGGATCTGGAACTGAATACGGTGCGTACCCGTATCCGTCGCGGCAAGCAGCACCTCGCCGAAATGATGTTAAGGGGGGAAGTGGAATGAATGCAGCTCAGTTCATAGCTTTTGCCGATGCCTTTTTCGGCCTTACGGAGCTCCAGAAGGAGCGTTTCGCGGCACTGGATTCCATATACCGTGAATGGAACGGGCGCATAAATGTGATTTCCCGCAAGGATATTGATTCGCTGTACAGCCACCACGTACTGCACTCGCTTGCGATAGCCCGCTATCTGCAGACCCTGCCCGGGGAGCTGGAGCATTTTGCGGCCGGCAGCATACTTGACCTGGGCACCGGCGGCGGCTTTCCGGGTGTTCCCCTTGCCATTCTCTTTCCGGGGGCACGCTTCACCCTCTGCGACTCGGTAGGGAAAAAGACCATCGTGGCATCGGCGGCGGTATCGGCTCTCGGCCTTGAAAATGCGGTCGTGGTAAATTCCAGGGCCGAAAACCTTCCAGGCCCCTACGACTACGTAGTGTCCCGCGCCGTAGCTTCGCTGGAGGACCTGTATCCCTGGGTGAAGGGGAAATTCAGCCGGGGGATACTGTGCCTGAAGGGAGGTGACGTGAATGAAGAGATAGCTGCGGCTATGGGCCGTTTCCGCCTCAGGAAGGGCTCCGTTCACAGCTGGAGACTGTCGGAGTGGCTGGACGACACGTACTTCGCTGAAAAACTGCTCATCCACTTGGAAAAATAATTTTGCGATTTCGGCAAAAGTTGCTACCTTTGCAGTCCCTTATGCGAAAAATATAAAAAAGAGATATCATGAAAAGAACATTCCAACCCTCCCGCCGCAAGCGTGTGAACAAGCACGGTTTCCGTGCCAGGATGGCCAGCGCCAATGGCCGCCGCGTCCTGAGCGCCCGTCGCCGTCACGCCCGCAAGAAGCTCTCCGTCTCCGACGAAGACCGCTGGTAGTATCCTATCACTCAGAAAGTTAAAAAACCGACCACCTCCCCGTGGCCGGTTTTTTTGTGCTGCGCTGATGGGAACTGGAAGCGACATACCGCGCGCCGGGGGGCAAAAAAGTTGACATCAGGAAGTTTGCCTTTTTTGCATAGCAAGTTATCTGCTAGACCCGGACCGTTAGTCGCGGAGAGGAACAAAACAGGCCATTTTTGTTCCTCTCCGTGATTGGCGTGATCACGAACGGGGACAATCTCCCGGGTTTTTGTTCCCCGCCGAGACCTGGGACCGGCGAAGGAACGCCGCCTCGCATAGCGCGGCTCAGCGGCTAAGCCAGCGCCGCTCCGGGGGCCTCTGGGAAAAGGGCCTCCTCGCGGCGGGATCCCCATCCACGCTGCCCAAGCGTCGATTGTCTGCTTAAAAATTGCAGACAATCAACGATAATGCCGCAAAAACGTTGATTG
>JAGCYC010000066.1 GCA_017961015.1 Bacteroidales bacterium | reverse complement strand
GAATCCATCCCCCACCCGCCGCTGAAAATTATTTTTCGGTGCGGTTGCTCCGAAAAACCAATTTTCATCGGCTGACAAGCCCCCGCGCTGGATTCGCTGGGGACGTCTGTTCGGTCTGTCTCAAAGAGGAACAAAAAACGGCAAAAATGTTCCTGCTCGCGTTCACGCTGATCACGGAGAGGAACAAAAATGGCCTGTTTCGTTCCCCTCCGTGACTATCTGTCCGGATCCGGCAGACTACTTGCCCAGAAATAGCCGTGCTGTCTGTTGCATTTAATCAACGGTGTTGTTCACCTTTACTCTTTGGAATCCTTAAAACAGCTTCTAAAAATAGAGGCTGGCCGAAGTCGGGACGACTTGGTCAGCCTCTGTCAGCCTGCGTCGGCTAGGTAAAGGCCTCTGCCTTATTTCAGATTGAGAATGTACTCGGTGGAGATGCTGCTGCCTTCCTCCAGGACCATCCTGGTGAGGCGGCCGTCCTTGCCGTAGTCCAACTCCATTGCGGAGTAGCTGCGGGGTTGGGGATTGCGAACCTTTATCACTACGTGCTTGCCCCCGGCCTTGGGGCTAACATTGATATCGGCCTCCATTTCGGCAGCAATCTTGTCGTAATCTCCGCTGATACTGTACAGCAGGGCATTGCGCTGGATCTTGATTGCCTTGTTGGTGGAAGTATCCACATCCAGAGCTGTACCCCTCATATCCATCCTCAGGAAAGGACCGTCGATGATGAAATAGTCCCCGTCGGGCTGGGTGTAAAGCATAACCATCTGGTCGGGTGCCTTGAAACTCAGAGTGCCTGCACTCTTTATAACTTTTCCGCTCACCTTCAGGGTTTTAGCCTGGGTGAAGCTGCCTTCGTATTGCTGTGCTCCGGCTGCCAGACAGGCGAGCATAAGAGCCAAAACAGTGATTGTCTTTTTCATACCGGATGAATATATATGCAATTATTGTGCCTTGGCTGTATGCCATTTTGTCACATCACAGTTGCTGGTTTGATTCTTGTTTACTAAATTTGCACAAAGACACAAATATGCAGTTACAAGTTTCGGACGATCTGAACGACGTCATCAAATACGCCCGCGAGGAAGCTATGCGCACCGGGAGCTACGGAATAGGCCCCGACCATCTTTTCCTCGGAATAATCCGCCACGAGGACAATGTGGCCTTCCGCCTCCTGCAGAGCCTCGGGGTGGAACCGGCCGATATCAAGACCTTCATAGACCAGCGGATCTTCACCAACGAAACCATTCCCTACGAACATATAGACCAGATCAACTTCTCCCGTCAGGCGCAGAACGTGCTCAGCATAACCATTATGGAAGCCGCACGCCTGAAAAGCCCCACCGCGATGCCCCAGCACCTGCTGCTGGCCCTTATCCGCACTTCGGAGAGCTATGGCCAGGCCTATCTGAGGGCAAGGGGACTGGACTACGGCCGCCTTCTGGCCGCAATGGAGGATGAAGGACTGCTGCGTCCCTCGGACCAGCAGCAGGCCGCTCCCGACGCCGATCCCCAGCCCGCCCAGGGCCCCGATGAGGACCCTCAGGAGAAGAAACTGGACATAGAGGAATTCGCCTACGACCTTACCCGGGCGGCCCGTGAGGGCAAGTTGGATCCCGTGGTGGGCCGCGAGGACGAGATTTCCCGCGTAATCCAGATCCTGGGCCGTCGCAAGAAGAACAATCCTATGCTCATAGGCGAGCCCGGCGTGGGAAAATCGGCCATAGTGGAGGGAATAGCCCAGAGGATAGCTACGGGGAGCATATCGGCCGCCCTTGCGAAAAAGCGCATACTTTCGCTGGACATCGCCTCCGTGGTGGCAGGTACCAAGTACCGCGGAGACTTCGAGAAACGCCTCAAGACCATTATCAAAGAGGCTTCTGAGAATCCTGACATAATCCTTTTCATAGACGAATTCCACACCATCGTGGGCGCAGGCGGGGCTTCCGGCAGCCTGGACGCGGCCAATATGCTCAAGCCGGCCCTGGCACGCGGAGAATTCCAGTGCATAGGCGCTACCACCCTGGACGAATTCACCAAGATAGTGGAGAAGGACGGCGCCCTTGACCGCCGCTTCCAGAAGATAGTCGTGAATCCGGCCGATGTACCTCAGTCCATCGGCATCCTGAAGCAGCTCAGGCACAGGTACGAGGAGTATCACGGCGTAAGCTATACCGACGCCGCCATAGAAGCCGCAGTGCGCCTTACGGACCGTTATATCAGTGACAAATCCCTGCCGGACAAGGCTATCGACGCCCTGGACGAGGCCGGCTCGATGGTCCGCCTTTCCATAAGCCGCAAAAAGGCCGATGCCGTAGTGGACGAGGAAGACATAGCCTCGGTAGTGTCCAAGATGACCGGCATTCCCGTGAACAAGGTGGCCGAAAGCGAAGGCAACCGCATAATCAAGATGAGGGAGCGCCTCAGCCGCCGCATAATCGGGCAGGACGAGGCCGTGGAGACCGTAGTGAGGGCCATCCAGCGCAACCGCGCTGGGCTGAAGGACCCCAACCGTCCCATCGGTACCTTCCTCTTCTTCGGCCCCACAGGAGTGGGAAAGACCCAGCTCGCCCGCACCCTGGCGGAGTATCTCTTCGATTCCGAGGACAATATGGTGCGCCTGGATATGAGCGAATATATGGAGAAATTCAGCGTTTCCAGGCTCATAGGTGCGCCTCCTGGCTATGTGGGATATGAGGAAGGCGGCCAGCTGAGCGAAAGGGTGCGCCGCAAGCCCTACTGCGTGGTTCTTCTGGACGAGATAGAGAAAGCCCATCCGGATATCTTCAACCTGCTCCTGCAGGTGATGGATGACGGGCGGCTTACCGACAGCAACGGCCGCACCGTGGACTTCAAGAATACGCTTGTAATTATGACCTCCAACGTGGGAAGCCGCGAGGTGGAGGAATACGGAAGCGGAATAGGCTTTGCCACAGCCTCACGCAGCGTCCAGGCCGATCGCCGTGCCGTGCTGGAAAAGGCCGTGAAGAAGGCCTTCCCGCCGGAATTCGTGAACCGCGTGGATGCCCAGGTTTACTTCCATTCCCTGGACAGGGAAGCCCTGGGCAAGATTATAGACATAGAGCTCAAGGATCTGAGGGCGAGGGCCCTGGAAGCCGGCTACAAGCTTAGCATTACCCCGCAGGCCCGCCGCTTCGTGGCCGATGCCGGCTACGATCCCGCCTTCGGTGCCAGGCCTCTGCGCCGCGCCATAATGCGCTATGTGGAAGACCCTGTGTCGGAATTTATCATTGCCGACCGGGTGCTGCGCTCCGGAAAGGGGGCCGATGTATGCACCCTCAAGGTTTCGCTGGCGCCGGATAAGGAGAGCACGGTGGTGACTAAAGTTCCTGCGCAGCCTCAAACTCCAGATCAAGGTCGGAAATGATGTCCTTGAGAGCTTTGAAACTTACCGAAGAACTGATGAATGAACCCAGGCTGTCGATGTTGAATTCTGTGTTTTTCATATCTCTGTCATTTAATTTCTGATGCAAAGTTAGCCCTGCCTTGAGCCAAACTATTGCGCAAGCTAAAAAATATGAAAAAAATTTTCACTTTTTTGCTCTTCCTTCTGCCCCTGTTTCAGCTGAGGGCCCAGGAGACCTATCTTTATGCCCAGAGAGACACCTGCTCGCTCTATCTGGATATCCACAGGCCCACTGAGGGCAGCGAACTCAGTTTCGAAGGGCAGAGCAAGCCGGCAATACTCTTCGTATTTGGCGGCGGTTTCATTATGGGATCCAGGAACGATCCGTACTACAACCCCTGGTTCAAGCTCCTTAACGACAACGGCTATACCGTTATCTCAATAGACTACCGCCTGGGGCTCAAGGGCGTGAAGATGAACTTCGGCCCCTTCGGCATTATGAAGGCGGCAAAATCGGCCCAGAAGGCCCAGGATATGGGGGTCGAGGACCTTTTCAGCGCAGTCCGTTTCCTGAGCGACAATGCCGAAGACCTGAGCATAGATCCCTCGAATATCGTCCTCTCAGGCAGCTCGGCCGGGGCTATCATCTCCCTGGCGGCCGAATGGTACATTTCCAACGGCGATAAGGTGGAGGAACTTCCGGAAGGCTTCAATTTCAAGGGCCTGATGTCCTTTGCCGGAGCCATAATAGGGGACGAGGGGACACCTGCCTACAAGAACCCTCCCTGCCCGATCCTGCTGCTGCACGGTATCGAGGACCAGACCGTTGCCTACAAGAAGATACAGGTTATGAAAAATGGTATGTGGGGAAGCTCCGCCCTGGCCGATGTATACGGCAAGAAAGGCTACAATTACAGCATCTACCGCTTTGTGGGCCACTCCCACGACATCGCGGCGATGTTCGTCCCCACCTGGCCCCTGCAGAAGGCCTTCCTGGAGCATAACGTAATGCTCGGAAACGCCCTCACGGTGGACTCTACGGTGGACAATCCACAGCTTCCGCGCACGGAATTCCCGAGTATGCAGAAACTTTATTGAAAAAGGGCCCTGAGGGGCCTTTTTTCGTGTCCGGAAAACTGTGAAAATCCAAAAATATTTCGTATCTTTGTACGTTTATAAACAGCTACGAAAAAGATGGAAAATAACGACGAGAAAATGCAGCTGGACCAGAGCGTTGAAAGCGGTTACATCGAGCCCGTGGAAATAGACCACGAGATGCGCACCGCCTACATAGACTACTCTATGTCGGTAATCGTTTCGCGTGCTCTCCCGGATGCCCGCGACGGCCTCAAACCCGTTCAGAGAAGGGTCCTTTTCGGTATGGATGCTATGGGCCTGAGCTATGGCGGCCAGACAAAGAAGAGCGCCCGTATCGTGGGTGAGGTGATGGGTAAATACCATCCGCACGGAGACTCCAGCGTATATGATGCTATGGTCCGCCTGGGCCAGGACTGGAACCAGCGCTACCCTCTGGTGAAAGGCCAGGGTAACTTCGGCAGCGTGGACGGCGACTCCCCGGCAGCTATGCGATACACCGAGGCCAAGCTCCAGAGAATGGCCGAGGATGTCCTCGGAGATATGGACAAGGATACCGTGGATATGACGCCCAACTTCGACGACACCCTCCTTGAACCCACCGTGGTGCCCACCAAGGCCCCTCTGCTGCTGCTCAACGGCGCCTCCGGCATCGCCGTGGGTATGGCCACCAATATGGCCCCGCACAACCTTGGCGAATGCTGCGACGCAATCTGCGCCTATATCGACAATCCCGAAATCACCACCGATGAGCTTATGCAGCACATCAAGGGTCCCGATTTCCCCACCGGCGGCATCGTAATGGGCAAGGCCGGCATCAAGGAAGCCTACGAGACCGGCCGCGGCCGCGTGGTAGTGCGTTCCAAGACGGAAATCGAAGTGGACGACAAAGGCCGTGAGACCATAGTCGTCACCGAGATCCCTTATATGGTGAACAAGAGGGAGATGATAGAGAAGATAGCCCAGCTTTCGGAAGAGAAGAAGGTGGAGGGCATCTCATACATCAACGATGAAAGCTCCCGCGGCGAAACCCGCGTGATCATACGTCTCAAGCAGGGAACCAACTCCGGCGTGGTGCTGAATATGCTATACAAGTACAGCCCGCTCCAGAGCAGCTTCTCCTTCAACAATGTGGCCCTGGTAAAGGGACGTCCCCGCACCCTGAGCCTGAAGGAAATCATCGGCCAGTTCGTGGAATTCCGCCACGAGGTAGTGGTCCGCCGTACCAAGTTCGAACTGGACAAGGCCCAGAAGCGCGCCCATATCCTGGAAGGCCTCCTGAAGGCTATGGACATCATCGACGAGATTGTCCACATCATCCGTTACGAAACCAAGAACCGCGACGACGCCAAGCAGATGCTGCAGGACCGTTACGGTTTCACCGAGCCCCAGTCGGCCGCAATCATCGCCCTTACACTCGGCCAGCTCACCGGCCTGGACCGCGAGAAACTCCGTTCCGAGTATGAGGAGCTTATGCGCTTCATCGACCGCTGCAACCTCATCCTCGGTTCCGTGGAAGAGCAGTTCAAGGTAGTCAAGCAGGAAACGATGGAACTCAAGGAGCGCTACGGGGATCCCCGCCGCACCGAAATCACCCTGTCGGCCGACGAATTCAACCCAGAGGACTTCTATGCCGATGAGGACCAGGTGATCACCATTTCCCACCTGGGCTACATCAAGCGTACCCCGCTCACCGAATTCCGCACCCAGAACCGCGGCGGAGTGGGTATGAAGGGCAGCGCCACCCGCGAGGCCGATTTCATAGAACACATCTACATAGCCAACACCCACAGCACTATGCTTCTGTTCACCCAGAAGGGCCGCTGCTACTGGCTTAAGGTCTATGAAATCCCCGAAGGAAACCGTTCCTCCAAGGGCCGCGCCATCCAGAACATCCTGATGATAGAGCCCGACGATTCCGTTCGCGCATACCTTAACGTCAAGACCCTTAAGGACGAGGAATTCATAAACAACAACTACATTATGATGGTCACCAGGAACGGTGTCGTCAAGAAGACTTCCCTGGAAGCCTACTCCCGTCCCAGGACCAACGGCGTGAACGCAATCAACATCCGCGAGGACGACGAACTCCTTGAAGCCATCCTCACCAACGGCCGCTGCAACATAATGATTGCAGCCAACGGAGGCCGCTGCGTACGCTTCGACGAAAGCGAAGCCCGTCCGCTGGGCAGGACCTCCACCGGCGTGCGTGGCATCAATCTTGAAGAAGGTGACTTCGTGGTCGGCGTAGTAAGCCAGGATCCGCAGGCCGAAGACGTAGCCCGTCATCAGGTGCTGGCCGTCTCCGAAAACGGTTACGGAAAGCGTTCGGATCCTATGGATTACCGCCAGACCTCCCGCGGTGCCAAGGGCGTAAAGACCTTGAACATCACTGAAAAGACCGGCCGCCTGGTAGCCATCAAGAACGTCACCGACGAGGACGACCTGATGATTATCTGCCGGAGCGGAGTTACCATAAGGATGCCTGTCAACACCATCAGCGTATCCGGAAGGGTAACCCAGGGAGTGAAGCTCATTAACATAAGGGAAGGGGATTCGATAGCCGCCATCTCCGTCGTCAACCACGATGAAGAGGAAGAAAGCCAGGCGGCCGATAACAATGAACTTCCCGCAGAGAATACAGAAGTATAAAACTAAAATCGAATAGAGATGAAAAAGATGTTATTCGCCCTCGCACTCGCCTGCTCGCTGCAGCTGGCGTATGCACAGAAGCCGGATGCAGACATGCAGAAGGCGGTAGACAAGGCTCTCGCCGCTTCCCAGGATGCAAAGAAAGGTGCCAAGCCGGCCACCTGGGTGAATCTGGGCAAAGCCTATATCAATGCCTACAAGAACCCCACCTCGTCGGTCATCCCCGGCCTGGACAAGACCTCTTTCTCGATGTCTTTCAAGGAGAAACCCGTTTCCGTGGCTACCGTAGAGCTTGACGGCGTAAGCTTCGAAAAGCAGAGCTTCTCGCACGTGGATGTCTACTTCAACCAGAACGGAATGCTCCAGTTTGCCGACGTAACCCGCCAGAGTGTTCCCGGAGACCTCCTGATGCTCGCAGCCAAGGCCTATTCCCACGCTTTCGAGCTGGGCGCCAAGGACAAGGACATCGATCCCAAGCTCCAGGAAATCGTGGACCTGTACTACAACGACGCCTTTATGGCCTACACCCTGGGCGACCAGCCCAAGGCTCACGCCTGCTTCAAAGGTGCCGCCGACGTATCCGTCCTTCCTCCCTGCTCGGCCCGTAACGACGACGCCCACTACAACGCCGCCCTTACCGCCCTTACGCTCAAGGACTACGACACCGCCGAAAAGTACTACAACAAGTGCCTGGCAGTAGGTTATACCTCCGAAGGCAACATCTACGGCTCCCTCTCAGAGTGCGCTCTCGCAAAGGCCGATACCCTTGCCGCCAAGAATTACCTTGCCACCGGTCTCACCGCCTATCCCGACAACGCCCTCATCCTTACCAACCTGATCAATCTGTATCTGCAGACCAAGGAGGAGCCCGAGAAGATCGTGGAACTGCTGGACGAAGCCAAGCAGGCTATGCCCGACAACCCTTCCCTCTACTATGTTGAAGGCAATATCTACTCCAACCTGGGCAAGCTTGACGAGGCCAACGCCGCCTACGTCAAGAGCCTCGAGGTAGATCCCAAGTACGATATGGGCTTCTTCGGCCAGGGTCAGATAATCCTGAAGAGGGCCGAAGTCCTGGTGGACGAAATGAACGCCCTGGACTACAAGGAATGGCAGAAGTACGACCAGATGCAGGCACAGCTCTGGGACCTGTACAAGCAGAGCCTGCCCCTGTTCGAAAGCGCCTACAACGTTACTTCCAACCCTCAGGTGAAGCTCGCATCGGCCGATTTCCTCAAGAGGATCAACTTCCAGCTCCGCGGCCAGGGCAGCGAGTTCCAGCAGGCCTATGACAAGTGGAACGCTGTAGTGAACGAGTCTGCCGAATAAAATTGACAGACGATTAATTGAAAATCCGGCTCCTGCAGCCGGATTTTTTTATATCTTTGCACTTCGTTAGTCAAGTAGTGAACTATGAAAAAGATACTTTATTATGCAGCGCTCGTGCTTATGACAGCCTCCGTAGCCTGCCAGCAGAAAACAAATGCCGATAATGAAACCTCCGGAAACGGCGGTGAAGCGGCCGGGAAAGAATCCATCCTCGTATCCCAGCAGAATCTTACTCCTACTTTCATCCAGGTGGAGGAAGGTGACTGGTGGAAGAAAACCGATGCCGACGGCTTTGCAATGCTGCATATAAAAGGTGCCGATGTGCTTGCCGCAGGCATCCAGAAGACCCATCTGGAGCATATCCACGTGCACGTGAACGACGATGTTTACGTGCCTCTGGACCAGGAAATTACGAACGGGGGAGTGAGTGTCCCCGTCAGGATCCCCGATGGAGAGTTCTCGGTGACGGCCTGTTACAGCGTGCAGCAGCAGATGAGCCCCGACGGATTCGGACTCAGCCTGGCAGAGGCTCCGGAAGGCGTAAGGCTCTACGGAGTGAGCGACGACTATGGCTATAAGTACTTCGACTGCTATCTCCAGGTTCCCGACGCCTTTACTCTCACAAAAGTGGAGTACCGTATGGGCGGCGGCAACTGGCAGCCCCTGGAGGGCAATGGCTGCAGCTACTCCCGCCTGGACGCCCTGCTCGGCAATGTGTACAAGATAAGCGTCCGTCCCGGCTTTCAGAATGTAAGTGCCGACGTCCAGCTTAAAGTCAGCGGCGAGCAGCACGGCATTTTCCGCATCCTCTGGGAGAACAATACCTCCAAATACGTGGATCTGGAGAAGTCAAAATTCCCTGCCCAGGCCATTGACGGCGAAACTGTGGTAGCCGAAATCTGGACCCTGGAGCCCTACTATCTCTCGGGGGTATCGGCCCCGGCCTCGACCGGAGTCCAGCTTCTGCAGAGGGCATACGTGCGTTTTACGATGCCTTCGGAGAACGTCACTGTGAGCCTGCTTTTCAGGGAGAAGATACCCGTGAGCGTAAGTGCCGGTGCCAATATTGAATCGGTGCAGCTGTACAGCTATCCCGACATCTATTCCGGAGTACCTGTGGAAAGGGGTATTCCCGGGGACAAGGTCTATGTCCTGGCCCACGCGAACGCCGGATTCAAGCCCTGCGAGGTAAGCATTCCCGGAGGGGATGTCTTCACCCCCACACACTATGCCTACGACTATTATTTCTTCGAGGTCACCATACCTGAGAAGGCCACATCCCTCAGCCTCGGCTCAAAGGCCCGCCAGGCCTGGACCGTCACTCCCGGGACGGGAGTCTGGATGAATGCCGGCAATCTTTTCTGGGAAGGGGAAGATGTGGGCTGTACTATCGAAATACCTGAGAATCAGCAGATAGACAAGGTGACCGTGCTCACTTCCGGAGGTCAGGCAATCAGCTTTACACGCGACGTTACCTACGTCCACTTTACTATGCCCAGGGACAATGTTTCGGTGAGCGTTACGTACAAGGCACTTGACGGGGGCACCGTGCATGTCCAGGCAAGTTTTGACGCCGACCAGTACCACGTTTACAGCTCCACCAACTACAATTGGAACTTCGCACAAGGCTTCGACGTGGCTATGGGAAGCAATATCTATCTCCAGGTAGACGACTACTACGGGGAGAACTTCTTCGTGGGAATCAAAATCGGCACCCAGCTTACTGTCTATGAGGCCACTATGGACCCGGATATGGGTGAGTACAGCTTCGGACGCAGCATACAGGCATCGGCCGATATAAACATCAAAGTCGGAGCCAGCAGGAACTCGGTCACATTCTGAGCCTTCCGCACTGGTTCTTTTGCGAAAAATTGCGTATCTTTGTGGATTAAGAGATAATCCACATGGGAATCTTTGACAAAGGGGTAAAAAAGACCAATCTGAACTTCTTCCAGAAACTCGGGCGTGCCATAGTGGGCAAGTCCCGGGTGGACGACGACGTGCTGGATGCCATAGAGGAAGCCCTGCTGGGATCCGATATGGGCGTGGACACCACCCTCAAGCTCATAGAGAGCATAGAGGACAGGGTGGAGAAGGACCGCTATGTGGATATGGAAGAGCTGGTCGGGATTATCCGCGAGGAGATAGCCGCGCTTGTGGGAGACGATGCCCCGGTTCAGCCCTTCGACTTCAGCAAAAAGCCCTATGTGATTCTGGTAGTGGGAGTTAACGGGGTAGGAAAGACCACCACCATCGGCAAGATTGCAGCTATGCTCACCGCCCAGGGAAAGAAGGTGGTGATAGGTGCCGCCGATACTTTCCGCGCCGCTGCCGTGGAGCAGCTCTGCGTATGGGCAGAGCGTGCCGGCGCCGACATCGTAAAGCAGGCTATGGGGGCGGACCCCGCCTCGGTGGCCTTCGACACGGTTAAATCGGCCGTCGCTAAAGGGGCCGATGTCGTGCTTATCGATACGGCGGGCCGCCTTCACAACCGCGTGGACCTTATGAACGAACTCACCAAGATCCGCAATGTTATAGGCCGGGTGGTGCCGGATGCCCCGCACGAGGTCCTGCTGGTCCTGGACGGATCCACCGGTCAGAACGCCTTCGTTCAGGCCAGGGAGTTCTCCCGAGCAACCGATGTCACCGCCCTTGCCGTCACCAAACTGGACGGCAGCGCCAAGGGAGGCGTCGTAGTGGGAATAGTGGACCAGTTCCGTTTCCCCATCAAGTTCCTTGGTATAGGAGAAGGAGTCCAGGACCTCAAAGTATTTGACCGCAAGGCCTTTGTGGAATCCCTTTTCCGTCTGGAAGATATAGAAAACAACAAATAATTATGAAGATTTCTTACAACTGGCTCAAGTGCTATCTCAAATGCGAGCTCAGCCCCGAACAGGTGGCCGAAGCTATGACCTCGATCGGCATCGAGGTCGATGCCCTTGAGCAGCAGGAAGCAGTCCCCGGAGGCCTCCGGGGCGTGGTCGTGGCCAAGGTCCTCACCTGCGAAGCCCATCCGGATTCGGATCATCTGCATATCACCACCGTCGATGACGCCAGCGGCGAGCCCGTTACCGTAGTTTGCGGCGCCCCCAACGTGGCTGCAGGGCAGAAGGTCCTTTTCGCCCGCATCGGCACTGTCCTCCCCGGCGACTTCAAGATTAAGAAGTCAAAGATCCGCGGAGTGGAATCCTTCGGTATGATCTGCGCCGAAGATGAACTCGGGATAGGCGCCAGCCACGAGGGAATAATGGTCCTTCCCGAGGATGCCGTCGTGGGAACCCCTGCAAAAGAGTATCTGGGCCTCAAAGACGAGGCCGTAATCGAATACGAAATCACCGCCAACAGGATAGATGCCGCCTCCCACTGGGGAGTGGCCCGCGACCTGTACGCCTACCTGCGCAGCCGCGACATCCCCTGCAGCCTGGAGCGTCCGGGCGTGGAAGCTTTCCGTGAGGGGAAAGGGGAGTCCATCCCCGTGGAGGTGCTGGACAGCGAAGGCGCACCCCGCTACCTTGGCATTACCGTAAAGGGAGTAAAGGTGGCCCCCTCACCGCAGTGGCTGCAGGAGAGGCTGCTTTCCATCGGCTCCCGTCCGGTAAACAACATCGTGGACGTGAGCAACTTCATCCTCTTCGAGACCGGTCAGCCCCTGCACACCTTCGATGCCGATAAGATCCGCGGCGGAAAGGTGATAGTACGCCGCGCCGCACAGGGCGAAAAGCTCCGTACCCTGGACGGGGTGGAGCGCAGCCTCTCGGCCCTGGATATGGTTATCGCCGATGCCGAGGGCCCTATGTGCCTTGCAGGCGTTTTCGGCGGTGAGGATTCCGGCGTTTCCGATTCCACCGTCAACGTCTTTATCGAAGGCGCCTACTTCGATCCCGTTTCCATACGCCGTACTGCAAAAAGCCAGCAGCTTTCCACCGACGCCTCCTTCCGCTACGAAAGAGGGGCCGATCCCGAGGCCGCTTCCTACGCAGCCCTGCGTGCCGCCCTCCTCATTCAGGAGATCGCCGGTGGAGAGGTCGTAGGAAAGGTCAGGGAAGTATATCCCAATCCCATCGGCCGCGCAAAGATCGATCTGGATTACGGCCGTATGGAGCATTTCATCGGCAAGAAGATTGGTCACGATACCATCGAAAAGATAATGGAAGGCCTCAATTACGAGTTTATCGAGCGCCGTGAAGGCGGTGCCCTGGTGGCTGCCCCTACCTATATGGTGGATGTCACCCGCGAATGCGACGTGGTGGAGGAAGTGCTCCGTATCTACGGCTACAACAACGTGGAACTGCCCCAGACGCTGCGTATGAGCGTGAATCCCAGCCCCAAGCCGGATCCCGAGGCAATTCGCAACAACATTTCCAACTTCCTTGCGGCCAACGGCTTTGTGGAGACTATGAACAACTCCCTCACCAAGGAGGAGTATTATACCTGGATCCAGACCTATCCGGCCGATCGTTGCGTCCATATCGTGAACCCCCTGAGCCAGGACTTGAACGTAATGCGTCCCACCCTCCTGCTGAACGGCCTGGAGGTCGTGGCCTACAATCTGAACCGTCAGCGCACCAGCCTCCGTTTCTTCGAATACGGCTCGGTGTATGAGCGTCTCACGGAAAAGGACGGCACAACCCTGGAAGGCTACGGCGAACATCGCAACTTTGCGCTGTTTATGACCGGCACCCCCGACAAGAGCTGGCGTACAGCCCCCCAGAAGTCGGATTTCTTCCTTCTGAAAGGCTATGTGCAGGCCCTTATGAACCGCTATCGCATAGATATTGACAGCCTTATGACCGATGTGGCTCCCCAGGATATCTTTGCCGAGGGACAGGTTTACCTCGTCCCCGGAAAGGAGCCTGCAGTGCTCTGCACCATCGGCGTTATCAATCCCGTGCTGGGACGCCGCTTCGGCATACGTCAGGCTGTGGTGGCCGCGGAGATCAACTGGGAAGTGCTCTTCTCCCTCATCAAGCGTGACAAGTTCTCCTTCAAGGAACTGCCCCGTTTCCCCGAAGTACGCAGGGACCTCGCCCTCCTTCTGGACGAAGGCGTCGCCTATGCCGATGTACGCAAATCGGCCCTCCGTGCAGGGAAGAAGCTCATCCGGAGCGTATCCCTGTTCGACGTTTACCGCGGGGAGAAGATACCTCTCGGCAAGAAGCAGTATGCCCTTAACTTCGTGCTCCAGGACAGCGAGCGCACCCTCACCGACGCGGAGGTGGAAAAGACTATGGACCGCGTCCTGGAAGCCCTTAAAGCCGATTGCGGCGCTATACTGCGATGAAAAAGTTTCTCCTTCTGCTCTCGATAGTGCTGCTTATGGCGGTGTCCTGCAAGGGGCCCCGCCGCATCCCTCGCGAAAAGCTGGAGGAGATAATGTACGATATGTTCCTGGCCGATCAGCAGATACGCCAGAACAACAGCCTCCGCACCCAGGCCGATACTTCGCTGGTGTATGAAGGCATCTTTGAGCGCTACGGCTACGACACCGACGACTTCCTGTACTCGCTGGAGTACTATCTCTTCGATCCCGACCGTATGCAGAAGGTCCTGGAAACGGTGAACGAAAAGTTCCGTGACCAGGCGGTGGAAGTCAAGAAGCAGATGGACTACGAGCGCTGGTTCAACGGCCTGATGGATATCTATCATCGGCCTTTCTCAACCAAGCTTCCGAAGCTTCCGCCTATGCCTGTCGACAGCCTGAAAATGAGCCTGGACAGCAGCGGGAGTATGTTTTTCAAGTATAAGGAGATTCCTCCGGATTCGCTTCAGCTTGCCTTGGATTCGCTTGTGGTACCTATGGACACCCTCCTGAGATGAAACGTTACGCTGCAAAATATCTCTACACCCTGGAAACGGAGCAGCCCGTTGTGAACGGCTTCGTAGAGCTGGACGACGACGGTACCGTCCTTCGCAGCGGAGTCTGCGATCCCGCTTCCGAGGACGTTTTCCTGGACGGAGCCCTCTGCCCCGGCTTTGTGAACGCCCACTGCCACAGCGAACTGTCCTATATGAAGGGACTCTTCCGCAAGGGTACGGGTATGGCCGGCTTCATAGACCAGATAAACGAGCTGCGCGACACCCAGAGTCCCGCCCAAAAGGAAGCAGCCCTCAGGGAAGCCTTCGACTGCCTCTGGGAACAGGGCGTCGTAGCTATGGCCGATATCTCCAACTGTGCCGATTCCTTCGAGCTCAAGAGCCGTCACCCTATGTACACCCGCAGCTTCCTGGAAGTGTTCGGAACCGAGCCGGGGGACTGCGAGGCCGTTATGGAAGGAGTGAGAAAACTGCAGCAGAAGGCCCTTAGCTACGGTCTGGACGCCGCTCCCACCCCTCACGCCTGCTATACGATGAGCCCCGAGCTCGTGAGCGCTGCATCGGCCGAGGGACTGCGCTCCGGCTTCCTTTCCTATCACAGCGAAGAGTCCGACGAGGAGGAGCAGATGATACGCTCCGGCAGCGGCCCTATGTGGGAAAACCGCAAGGCTGCTGGAATGAGCGTACCCCCCGTTACCGGCCGCTCGTCCCTGGAGTATTTCCTGGACAGGCTCAAGGCGGCAGTGCCGGTACCTGTGCAGGGGAATGTACTCCTGGTCCACGAATGCTGCCTGGACAAAGACGGCGTGAAAGCGGCAAAAGAGGTCCTTGCGCATCCCTATATAGCAATCTGTCCTCTCTCCAATATCTTCATACACAATACTCTGCCTCCAATTCCCCTTATGAGGGAGAGTGGAATCCCCATCTGCGTGGGAACCGATTCCCTCTCTTCCAACGACAGCCTGTGCATAGTGAACGAGCTCCACTGTATCCAGAATGCCTTCCCCGAGGTATCTCTCGGAGAACTGCTTGTCTGGGCCTGCCGCAACGGGGCTTCCTTCCTCGGGAAAGAGGCTGTATTCGGAAGCCTGGAGCCCGGAAAACGCCCCGGCCTGGTATATATCTCTGCCATCGGCGGGGACGGAAAGCTTACGGCAGAAAGTAAATCGCGGCGCCTATGATGAGGGAAGAAACGGTTTTCGGCCCTATCAGGAGCCGGCGCCTGGGCGCATCGCTGGGAATAAACCTGCTCCCTACCAGGGGCAAGCTGTGCAATTTCGACTGCATCTACTGCGAATGCGGCTGGAACCGGGACGGCCTTGCCGACAGGAAGCTGCCTTCGGCCGGTGATGTGGAATCGGCCTTAAAGGAGAAACTCCAGGCCTGTGCGAAAGAGGGGACTGCCATAGATTCCATCACTTTTTCCGGCGACGGGGAACCTACCCTGCATCCCGATTTCGCTGCAATTGTGGACATTACGCTCAGACTGAGGGACAGCTATTTCCCCAAGGCCCGGGTATCGGTACTGTCAAATGCCACCCGGCTCTTGAAGGACGAGGTTTTCGAGGCTCTTTCCAGGGTGGACAATCCCATCCTCAAACTGGATGCGCCCGACGATGAGCGCGCAGCCCTTATAAACCGCCCGGTCGGGGAGTACCACGTAAGTGAGGTAATCCGCGGTATGGAGCGTTTCAAGGGCAATTTCATCCTCCAGACTATGTTCCTGAAGGCAGATGGCTGGGAAAGCGGAGAATGGGTTCAGGCCTGGGCCGATATAGTCCGGAAGCTCACGCCCCGCGAAATAATGGTCTATACCATAGACCGCGAAACCCCTATGAAGGGGCTGCGGAAGTACTCAGTAGAGGAAATGACCGAACTGGTGCGGCCGCTTATAAACGAAGGATTCAATATACAAATTAAAGGATAAACGCTTATGTCACTGTGTGCAAAGTACGGCTATACGCCGGATAAAGAGGCCATCGGCCACCAACTGGATCTCATCGCAGCCAGCCTTGAAAAAATCGCGACGCCCGATGTCCTGAAGGAGTGTTTTGCCATTATGGACCTCACCACCCTCGCCAACGAAGATACCCCCTGCAGCGTGGCCGCCCTTGTGGAGAAGGTGAATGCCTTCGAGAAGGCCTATCCTCAGATGCCCTTGCCGGCTTCGGTATGCGTGTATCCCAATTTCGCTTCCGTAGTTGCAGGCAAAAGGGCCAATCCCGCCCTCCACGTAACCACGGTGGCCGGCTGTTTCCCCACCTCGCAGAGTTTCCTTGAGGTTAAGCTTCACGAGATTGAACTGGCCGTCCGCGGCGGTGCCGACGAAATAGATATAGTGCTGGCACTGAACTCTTTCCTTGCCGGAGATATGGCTGCCGCCGGAGCGGAGATCAAGGCTTCCCGCGAGAAGATAGACGCCGTGGCTGCAGAACTTGGCCGCCCCGTCGTCCTTAAAGTTATCCTGGAAACCGGTCTTCTCGTAAGCCCCGAAGCCATAGCCGAGGCCAGCTTCCTCGCAATGGAGAACGGTGCCGATTTCATCAAGACTTCTACCGGAAAGGTTAAGGTTAACGCCACTCCTCTTGCCGCCTGGGTAATGTGCGAGTGCATCAAGGCCTACTATGAAAGGACTGGCCGGAAGGTAGGTTTCAAGGCTGCCGGAGGCATTTCATCGGCCCTGGATGCAGTATGCTACTATGCCATAGTTGGAACTATCCTTGGCCGTGAATGGCAGAACAAGGAACTGTTCCGCTTCGGCGTGAGCCGCCTGGCAAACCAGCTGCTGAGCGCCCTGGAGCAGAAGACCGTCAACTTCTTCTGATTCCACTCTGGCGACAAAATAATACCCGGAGCGTTCCCGCCCCGGGTATTATTTGTTTTATAGCTTGCCTTGCTAGTAAGACGTGAAGCTGTAAGTCGTGAAAATAACAGACCTCGCATAAACTGCGTTTTCTTCATTATAGAAGAACGCAACCGGCTCTTCAAGAAATGAAGTGGAAGCGGACGGGCGTTTCACGGTGTAAACGACGTGGGTCCCGTCGGAAGAGAGGGCTTCACTCACAGTGAGAGTACTTCCGGTATAAAAATGCAGAAACTTCTTGGTGTCATTGAGATTCAAAGTGGTGAGCTTCCCATTGTCGTTGACTTTCCAGCAGAAACGGTATTCCAGGGTGTTGGAGTAAAAGCCCAGTTTGTTGGCAGGCAGCGAGGAAGAATTCTCGAGGCCAAGATAGAACGCTTTCTCCCTTACGACTGAGAGATTGACTTTCTGTACGTATATGGAGCCGTCTTCCGAGGAGGGATTCCAGACCTTTACTGCCAGCGTGCAGCTGCCAAGGGCCTTGGGAGTCAGGGTGCATACGTGGTACTCGTTGACGGTCAGTTTGTTGACCTTTATATTGAAGATATCGTCGCCATTCAGGATCTTGACATCTATGGCGTAGTTCTTATCTCCAGCGATGATTTTCTCGGTCTGTTTGTTATAAACAGCAATGAAATAGCTGTTTCCGTCAAACTCCATTTTGGAAGTGAGGGGAGTGTAGACGGGGGAGCCGTCGTCGATACGATAGAAAACAAGCTCGTAACGGGGGTTTTCGGGATAGTCCCATTCGGGGTCTACTGTCTCTGAGGGGCCTCCACCCTGTTCCGAAGGAGTGGATTGCTGATTGTTGTCGCTGGAAGCGTCGCCCTTGGAGCAGGAAGCGGTAAGGCCGATAAGAACGGCCGCCACAAGCATCAGAAATGACTATTTCATAGACTGTCAATTAAAAAAAGAGGTGAAACCTTCACCTCTTGGAGCCACTCAGGAGGCTCGAACTCCCGACCTGCGCGTTACGAATGCGCTGCTCTACCGACTGAGCTAAAGTGGCCTGACCGGTTTCAGGAACCGGGATTGCAAAGTTACAACTATTTTTTGATTTTACAACGCGTCGTCGTATTCGGTGGGGTCAAAGCCCTGGAGGGCTTCGCGGCGTTCGGTGAGTCTGTCGAAGTGCCAGCGAATCCTTCACCCACCCGCCGCTGAAAATTATTTTTCGGTGCAGTTGCTCCGAAAAACCAATTTCCATCGGACTGGCAAGCCAACGCACAGGATTCGCTGGGGACGTCTATTCGGTCTGTCTCAAAGAGGAACAAAAAACGGCAAAAATGTTCCTGAGCGCGTACACGCTGATCACGGAGAGGAACAAAAATGGCTTGTTTTGTTCCTCTCCGCGACTAACTGTCCGGATCGGGCAGACTACTTGCCCAGAAATAGCCGTGCTGTCTGTTGCATTTAATCCGGAATGTTCATATATTTGCTGGTGTAAGTCCTTGAGATATGTCCCGATGGTTCAAATACTTGCTTCTGGCAGTGGCTCTGATGTCCGGAGCCGTGGAAGCGCGGGCTAAGGACGTAAGCTCCTGGACTCGCTACAGCATCGGCCGGGATAATCTCGGGAGCATCACCGATACCATAAGCGCCGATGGCCTCGCTGTGGCAAGGTACAGTTACGATCCTCTCTACGGCCGCTTCCTCGCCCCAGACCCCTTCGTCCAGGCCCCCGACATCTCCCAGAACTTCAACCTAATGTGCCAATAACACCCTGGGGATTAAATGCAAGTTGTATTGGTTCCCCGGGAACAATTGTGGACAGTTATCAATTCATTATAATAAGAATAAATCTTTAGAAATGGCAAAAATAGTAGGACGAGTTAAGCCTGTATTACATGAAATGATGGTAAAAAGGGGTTTCAAAAGGGTTGAGTCTGCTTACTATATCAAAGAAAGAATCAACGACCCGTCTTTTATCAACATCATTGCTTTTATGTATTCTTCATATCCATCCGTAAGAGAGATATCTCCGGTCTATGGCGTCGGGAATATTGATGTGAATAGGATCTTTAGACAACTTACAGGCAGGAAGAACATCTGGTTGCATAACCAGAATTGTGGTTATTGCCAGCCAATGAGCAGCTATAAAACATGGAGTCTTGATGAGGATGTAGATGAAGCAGGGCTTAGTTCTGTATGCATGGATATTGTCAGAGATATTGACAAATATAGTGAAGATTACTTTCAAAGGATGTCAAGTATTGAAGCTCTGATAGACTATTATAGCAGCAAACCAGTCGGACAGATGATTTGCTTCTATCTTCCCATACTGTATTTGGTTTCGGGCCAAAAGGACATGGGCATAGATTATCTGGAAAAAGCCCGGAAGGAATGGTGGTTTGAAAAATCCTCACAATTGCAAGAATTTTACAATAATTACCGTAATTATGAGTTTAATAGGTTGTAGTTTTGGGAATAAGAAGAATGTTGGGGCAGTAGAAAAGATTAGGCAAAGCCTCAGGAAGAGCCTGCTTGAGGATGGTTACCACGAAAGCAGGCCGCTGTATTTCGTGAAAGATATCGGCAATTTGCCTTTTTACCGGATTGTTTGGTTCTCATTTAATGTCACTCCTTACACGACATACATTGAGCCGTGTTATGGCGTTGGAAGTCACGACGCAGATTCATTATACAGGAGAATAACACATAGGAGAATGAAGCGATTCTGCGTTATTAACACCGGCTATCTGCAGCCGATGAACTCATCTAAGGGCTGGTTTAGACTTCAAGACAAAGATGAACGGCAGCAGAATATCGTATGTGATGACATTATAGAAGACCTCAGATACTATGGGGAGGCCTTTTTTAATCGGGTTTCCAACATTGAATCGCTTATCGGCATATATGAAAAATTGGAAACTACTGAAGTGACGTTTGTTTATACACCGCTGTTGTACATGATTAACGGTGAGAAAGAGAAAGGGATTGATTATATGAAACTGTCTTTGGAAGAGGACTGGTTCAAGAACTCTAAAGAGATGCAGCGATTCTTCCGGAATTATATCAGTTATGAAGAATAGGGGTCGTGGCAGATTTCCTGTCAACGCGGCCAGTCATTGTCGTATTCGGTGGGGTCAAAGCCCTGGAGGGCTTCGCGGCGTTCGGTGCAGGTGCCGCAGCGGCCGCAGTGCTTAGCTCCGCCCTTGTAGCAGGAATAGGTGCGGGAATAGTCTATACCCAGGGCACGGCCGCGAAGGGCGATCTGGCGCTTGGTGAGATTGCAGTAGGGTGAAACGAGGCGTACGCCGTTGTAGGTGCCGCTTTCCACGGCCTTGTCCATAGCCTGGACGAACTGAGGGGTGCAGTCGGGGTAGATGGCGTGGTCGCCGCTGTGGTTGGCCATTATTATGGAGTCCAGTTCATAGCTTTCGGCAAGTCCGGCGGCAATGGAAAGCATAATACCGTTGCGGAAGGGAACCACGGTGGAGCGCATATTCTCATCGGCATAATTGCCTTCGGGAATATCCCCGCCGCTTTGCAGGAGGTCGCTGCGGAAATACTGGCCGATAAAGCTCAAAGGGATAATCAAGTGCCTGATACCCAGCTTTTCGCAGTGCTCCTTTGCAAAGGCGATCTCGCGGGCATTGTGCTTTGAGCCGTAGTCGAAGCTCACGGCAAGCGCTATGCTCTCGCGGAATTCGTAAAGGAGGGTGGTGCTGTCCAGCCCACCTGAATATATCAGAACTGCTTTCATTCGTTTTCAATTATGCTGTCCGTGGCTTTACGGGCCGATGCTACCGCCTCCACCACCGAGCGGGGACCCAGCAGGAAGTCGCCTGCGGTCCAGACGTTGGTACACAGATGGCCGTCTTCGCCCACCTCCGGCCAGCGGGAGTCGTTCATCTTTACGGGAAGGCCCTCCAGCAGCGAGAAATCGGGCTTTTCACTGATGGCCGTGATAAGGCTGTCGCAGGGAACGAAGTGCTCCGTACCTTCCAGGATACGGGTTACAACGCGGCCGCCGTCTTCGGGCATCACGTTTTCGGTATCGCAGAAGACGACTCCGCCTTCGCGGAGCTCCACCGGAGCCTGGAAGACGGCGAACTGTACTCCATCGGCCTTTGCTTCCTCAACTTCGAGGGGATTGGCGGGCATATTTTCGAAGGTCTTGCGATAATATACCCAGGTGTCGGCACCAAGGCGGGCGGCTGTACGGCAGGCATCCATTGCAACGTTTCCGCCGCCTATCACTATTACTTTCCTGCCGATATCGAAGCTTCCGGGATTCTCCAGGAAGGGGAGAGCCTGGATGGCGGCTTCCTCTCCGGGTATGCGCAGGGTGGCGGGCTTTTCGGCCCCGGCTGCGAGGAAGACAATGTCATAAGACTCGGACAGTTGCTTTATACTGAGCTCTTTACCTATGGCGGTTCCGCCCTTGAAATCTATCCCTGCGCTGAGTATTATCTCTTCCAGGGCGTCTATGTAGCAGCGGTCCAGACGGAAGGAAGGGATGCCGTAGCGCAGCACTCCGCCCATCCGGGGCTGCTTGTCGTAGATTGTTACCGATGCGCCGCTCTGGAAAAGCTTTATGGCGGCGGCAAGGCCTGCAGGACCAGCCCCTACGATTGCGGCCTTTTTGCCGGAAAGCCTTGTCCCGGCAGCTTTCAGGGACGGTTTCCCCATAAGATAGGCTGCAGAAATCTCCTGCTCTATCTCGTACCAGCGGACGGGCTGTTGTTTGGCATTCAGGACACAGTGTCCAAGGCAGAACTGCTTCCAGTCGCATACGCGGGAAGTGATGGCGCTGAGTGGATTGTTATCAAAAAGCAGCTCTCCGGCTTCTTCCAGGCGGCCCTCCCTGTACAGGGCCATTGCCTGGGGGACGGGGGTCTGCACCGGGCAGCCCTTCAGCGAACAGAAAGGCTTTTTGCACAGCAGGCAACGTGCGGCTTCCGGATTCATATCTCAGGGTTTAAATTGTTGACGGTTAACTATCGAGCGGCCCAGGGTGAGGGAATCGGCATACTCCAGATCGTCGCCGAAGCCAAGGCCCCTTGCAAGGGAACTCACCTTTATGCCGCTGCCTTCCACCTGCCGGTAAATGTAGAAGGAGGTGGTTTCGCCTTCCACGTCGCCGCTCAGGGCAAGGATAAGCTCGGCCGATGAAGGATTCTCCAGGGCCTTCACCCTTTCGCAGAGTTCCTTTATAGTAAGGTCGGAAGGGCCGATACCGGCGATGGGGGAGATGATTCCTCCAAGCACGTGATACAGGCCGTGGTACTGGCCGGTGGCCTCGATGCTCATAACATCCCGGACGCTTTCCACCACGCAGATGGTGCGGCTGTCACGGCTGCGGTCGCTGCATATCGAGCAGACGTCCTCGTCGGAAATCATACGGCAGCAGCTGCAGTATTTCACCTGGTCCCGGAGCTGGTCAATCGCTTCGGTAAAGTGATGGACGTGCTCGGAGGGTTGTTTGAGCAAGTGGAGGGCCAGCCTGAGTGCGCTGCGCCGGCCTACGCCGGGAAGCGAAGATATGGCGTCCACTGCCTCCGAGAGCAGTTTTGAAGGGTAATTGTCTTTATATGCCATCGCTGCTTAGGTAAACTCCTTCCTTTTTCCAGTGAATGTAGCCATAGACGGCCGATCCGGCGTAAACCGCATACAGGAGGGCCATCCAGTACTGTCCGGTAGATATGCACAGGGCGGTGGAAAGCAGATCGGCCACTATCCAGATAAGCCACTGCTGGAGGTAGCTCTGGGCCAGCCACCAGGTGCCTATCGCGCTCAGCATAACCGTTATGGCGTCCAGGCGGGGGGCGGCATCGGCACTAAGGCGCAGCAGCTGTATCATCACAAGCGAGCCGATGAGCATAATGGCTGCGCTCCACAGGGCCACGCTCTTTGGAAGCACGGCAAGGTGGATGCTTTCGCTTCCGACCTTCTCGCCGGCCTTTTTCCACTGCACCAGCCCCACTACGGACATTACTACATAATATACGTTCAGGCCGGAGGAAGCCCATACGTGAGTGACGGCAAAACTGGCCGCACAGGCCGCTCCGGTAAGGATGCCGACCACCCACATAGCGTTTTTCTGGAGTATTTCCAGAACCACGTACGCCACCCCGGAAACCAGGGCGAACACTTCCACTGCCTGGACGAAATCCATTTTACTTTACTTCGATGAGCTCTACCACGAACTTGAGGGCGCTGCAGGGAGGGATGCCGCGGGTGCCGCTTTCTCCGTAGGCCAGATGGTAGGGCAGATACAGCTCGTATTTGGCGCCTTCCGACATCAGCTGGAGGCCTTCGGTCCAGCCCTTGATCACCTGATTCAGGCCGAACTGGGCGGGCTCGCCCCTCTTGTAGGAGCTGTCGAACACCTGTCCGTCGGGGAAAGTGCCTTCGTAGTGGCACAGCACGGTATCGGTGGCCTTGGGCTTGCGGCCGGTGCCTTCGCGGAGCACCTTGTACAGCAGTCCGCTGCCGGTGGCCTTTACGCTCAGGTCCTTGGCGGCATCGGCCAGGAATTTCTCTCCTTCGGCCTTGGCTGCTGCGCCTGCGGCTGCGGCCCTTTCGGCGGTCTCGTCCTCGAGCTCCTTGTAGAAGGCTTCCAGGGCCTGACCGGCCTCGTCCAGGGAGATGGCGGGCTTTGTGCCCTCCAGCATTGCGCGGAGTCCGGCTATGAAATCATCGGTGGAAGGGATGCGTATGCCCTGCTGATAGAAGCTGGAGGCAACGCTCATTCCGAATGCGTAAGATTTTTTGTCCATAATTATATTTTCAGATAAGATTTTGCAGCGCTTTCACCGGCCAGATAACCGGTGCAGAAGGCGGTCTGGAGGTTGTAGCCGCCGGTATCGCAGTCCATATCCAGGACTTCTCCGGCAAAGTACAGGCCGCTCTGTTTCTTGGATTCCAGGGTCTTTGCGACCACTTCGCCGGTGCTTATTCCTCCGGCGGTGACCACGCAGCGTTCGAAACCCACGAAGCCGGCGATGTCCAGCTTCCAGTTCTTGAGGGCATCGGCAAGCTTTTCAGGCTCTATGCGGGGATTGGTCCTGAGGAAGGCGTTGGTGAGGTTCCAGGGAATGAGCTTTCCCAGGAGGATGCGCACCAGACGCCCCGTGGGCTGGCCCTTGGAGCGGGGATCGGCCTTTACTGCGGCCCAGCGTTCGCGGATATCGGCCCGGAGTTTATCGATGTCTACAGCGGGTTTGAGGTCTATCACGGCGCTCACCTTCTGCCCGTCGCAAAGGGCTTTGACGGCCTTGCGGCTGAGCTGGAAGCCAAGGGGTCCCTCCAGGCCGCCGTCGGTGAATTCGATGTCGCCGAAGGCCGATTCCGACTCGTTGCCGCCGATGAAGATGCTCAGGCGGACGTTCTCCAGGGTGTTGCCGTTGAACTGCTCGCCAAGGTCGGTCAGGGGAGTTATCCTCTCGATGTGCTTCTCGAATTTGGGATAGGAGGCAGGCAGGGGAGCAACCTTGCGCTCGGTGCTGCGGCCATATACGGTGCGGGAACGGAAGGCGGCTTTGATCTGGGCGCCCGTGCCGGGTTCCTGTTTGTAGCCGACGGGTACCAGGGCCGTGAGCGAGGGCAGGCAGGGGACCAGCGTGTGCCCCATATCGGCTGCCCAGCGATAGCCGTCACCGGTGGATCCGGTTCCGGGGTAGGAGAGGCCTCCGGTAGCTACGATCAGCTTTGCGCAGCTGTATGCTACTGGTTCGATGGTGGTTTCGGTCTTGACCTGAGGGGCGGCCCAGGGACGTTCGGGATCCCTGAAGCGGCGCTCCTTCACCGTCGTGAGCACGCCTTCCAGCGAAAAGCCCTTGGCGGTGGGAGTGATGGAACGAACCTCGCAGCCGTTCACTATCCTTACCCCCTGAAGGGTGCAGGCCCTTACCAGTGTGTCCACTACGTCGGAAGCCCGGTGGGATTCGGGAAACGCCCTGTCACCGCGCTCGATAACGGATTTGAGACCGTTTTCGCGCAGCAGGCCGATTAGTTTTTCCGGGGTGAGATTGTGCCAGGAGGGGCTTACGAAATTGGGGTCGGTGCAGATGTGGGCCTCGAAGTCTTCCCAGGGTTTCACATTGGTGAAGTTGCAGCGGCCCTTGCCGGTAATCATAAGCTTGCGCGCAGCCTTGGGCATTTTTTCCAAAACCGTCACAGTGCCTCCGTTTTCGCTGGTGGCAAGGGTGCGGGCTGCCCCGAGGGCTGCCAGAAGGCCGGCGGCTCCTCCGCCGATAACAATGATGTCAGATTTCATAGCACACATCCGTCTTGGCCTTGCGGCCGTTACAAAGCACAAATATAAGAAAAAAATGCTTGCATTTAGAATTATTTTCCTTACTTTTGCAGGCTGCCTTTTCCGTAATGACAGCTGGTTATAATGTAAAATCCATCCGGTACGACTGGCCCGGAACTAAAACAGGCAAAAGATATGCTGAGTATCTTCTACAGAGAAAACGGAAAAATCCTGCTCTCCCAGTCGGAGAACGACTTCACTTCCATAGCCCTCAAAGACGTAGTCTGGATAGACCTCGTCCAGCCCAGCGGTGACGAGAAAAGGGCCGTGGAGGCCTTCCTGGGCACCGAAATCCAGAGCCGCGCCCAGGCTGAGGAAATCGAATCATCGTCCCGCTACTTCGAGACCGACGACGCCATTTTCGCGAACACCAACTTCCTTACCCCCGGTCCCGACGAATATATGATGCAGGCCGTGTCGTTCACCATCGTGGACGATACCCTCACCACGCTCCGAGAGGTTCCGCTGCGTTCCTTTACCGACCTGCAACGCCGCCTCAGGGTGAATCCAAAGCAATATCCTTCCGGTTTCAGCGTATTCGCCAGCATCCTGGACCAACGCGTAGACCTGGATGCCGATATGATCGAGCTCCTGTCCAAGGAGATTTCCCAGTATGCCCGCCGCATAAACGAGCAGGAAGACATAAACGAGGAACTGATCATCGACATTTCCCAGATGCAGGAAAACACGATGATGGTTCGCGAGAACGTCGTTGATAAACAGCGTCTAATCTCCAACCTGATGCGCTCCACCAAGGTGCCGCGTTCGCTGGAGACCAGGCTGAACGTGCTCCTGCAGGATATCGGCTCACTGCTGAACCACACCAATTTCTGCTTCGAGAGGCTGGAGTATCTGCAGGATACCCTTATGGGACTTATCAATTTGGACCAGAACAAGATAATGAAGATCTTCACGATGGTGTCGGTCTTCCTGATGCCGCCCACCCTCATAGTGGGATTCTACGGTATGAACGTGAGGCTGCCCATAATTGCCGCGGACCAGCCCAACGCGGTGTTCTGGAACTGGGTGATAATTGTGGGAATAATGATCCTGAGCTGCCTGCTCATCTGGATTATCTTCAAAAAGAAGAAATTCCTTTAGTAAGAAATCGGCCCCGGAAATGTCTCCGGGGCGTTTTTTTGACTTTTTTACAGCGTTTTTCATTTTTTGGCGGCTCCAAAATCGGCCCTGGAGCTGCGTGGGAGGCCTTTTTTAAGAAAGAAACGTTTAACATTTCCGTACACGGATAATTATATCCAGCTTTGCAGCAAAATGATTGTGACTATGAGACGTTTTGCTGCATTTGCCTGCCTTGTACTGCCGCTTCTGGGCTGTACTCACGAGAACCTTCCCGACACTCCTTCCAGGGCTCCCGACGCCGTGGTTTCCCACGATATGATACGCCTTGGGGAAAAACTGGAAGACCCTTATACCGTAGATAATATGAGGGCGGCCCTGGAGAAGCTGTACCAGAGCAGGGCCGATAGGATAGATATAGCCGCCACCGACCTGTACGTGCGTTTTCTGCCTGCCGATGAGGATCAGCTCAAGGCTCTTCGGGAGTCCGGACTCTACCTCCTGGACCATCCGATGGACTACCGCATCCTGCAGGAGGGGGACTATTACCAGGACCCGGAACTGGGGCCCGACTGCATAACCTGGCAGTACGCCACGGTGCCGCACGACTTCGCCTTTCCAAGGGGGATAGTCTATGAAATCCTGGACGAGTGCTATATCTCCGAGCACGACCCCTCCACCCGTGCCGATTCCTCCATAGACTGGGACGCCGTGGAGAGGGAGGCCTTCCGCCTGAGCGGGAATGCCGATATGCTGGAACCCCTGACAAGGGGCGAATCCTACACCCCCGAGGGCCGTATGACCATAGTGGATGCGAATTACAGCGGAGGCAAGCCATACGGCCTTTCGGGAGTGAAAGTGGCCTGCAATATCTTCGTGAAGATATCCACCTGTTTCACCGACCGTGACGGCTACTACAAGATGGACAAAAGCTTCTCCGGGAAGCCCCGTTACAGGATAGTCTTCGAGAACAGCAAAGGCTTCTGCATCGGCTTCAACTGGGTGCTGGTGCCGGCTTCGGTGTGCACGCTCGGAACGGGGAGCCCTGAGGGCATAGACTATACCGTGAGTCCTGGCTCCGATGCCAACCTTTTCAGGCGCAGCGTGATAAACAATGCCGCCTGGGAGTTCTACAGCCGCTGCACCCAGGCCGACCTGGACATAGCCCCGCCCCCCGAAGACCTCCGTATCTGGGTGTTCGCTGGCCTGGATTCATCCAGTACCGTGATGCTGCATCACGGGGCCTTCCTGGACAACGCCCTGCTCCAGAAATACCTGGGCGACTATATGGCGATTATAAAGTACTTCCTGCCGGACATAACCATCGGCACCAAGGGAAGGACCTCCTTTGCCGATATCTGGGACGCCGCGATGCACGAGCTTTCGCACGCCAGCCACTATGTGAGGGCGGGCAATTCCTACTGGGGCGTGTTCATACGCTATATCATAGAGTCCTATATAACCGAAGGGCGTCAGGCATACGGCTCCGGGACGCGCGAAGACGCCGGTTACTGCGAGGTGGGGGAGAACTGGGCCTACTTTATGGAAAGCACCCTTTTCAAGGACCGTTACGGCGGAGTGCTGCCGCAGTTCGGCCAGTCCTGGTGGTTCCGTCCGGCCTTGCTTAGATATCTTTATGAAAGGGGTATGTCAAGGGGGGAGATCTACCGTTCCCTCAAGAGCGGGACCACCTCGATGGAGGCTATGAAAAAGGAACTCATAAGCCTGTATCCCAGTCGTGAAACCCTTATCCGTCAATGCTTTGAGTATTATGGTAAATAGACTTGCCCTTGCCCTGCTCCTGTTTATCGGAGCCGCCTTTCCCCTCAGTGCCCAGCGCTGGTCGCTCTCCACCAACGCCCTGGACTATGCCGATTTCGGAACACTCAACCTGGAAGGGGGAGTGGCTGCCGGCCGGCACTGGAGCCTGACGGCCGTGGCAAAGTACAACCCCTTCAGTTTCGAGGGTGAAAAAGGTACGTTCCAGGCCCGCCAGAGACTCTTCGGCGCAGGAGTGCGCTTCTGGCCCTGGCACGTGTTCTCGGGCTGGTGGGCCGCGGCCCGCCTCCAGTACCAGGAGTACAACAGGGGAGGCATCAGGGAACTGTCCACCGACGAAGGCGACCGCTACGGCCTGGGCCTTTCCGGAGGCTATTCCTATATGATACATCCGCACCTGAACCTGGATGTCGGGGCCGGTTTCTGGGGAGGTTACGACCGTTACGTACGCTACAGCTGCCCGGTATGCGGCCTTACAGAGTCGTCCGGGGAAAAGGCTTTCATACTGCCGTCCGACCTTATGCTCTCGCTGGTATATGTGTTCTAAGGTAATGCGGGGCCTGTCGCCGCTCTTCTTTCTGTCAATTATCTGTGCGGCATCCTGTACCGTGAAAGAAGACCGGGACAGCTGTCCCTGCGCACTTCGGATACAGCTCGAGGGCTGGGGCCGGAAGGCGGTATCGCTGCGCCTGAGCGGCGAAAACTACCTTCAGGAGCTTAGCTCACAGGGGGACACCACCCTTAACCTGAGGGTGCCCAAGTCGGGCCTGGGACTGCTTGCGGTCTCAGGCGCCGGCCTCCCCGACGGGCCATATATCCGCATCCCCTATGGCTACGACTGCCCCCGCATCCTTCTTGCCGGAACCAGGGCTTCCACCGGGGCCGATTCGGCCTCGCTCATCCTCAGCCCCCTGAAGCATTACTGCGCCCTCACCATCCATTTCTCCGGGCCGGAATCCTGGGGAGAGCCCTTCTGGGCGCAGATAAGGGGCTCCGTAGAAGGACTTTATGCCGACGGAACCCCCGCTCCCGGGCCCTTCAGCTGCAGGGCCGATGACTCCCAGACTGTCTGCCTCCCGAGGCAGCGCCCCTCCGACATCCTGCTCCTGGATATAATGATGCCGGGGCAACCGGTACGGACCTTCGACCTGGGAGGCTGCCTGGAAATGGCCGGATACGACTGGGAGGCCCCTCAGCTGGAGGACAAAAGCCTGGAGATAGAGCTCTGCGTGAGCAGTATCACGCTGCATCTGGACGGCTGGTCAAGGACTATCTACCTCAAAGTGGATATCTGAGCAAAAAAAATTTGTGAATTCAAAAAAAGTGCGTACATTTGCAGTCCCAAATCGATGCGCGGATGGCGGAATTGGTAGACGCGCTACTCTCAGGAGGTAGTGTCCGAAAGGACGTGTCAGTTCGACTCTGATTTCGCGCACAGGAGGTTGGCCTTAGGGCCGGCCTCTTTTTCTTTTTTCTTCCCCAAGTGTTTGTCAATACGGAAATTATTGCTATATTTGCCCGCTTTTTTCCCGCACAGGCGTTTACGCACGGGCGGGGCAAGGCTCAAAAAATAATGTTTAACTACTAATTCTTCAAATTAACTAATTATGTCAGAAGAAATTAAGAATGTGGAGCAGGAACTCGCACCCGAGCAGGAAGCTCCCATCCAGAAAGAAACCAAGAAGGCCGTCCTGAACGCGTCCGTAGCTCCCGAGGAGTTTGACTGGGATGCTTTCGAAAACGACGGTGCAGCTCCCGAGGCAAAAGAGGAAGTCATTGCCAAGTACGAGCAGACCCTGTCCAAAGTTACCGAGAACGAGGTTGTGGAAGGTGTCGTCACCTCCATCAACAAGCGTGAGGTCGTAGTGAACATCGGCGCCAAGAGCGAAGGTGTCATCTCCGCCCCCGAGTTCCGTTACAACCCCGACCTCAAGGTGGGTGACACCGTGGAGGTTCTGGTAGAGAACGCCGAGGACCGCAAGGGCCAGCTCATCATCTCCCACAAGAAAGCCCGTCAGCTCAAGTCTTGGGATATGGTAAACGCCGCCTTCGAGAAAGACGAAGTGGTGAAGGGTTATGTGAAGACCCGCACCAAGGGCGGTATGATCGTGGACGTATTCGGTATCGAGGCCTTCCTCCCCGGATCCCAGATCGACATCAAACCCATCCGTGACTACGATGTGTTCGTGGACACCACGATGGACTTCAAGATCGTTAAGATCAACCAGGAATTCCGCAATGTGGTAGTATCCCACAAGGCTCTCCTGGAGGCCGAGCAGGAGCTCAAGCGCGCCGAGCTCATCTCCAAGCTGGAGAAGGGCCAGGTGCTCGAGGGCGTGGTGAAGAACATCACCAACTACGGCGTATTTGTGGACCTGGGCGGCATCGACGGTCTCATCCACATCACCGACCTGAGCTGGGGCCGCATTTCCCACCCCGAAGAGGTGGTCGCCCTGGACCAGAAGATCAATGTCGTGGTTCTGGACTTCAACGAGCAGCAGAAGCGCATCGCCCTCGGTCTCAAGCAGCTCACCCCGCACCCCTGGGAGGCTCTTTCCCCCGACCTTAAGGTTGGTGACACCGTCAAGGGCAAGGTCGTTGCAGTTGCCGATTACGGCGCATTCATCGAGGTTGAGCCCGGCGTAGAAGGCCTGGTACACGTGAGCGAAATGAGCTGGAGCCCCCGTCTGCACAGCGCTCAGGAAT
>JAGCYC010000065.1 GCA_017961015.1 Bacteroidales bacterium | reverse complement strand
CCGATTTCTACAAAGATAATCCTCCTTTATGACTCCCTTGTGGTGGAATCCGCCGCGAAGCCATATTTTTTTGTTTTCACTCATTGACCTCACCATCCGTTATGGGAGGCAGGGCGAAAGCAAATCGGCCCGCAGTGCCATATGGGAAGAGCTATGCCGATTCCGGGAGTTGTACTGTGCTGCTTTCGAGGAGCGTAATCTCTCTGAGCTCGCCGCTGCCAACCGATATCTGGACCAGTTTGCCTCCATCAGGAAGTAAGAGGCCAACTTATCTTCGTCCGCGTTGACGGCTGGAGTTCCGCAGAATGGCGCTCTTGTGTCAAAGCAATCAGGTTATTTTTTCTATCTTTGCAGTAAAGATATCTGCATTAACTATGATGAAAACGATGACTTTTGCCTCCAAAATAGCCCTCACTTGCGTTCTGTGTCTGACGGCGACCCTCTCCTTTGCCCAGAAAGGCGTCCGGTACCGCGGCAGCGTGGACCTGGATCCGGGTCTGGGTCTGATCCAGATGTCCCGTGCCCAGATGGACGAAATGGGCTACGTCATACCCTTCCGATGGGTTTTTGCCGGAGCCGGTATTGGGACAGTGCAAGGCGTTGAGATACAGGACCATTTCTTCGTCGGCGCCGGTGCCGCCCTGCTGGGCACTGCCGTCACTAATGGAGACGGAGGCGTGACCGCGGGATTCGGGCTGGCCTTATTCCTGGATGCGGAATATACCTTCCTGGAGCCGTCTGCCAAGACCCGCCCCTATGTAGCCGTCCGGGCCGGATACAAGGGCTGTGCTGGGATTGCCTCCCCAACCTGGAGTGTCGGCGGAGGTATCCGGCTGAAGGATCACCTGGCCATTGGCCTGATGTATTCACAGGGTTATTCGAGGGACGATGAGTATGATTCCCCGCTTCTCTGCCACGTCCCCCACCTTCACCTTGCCTGGTTTTTCTAACGAAGAGAAGAAATCGGCCGCCAGGCCGATATCCCCCTCCGGGCGTTCATCAAGAAAGGCCTCGCCAAATGGCGAAGCCTTTTTTGTAGCCCGGAGGGGAATCGAACCTCTATTTAAAGTTTAGGAAACTTCCGTTCTATCCGTTGAACTACCGGGCCGAAAAAAAGAGCGGCTTACTCGGCGCTCTTCACAATGATCTGACGACCACGATAGTAGCCGCACTCAGGGCAAACGCGGTGATACATCACCGTGGCTCCGCAGTTGGGGCATACGCTCAGGGTAGGTACGGGAGCGAAGTCGTGGGTACGACGCTTGTCTCTTCTCTGCTTGGAGACTTTGTGTTTCGGATGTGCCATTGTTTATAATTTTTAATTGTTACTTTTCTCAAAAAGTCCTTTCAGCGCCGCAAACGGGCTGCTCGGGGCAGCCTCCTCGTCCTTGGGCTCTTGGCTCAGAAATCTCACCGTGTCCGGGTTGCACTCCCCCTCGGGGTGCACCCGCTGGATGGGCAGGGACAGGCAGGCGTAGTCATATACGGCCTGGCTCATATCCACATCCAGGCTTCCCGGGACCAGGGAGAGCGACTCTTTTCCATCCGCGGAAAAGCGTTCCTCATCCTCGTCCGAAAAGCATACCCGGAATGCCTGTGACACCTCTACGGGGAGGGTCAGCGGCTCCAGACAGCGGTCGCAGGGGACCGTCAGGCTTCCGCTCAGCTTCAGGCATACATCGGCCTTGTGTTCGCCATAGCGCTTCACAAGGACATCGGCCTTCACCGAGGCATCCTGGATTTCGGTATTGCCAAACGTTTGAAAGAACTCTGAATCTGCCTCGAAGCTGTATTTCCGCTCTCCGGCAGCCCAACCGTTCAGGGGTATGATCATTGCGCTCATTGCCGCTAAAACAGATTAAGGGGTGCAAAGATACAAATATTTTTCGGAATATCAATCGTCGCCGCCCGAATTTCTCTTGCGGTCCAGCGGGTCAAGCTGAATCTTGCGCATTCTCATATGGTTGGGAGTGATCTCCACCAGCTCGTCTTCCTGGATGTACTCGAGGGCTTCCTCAAGCGAGAACTTGATAGCAGGAGGGAGCACCACTTTCTCGTCCGAGCCGGATGCGCGCACGTTGGTGAGCTTCTTGGTCTTGCAGATATTGATGTTCAGGTCCCTGTCGCGGGTATGTTCGCCAACCACCTGTCCGCCGTAAATCTCTTCGCCGGGCTCCACGAAGAAGCGGCCGCGGTCAAGGAGCTTGTTCATCGAGTAGGCTATGGCCTCGCCGGTCTCCAGTGATACCAGGGAACCGTTGGTGCGCATCTCGATGTCGCCCTTGTAAGGCTGGTACTCCTTGTAGCGGTGAGCTACCACGGCCTCGCCCTGGGTGGCGGTGAGAAGGTTTGAACGCAGGCCCATCAGGCCACGGGTGGGAATCTCGAATTCCAGGAGGGTACGGTCGCCGCGGGGTTCCATACGTATGAGTGCGCCCTTGCGGCGGGTGCTTAGCTCGATGGCGGCGCCCACGAACTGCTCGGGAACCTCAATGGAGAGTTCCTCGATAGGCTCGCAGCGCTTTCCGCCTATGGTCTTGTCCAGCACCTTGGGCTGGCCTACCTGAAGCTCGAAGCCTTCGCGGCGCATCGTCTCGATAAGCACCGAGAGGTGCAGCACGCCACGGCCGTAAACCACGAATGAATCGGCATTTATCCCGGGTTTGACGCGAAGGGCGAGGTTCTTTTCCAGCTCCTTCTCCAGGCGCTCCTTGATGTGGCGCGAGGTTACGAACTTTCCGTCCTTGCCGAAGAAGGGCGAGTTGTTGATCATAAAGAGCATAGACATCGTGGGCTCGTCCACGGCGATGGGCGGCAGGGCCTCGGGATTCTCCAGATCGGCAATGGTGTCGCCGATTTCGAAACCGTCAATTCCCACGACGGCGCAGATGTCGCCGCACTGGACCTCGTCCACATTGGCCTTGCCCAGGCCTTCGAACACCATCAGCTGCTTGATCTTGGATTTGTCCACCCTGTCGTAGCGCTTGCACAGGCTCACGCCCATACCGGTACGCAGGCAGCCGCGGGTGATGCGGCCCACTGCGATACGGCCAACATAGGGGGAGTACTCCAGCGACGAAACCAGCATCTGGGGCGTTCCTTCCACCACTTCGGGGGCAGGGATCTCTTCCAGGATAGTGTCCAGCAGGGCGGTGATGTCGCCGGTGGGCTGTTTCCAGTCATAGCCCATCCAGCCCTGTTTGGCGCTGCCGTATATGGTCTTGAATTCCAGCTGGTCCTCGTTGGCGCCCAGGTTGAACATAAGTTCGAAAACCTCTTCCTGGACCTCCTCGGGACGGCAGTTGGGCTTGTCCACCTTGTTTATCACCACGATGGGCTTCTTGCCCATATCGATGGCCTTGTTCAGCACGAAACGTGTCTGGGGCATACAGCCTTCGAAGGCATCCACCAGCAGCAGCACGCCGTCGGCCATATTGAGCACGCGCTCCACTTCTCCGCCGAAGTCACTGTGCCCGGGGGTGTCGATGATGTTGATCTTCACGCCCTTGTAGGTGACGGACACGTTCTTGGCCAGGATGGTAATTCCGCGTTCGCGCTCCAGGTCGTTGTTGTCCAGGATAAGGTTGCCCAGATCTTCGGGCCTGCGGACAAGGTTGGCCTGGTAAATCATACGGTCCACCAGCGTGGTCTTACCGTGGTCCACGTGGGCGATAATGGCGATGTTTCGAATTTCCTGCATATTCAGACACTACTAAAACAAGAGTACAAATTTACGAAAAAAAATTCACTATCTTTGTATCCATGTACGATCTTGCTGTTATTGGCGGGGGTCCCGCCGGTTATGTGGCCGCGGCTAAGGCCGGTGCGGCCGGAATGAGCGTAGTCCTTTTCGAGAAGGAAGAAGTGGGCGGAGTATGCCTGAACGAGGGCTGCATCCCCACCAAAACCCTGCTGTACAGCGCCAAACTGCTGGAAAATGCCGTCGGTGCCGCCAAATACGGAGTAGAGGTCCCCGAAGCCAGGGCCGATGTCCGCGCGCTCGCCAAGCGCAAGGACAAGGTGGTGAAAAAACTGGTCGGGGGAGTGAAGGTCCAGCTGAGGGATGCCGGCGTCACGGTAGTGAAAGAGGCCGCCGCCGTAAAAAGCTACGCCCCCGGCAGAATAGTGATCGAAAGCGCTTCGGGAGCCGTGGAGGCCGCAAGGCTTCTCATCTGCACCGGCAGCGAGACCGTGATTCCGCCCATTCCTGGCATAGAGGGCAATCCCGCCGCGCTTTCTTCCAGGGAACTGCTTGAAATAAACGAAATCCCTGACAGCCTTGTAGTTATAGGCGGGGGAGTCATAGGTATGGAGTTCGCCAGCCTCTTCAACAGCCTTGGCAGCCGCGTAACCGTAATAGAGATGCTCCCCAAGATCCTGGGGCCGATGGACGACGAAATAAGCGCAATGCTCCAGGCTCAGTACGCAAAAAAAGGCGTCGTTTTCCACCTCGGATGCAAGGTCCTTAAGGCCGATGGAAACGCCGTCAGCTTCCAGACCCCGGAAGGCGAGGTTCAGAGCGTCGAAGGAGCTAAAATCCTGGTCTCGGTGGGCCGCCGTGCCCGCCTGGAGGGCCTCGAAGCCCTGCCCCTGGAGTTGAATCAGCGCCCCCGTGGCATAAAGGTAAACGCGGCTATGGCCACCAGCCTGGAAGGGGTATGGGCCGCCGGCGACGTAACCGGCTTTTCAATGCTCGCCCACACCGCCAGCCGCGAGGCCGAGGTCGCCGTGGACAATATGCTTGGAATCCCCTCCGAGATGCGCTACGACGCCATCCCTTCGGTGGTATATACCAATCCCGAAGTGGCGGGCGTGGGGCTCACGGAGCAGGAGGCATCGGCCCGTGGAACGGAAGTGCTGGTCAAAAAGCTTCCGATGGCCTATTCCGGACGCTTCACGGCCGAAAACGACCGCGGCGAAGGCCTTTGCAAGATCCTTCTCACCCCCGACGGAAGCCGCATCCTGGGGGTTCACATGCTGGGCAATCCAAGCTCCGAAATCCTGCCTGCAGCATGCCTGGCAATAGAAAACGGCCTTGGAGCTGAAGCCTTCCGCCAGACCGTCTTCCCCCATCCGGGAGTAGCCGAAATCCTCAAGGAAACCTTAAAATAAGAAGATATGTACTACGTCTGCAAGAGACTCGAAATATCGGCCGCCCACAGCCTTATGCTTTCCTATGAGAGCAAGTGCGAGGCCCTTCACGGCCATAACTGGATAGTAAAGGTATACTGCCGTAGCGAGCAGCTCAATGCCGACGGAATGGTCACGGACTTCACCGCCATCAAGCGCGATATCGAGGGCCGGCTGGACCACCGCAACCTGAACGAGGTCCTGCCCTTCAACCCCACGGCCGAGAACATTGCCCGCTGGATCTGCGACAATGTCCCCAACGCCTACAAAGTGGAGGTATGGGAGTCGGAAAACAATATGGCAGCCTTCGAAAAGGACTGATGTACTCCGTCGCCGAAATATTCACCACCCTTCAGGGAGAAGGCTTCTGGGCGGGCACCCCGGCGGTTTTCGTGCGCCTTTCGGGCTGCAATCTGCGCTGTCCTTTCTGCGACACGGACCACAGCCCCCGTATGAGGCTTAGCGCCGATGAACTTGCCGATGCCGCCCGCGCCGCCGCCCCCGGAATAGGGATGCTGGTGCTCACCGGGGGAGAACCCCTCCTTCAGGCCGATGAAGCCCTTGTCGCGGCCCTTAACTCCCGCGGCTTCCGCATCCATCTGGAAACCAACGGCAGCCGCCCCGCCCCGGAAGGGATAGACTGGATATGCCTTAGCCCCAAGGATGAACTTTTCCCCTCGGAGGGCCGTGTAGTGCTGGAAAAGGCCGATGAGCTTAAGCTCGTCTGGACAGCTGCCGATGCCCCCGAAAAGCTCTCCCGCTGGGAGGCTTTCCCGGCCCAATGGCATTTCCTTCAGCCCTGCGACGCCTCCGACGCCGCCATCAGCAGGGAGAATCTGCAGGCCTGCATCAAGACCTGCCTGGAGCATCCGCTCTGGCGTCTTTCACTCCAGACTCACAAGCTGATAGGGATAGCCTAAAGCATCAGATAACGGGAGACATCGGCCCCGGAGGCCATTGCAGCCCGTATTTCCGAAGAAGAAATATTCACTAGGGGCGCGTCCAGAAGACGTATCCTGAACGAGGGATCCTGCTTCAGCAGGCGGGCCCTGTCGTGGCCCCTGTGGTAGCCTTTCCGCGGGAACACCGCGACGCCGTATTCCCGCAGGATGCGGCCGTAGTCTTTCCAGCGGTCGAAGGCCGCGAGATTATCGGCCCCTATCACAAGGGTGAAGTTATTGCCGGGCTCGGCTTTCTTCAGGGCGTCAAGGGTGCGTATGGTGTACTGCGGGGCCTCCATCTTCAGCTCTATGTCCAGCGCCCTGGCCTTCAGGGCAGGGTAGTGGGAGAGGGCTTTTACGGCAGCCTCGTAGCGCCGGGCTCCGGAATTCCCGAGTCCGGCGTCCTTGAAGGGGTTGTGCGGGGTTACCACAAGGTAGGTCATATCAAAGCCGGCCTTTTCGGAAAGGTATTCCAGAATGGCCTTGTGACCTATGTGGAGGGGGTTGAAACTCCCGGAGTAAACGGCGATTTCCATTATCGGCCTTCCAGAAAAGCGGCGACCATATCCTCGGCCTTCGAAAGGGCTTCATCCAGCTTGTCGTTCACCAGGATGCAGTCGAATTTAGGGGCCCAGGTCATTTCCTCGGCGGCTTTTGCCACCCTTTCCTCTATGGCTTCGGGGCTGTCGGTTCCCCGGCCGATGAGACGCTCGCGAAGGACCTGCACCGAAGGCGCCTGGATAAACACGGAAAGGGCCTTGTCACCGAAGTACTTCTTGAGACTCACGCCGCCCTTTACATCCACGTCGAAAACTATCGTATGGCCTTTGGCCCATATACGGTTCACTTCGCTCTTGAGGGTGCCGTAGAAGGTATCGGTATAGACATTCTCGTATTCCACGAACTTGTCTTCGCGTATGAGGGCACGGAACACGTCGGCACTGTAAAAAAGGTATTCCACGCCGTCCACTTCGCTGCCCCTGGGGGCGCGTGAGGTGGCCGATACGGAGAATTCCAGCTGGGGGAACTTGCCTATAAGATGCTGAACCACGGTGCTTTTGCCCGAACCTGAAGGGGCCGAAAATATGAGGACTTTGCCGTTCATCGCGTTTTTGTCTTTACACTGACGCAAAGATACTCTTTTTCCGCCGAAATTGCTCCGGCTTATAGTATGAATCCTAAAAATTTAGTAAATTTGTGCCCGCAAAGAAAAAGTAATATCAACAAATTTTTCTACAATATGGTATCTTACAAAGAACTGGGCCTTGTGAACACCCGTGAAATGTTTGCAAAGGCCGTTGCCGGCGGTTACGCCATCCCCGCTTTCAACTTCAACAACATGGAGCAGCTCCAGGCCATCATCCAGGCCGCAGCAGAGACCAAGTCTCCCGTTATCCTCCAGGTTTCCAAGGGTGCACGTAACTATGCCAACCAGACCCTTCTCCGCTATATGGCCGAAGGTGCCGTCCAGTATGCCAAGGAACTGGGCTGGGAGCATCCTCAGATCTGCCTCCACCTGGATCACGGCGACAGCTTCGAGCTGTGCAAGAGCTGCGTGGATATGGGCTTCAGCTCCGTTATGATTGACGCTTCTTCCCTCCCTTACGAGGAGAATATCGCCCTTTCCAAGAAAGTTGCCGATTACGCCCATCAGTACGACGTAACCGTAGAGGCCGAGCTCGGCGTCCTCGCCGGCGTAGAGGATGAGGTTTCCGCCGAGGAATCCCACTACACCCGTCCCGAAGAGGTCATCGACTTCGCAAAGCGCACCGGTTGCGACTCCCTCGCAATCTCCGTCGGCACCAGCCACGGCGCCTACAAGTTCAAGCCCGAGCAGTGCACCCGCGACCCCAAGACCGGCCGTCTGGTACCTCCGCCGCTTGCTTTCGACGTGCTCCACGAGATTGAGAAGAAGCTTCCCGGCTTCCCCATCGTCCTCCACGGCTCTTCTTCCGTGCCCCAGGAATATGTGGACATCATCAACGCCAACGGCGGCCGTCTCCCGGATGCAGTAGGTATTCCCGAGGAGCAGCTCCGCGAAGCCTCCAAGAGCGCAGTCTGCAAGATCAACATCGACTCCGACAGCCGTCTTGCAATGACCGCCGCCATCCGCAAGGTCTTCAACGACAAGCCCGGTGAGTTCGACCCTCGCAAATACCTGGGTCCCGCCCGCGACGAGATGAAGAAGCTCTATATGCACAAGATCGTGAATGTGCTTGGCTCCGACGGCAAGGCCGAATAAGCCAGAGCCCTTCAAAAGAATTAGCCCGGAATTGATGTTCCGGGCTTTTTTTGTCTAGTGGAGGGGAAATGACATGGGGTGCCGGGGGACTCCGTTCCGCTACGCTCCACTCCGGCCCCTCCCACCGTATCCTGCGTCCCTGCTTGCGCAGGAACTTGTCTCCGGCGGGCCCCTCCCCCTACCCATGTGGAGGCCACTGAAAAAGGGGCCATTTTTCTATGCTTGTGAGAGTGGCGTATTTAAACAACCCTCTGAGATATTCGATTCCATCGTTGGATTTTCGATTCTCGGAGGGTTGATTTGCGAAGACTGGCGTTATCCGCCACTAT
>JAGCYC010000064.1 GCA_017961015.1 Bacteroidales bacterium | reverse complement strand
CTCGAACGGCGGGAGAGGGGAGCCCTGTGGAGCGATGTGGCCGTGCTGGTACGCACCAATAAGAACGGTGCCAGGGTGGCCGCACGCCTGGTGGAGGAAAAGATTCCGGTGGTCTCCGATGATTCCCTCTTCATCAAGTCTTCGGTCACGGTAAGGAGGCTTTGTTCCCAGCTTTCGCTTTTGGACAAACCCTCTTCAGGGGACCGGAAGACGGTGGCCGGATATATGGGGGAGACTATGGACATCAGCGTCCCTGAGCGCTACCATTCCCTCACCGACCTGTGCGAGGAGATCCTACGCTCCATACGGGATGCATATCCGGAGAGTTTCGCCGCCGAAATACCATATATCCAGTCGTTTATGGACTATCTCCAGAACTGGGTATCCATAAACGGGAATCACCTGGCGGCCTTCCTCAAGCACTGGGACGACGAGGACCAGGCAAAGATAGCTTCGCCTTCGCTGAGCGACGCCGTGAGGGTGATAACTGTCCATAAGGCCAAGGGACTGGAGTTCCCCTATGTGATTTTCCCCTTTGCCGACGGAGTGAGCATTTACGGGCAGTCCTCTTCCCGCTGGTGCGGCACTTCTCAGGAGGGAACGCTGCTCGACGGTTCCGGTCCCTACTATATCGACCTCAGCTCCTCCACCGCCGACAGCCAGTTCTCGGAGGATTACCTCCGGGAGTACAGGCTCAGTGCCGTGGACAGCCTTAACGTCTTCTATGTGGCCCTTACAAGGCCGGTCTATGAGCTCAGCGTGCTTTCGGCCAGGCCTTCGAAGACTTTCTTATCGGCCCGGTCCTCTTCCTTCAACGACTGGAAGAACATCTCACAGCTGCTTTTCGATTATGTCGGCGGTGAAGATTTCAGGTCCGGCGAGCCCTTCGATTATACGACGATCGACAGGAAGGACGGGGATGCCGATGTTATCCCCCTGCATTACGGAAGCTATCCTTCAGATACGGGGCAGAGGCTGAGATTCAGCTCGGAGGCGGCCGATTACTTCGGCCCTGACGGAAGCTTCGGCCCTTCGGCCAGCCGCAGGATCCGCGGAAGCGTCCTGCACGAGATCCTTTCCAGGGTGGTCCGTGAAAAGGACCTGCCCGAAGCCGTTGAGGCTTCAGTCCGGAGCGGAGAACTTCCTTCGGGCGAAAAAGAGGAGACCCTGGCCTTCCTGCGCGGGCAGCTAAGGGAAGCCGCCCCCTACGGCTGGTTCCCTGAGTCGGAGGAATGGGAAGTGCGGAACGAATGCCCCCTGTTTGCCGCCGACGGCAGCGAATGGCGGCCCGACCGTGTGCTTGTAAACAGGGCCGGGGACAAAGCCATAATCATCGACTATAAATTCGGGGAGCAGGAAAACGCCCATCTCAGGCAGGTCGGGCGCTATATGCGGCTTTACCGTGAACTGGGATACTCCACGGTGGAAGGATGGCTGTGGTACATACCCGGAAAATTTGTGAAAGTGTAGCTTTGCCGCTTGCTTTTTTATTCTTAACTTTGCAAGACTTGAATAGATTCTCTATGGAAGCAAGCGAAAACAGCATCAAATTATTCTACAATACAGAACTTCAGAAACTCCGGATGAGGGAGTACGGCCGCGGCGTAATGCGTATGGTGGAACTCCTTAAGGAAATTCCGGACAAGGCCAAGCGCACCGAGCAGGCCCACGCCGTAGTGAAGGTGATGGAAAGCCTGAATCCCCAGGTGCATCAGCAGGAGAACTATGCCCAGAAACTCTGGGACCATCTGTACATCATAGCCGGTTATGACCTGGACATCGATTCGCCCTATCTCGCACCGCTGCCGGAGGTGGTGAACAGCCGTCCGGATCCCATCCCTCTGAATACCAAGCCAATACGTGCCCGTCATTACGGGCGCAATATCGAGAGTATCCTGGACCTGATCGCTACGGAAGACGACGGTGAGCAGAAGACGGAAATGATACGCTGCCTTGCCGTGTATATGCGTCAGCAGTACCTTATCTGGAACAAGGATACCGTGGCCGACGAAACCATCTTTGCCGATATCGAGCGCCTCTCCGGCGGAAGGGTGAAAGTCCCCGAAGGCATAGTGCTGGGCAAGATATCGTCGGACGCCAACTTCGCCCGCCCCGGCCTGAACCTGGGCTTCGGCAATTCCTCCAAAGGCAAGTTCAACCGCAATTTCCGCGGTAAAAAGTCAAAGAAACAATGAAGAGACCCCTGCAGGAATGGTGGTCCCGCCTGAGCGAGCGAAAGAGGACCGGGATAAGGCTCGCAGGCGTAGCCCTGGTACTGCTGGGTACCGTGGTTACGGCCCTGTCCGTAATCTCGTACTTCTTTACCTGGAGGCAGGATCAGAGCGTGCCGGCAGCCGCAGGTAATGCCGAGGTGCAGAACGCCGCGGCCAGTTCCGGCTTTTCCATCGGCCATTTCCTGGTTACCGACAGTTTTGGAATAGCCGCCCTGTGCATAGTGGCCTTCCTGCTTGTCTGGAGCATAAAACTCTGCTGGAAAGACTGCCCCTGGAGCCTGCGCAAATGGTTCTACGGCAGCTTCACCCTGGCCTTCATCCTGTCCTGGTGGCTGGCCTTCTCCGGAATAGTTTTCCCCCGCTGGGAGTTCCTCTTCGGAGGCGGCCCGGGCGGACGTGCCGCTGCTGCTCTCATCGGCAGCTGCGTGGGTTTCGCCGGAGAAATCATAACGGGAGTCGCGCTTCTTCTCATCTCTGCCGCCTGGCTGTACTGTATGAGCGAACGCTTCTCTGACCTGCTGATGGGAATAAAACGGGAAAAGCCTGTTACTGAGGAGCCCGTCTCCGAGCCTATAGCCCCCGAACCAATTCCCGCCCCCGCCCCCGTAGTCAAACAGTCTTCCGAGACGGCTCCTCTTCCTGATAACGGCTTTGTGAGCAGCGGTACCCAGAAGGTAAGGCACAGCACTCCGGTTCAGGCTCCTGTCCCTTCGGAAGAAGAAGGCCGCTTTGACGTCGTCCGGGAAGATATCCTGGGCGCCGGGGCCGATAAACCCCTGAAACCCTTCGACAACCGACTGGACCCTCCCGACGGCCTCCCCAAATACAAACAGCCCTCCATAAACCTGCTGGGTGACTACAAGAATGCCCGGCACGAGGTTTCCCAGGACGAACTTAGCCGTAACAACAACAAGATACGCGCAACCCTTGCCAGCTACAAGATCCAGGTACGCGACGTTACGGCCATAGTCGGTCCCACAGTTACCCTGTACAAAGTCTATCCCGCGCCGGGCGTCAAGATATCGGCCATCAAGCAGCTTCAGGAAGATATCGGCATATCCCTGAACGCCAAGGGCGTACGTATCACCACCCTTTCGGATTCCGTGGGTATAGAGGTGGCAAACGACAAACCTTCTATGGTACCTCTGAAGGACCTCCTTACCTCCGAGGCCTTCACCCAGTCCAAGGCAGAACTGCCCGTGGCCATCGGCTTTACCATTTCGCAGGAAGTCAAGGTGTTCGATCTTGCCGATGCCCCCCACCTCCTGGTGGCCGGCGCTACCAAACAGGGTAAGTCCGTAGGCCTGAACGTCATAGTGGCCTCCCTGCTGTATGCCAAGCATCCCTCGGAGCTCAAGTTCGTGTTCGTGGATCCCAAGATGGTGGAATTCTCGGCCTATGGAAGGCTGCTGCACCACTACCTTGCCGTAGTCCCTACAAACTCCGAACAGGAGGAGGCCGAAAAGTCCATAGTCAAGAACGCCAAGGACGCCGCCCAGGTGCTCCAGTCGCTCTGCGTGGAGATGGATGCCCGCTACGAGCTGCTTTCCAGGGCCGGGGTGAACAATATCGTCCTGTACAACCGCAAGTTCAAGGAAAGGCACCTTCGCAGCGACGAAGGTCACCACTTCCTCCCGTATATCGTAACGGTGATAGACGAGTATGCAGACCTCACGATGTCCGTGGGCGCCGGCCCAGAGTCCAAGGTCCTGGCCCGCAGCATCACTACCTCGGTAATCCGCCTGGCTCAGAAGGGACGTGCGGCCGGCCTGCACGTAATCCTTGCCACACAGCGTCCTACCGTGGATGTGATCACCGGCCTGATCAAGGCCAACTTCCCTATGAGGATAGCCTTCAGGGTAACCTCCAGGATAGACTCTTCCACCATCCTGGACCAGCCGGGAGCCGACAAGCTCATCGGCAAGGGAGATATGCTGCTGTACAGCGGAGTGGAGATGGAGCGAGTGCAATGCGCCTTTATCGGCAACGACGAGATAAACGATCTTACAAAGTCGGTAGAGGAGCAGACCGGCTATCAGAAGAGCTACAATACCCCTTATTACCTGCCCGAACCCCCCGCTCCGGAATCCGACGACAGCGGCTCCGGCGGAATGGTGGATATGCACGCCCTGGACGAGCGTTTCGAAGAGGCCGCAAAGATGATCGTGAGCAATCAGAGAGGCTCCACTTCGGACCTCCAGCGCCGTCTTGGCATAGGATATGCAAAGGCAGGTAGGGTGATGGATCAGTTGGAAGCCGCAGGAATAGTAGGACCGCAGAACGGCGCCAAGCCGCGCGAGGTCCTGGTACAGAGCCTGGACGAGCTGGACGAGATCCTGAGCCACTACAAGCAATGAGAAAAAGCATAATTAGCCTGCTGCTGCTTCTGGCCGTGCTTCCGCTTATGGGCCAGAGCCTTCTTGACAGCCTTCCCGGACACAGGATGAAGGCTTCCTACACATACAGCCTTTCCCAGGGAGGAGCCCCGATGAAGGAGGTTTCCTCCGGAATCATACTGGTGCAGGACAATGCCTACCGCCTGGATGCCCTCGGCCTGGAAGTGTACTGCGACGGGCAGAAGCGCTGGAGCGTGGATCCATCGGCCGGAGAGGTGCTTCTGGAAGAGGTCGATACCGAGGATATGCTCACCAACCCCCTTCAGATAATCCACAATTGGAAGTCGATGGGGGACAGGCTGCATTTCAATTCCAGGGGAAAGGACTCTCTGGATGCGACGGCGAAATTGGACGACAAGACAAGCGTCCGGGTGGTCCTCAAAGATGTGGTCCTTTCAGAACCCGGTCCTGTCTCTGACTTTGTTCCGGATCCCGGAAAAATCAAGGACTATATCCTTACCGATTTGAGATAACGAAGCCGGGGGAGGTCCAGACTTCCATTTCCCCGTTTTCGGAGCCGCTTATCAGGCAGCCCTCTATGGCCCCGTCCGAAAGGATGAGGGCCTTCGCTTTTTCTTCGCCTTCCACCATACACCAGGTGGCAAGGGCATCGGCCTCGGTGGCACTGCGGAAGGAAACTATGGTGGCGCTCAGAAGATTATGGCTTACGGGATAACCGCTTCTGGGATCTATGGTATGGGCATATTTGCGACCGTCTCGGATATAGAATTTGCGGTAGTTCCCGGAGGTTACGACTCCGCAGGGGCGGCCGTCCGTGCTCCAGATTCCGCTCAGACCCCTGTCGCCTGCAACCGATTCGCCCTCACGGTCTTCGGGACGATCCACGCCCACGCTCCAGGGCCTGCGGGAGGGATTTAGCCCTTCGCACCAGATTTCGCCTATGTCCACCAGCATATCCTTGACTCCGTGCCTTCTGAGGAAAGCGGCGATCAGGTCGCAGCTGTAGCCCTGGGCGATGGCATTGTAATTTAGAGAGGGATTGCCGATGGCGTCGGGATGGACCAGACCGTCGTTAGAAATGGGCAGCGCCGGGGGAAGGAGCCTCATCCCGCAGCTTCCCAGTATGCCACGGATGGCTTCGTCGCTGGGAAAGCGGCTCTCCCTGAAACCGAAGCCCCAGGCGTCATAGAGCGGCCCTGCTGCAAAGTCAAGGGCACCTTCGGAACGCTTCCACCAGCCATAGGCTTGCGCATACATATCCAGAAAGAGGGAATCGGGGAGTACCGGACGGCCTTCGTTGAAGCGGGAAAGCAGGGAGCTGCGGTTATAGCCGGAAAGGGTGCTGTCTATACGGTGGAGCAGAGCCTCGACCGAGTCTTTGGCAGCCTGCGGATCAAGATCGCTTCCTTTCAGGTTCAGTTTCACAGCATATACGCCGCCCTGGGCGTGGCCGCTTATCTGGATATAATGGTCCTGAGCAGTGCAGGCCGAGATGACGGCTGCAAGGAGCAACGGAAGCAGGATCTTTTGCATACTGGCAAGATATTTGTGCAAATTTACGAGATTTTTTCCGATATTTGCATCCTGCACAAGTGAAGTGTTTTTTATGAAGCGTATTACCCTTATCGTCCTTGTCGCCGCCCTTTG
>JAGCYC010000063.1 GCA_017961015.1 Bacteroidales bacterium | reverse complement strand
TACTTGTTTCTCGTATTCATTTCCATTATTATCCAGCAGCTGGACTTTGGTTCCGTTGGCCGGGATTTCATAACGGTATAGCTTCAATAACTCTTCTTTGGTCAGGAAGATGACCGGCTTCTCCAGTACTTTGAACTTGGCCTTGTAGCGATTGATGAAATCCTGGGACGTGTATCCTTTCCGAATGGCCCAGTTGAGGAACCACTTCAAGTTGGAATACTGTTTCTGAACAGTCTTCTCTTCCATATTCAAAGTGCCGCGCAGATAGACAATGAAATTCGTTATGCCGTCCTCGTCAAAATACTCAAAGGTGGCGTTCTTATTGAAATCCTCTATATGATTACCAAAAGTCTTCCAGCATTGTATGGTGCCATACGCCCAAGTATGGGCCAGGCCTTGTTCCTACTTGAATTCCTCCAGATATTCAGAGAAGGAAGGCCGCTTGGTATCCGCCTGAGCTTCGCTCATATAGTGCCCCCCGCGGAGCGGGCTTTATATTTCTTTCCCTTTTCCATTTCTTTTGGCTATATTTGCGTATGACTAAGCCAATAGAAAACACATCCGGGGAAAGGATCCTGGAACTTGTAGAAAAACAGCGTTCATTCTTTGCAAGCGGGACAAGCCGTGACGTCAAGTGGCGCATCGGAGAGCTGAAAGCCTTCAAAAACGGTCTCAAAAAATGGGAGAAGCCCCTCTGCGAGGCACTCTGGGCCGATCTTCACAAAAGCTACGAGGAAGCCTATATGACCGAAATCGGCCTTGTCTATTCAGAGATAGGGGAGGCGATACGCAAAACATCGGCCTGGGCCCGCCGCAAACGCAGGCCTACGCCTCCTACCGGTATGCCCTCTTCCAGCTATATAGTGCGGGAGCCGCTCGGCTGTACCCTCATTGTGAGCCCCTGGAACTATCCCGTACAGCTGCTGCTGAACCCCCTCGTAGGGTGTATATCGGCAGGCTGCACAGCCATACTCAAGCCTTCGCCCTATGTGCCCGAAGTTTCCAGGGTGCTGGAGTCCTTCATTGCCGATACCTTCCCGGAGGAATACATCGCAGTAGTGCAGGGCAACCGCGTTGTGAACGGGGAACTGTTCAAGCATCGCTACGACCTGGTTTTCCTCACCGGAAGCCCTTCGCTCGGCCGTATCGCGATGGAAGCACAGTCCAAGTACCTCACGCCGATGGTGCTGGAACTGGGCGGCAAGAGCCCCTGTATCGTGGACAAAGACGCCAACCTGAAGCTGGCGGCCCGGCGTATCGCCTGGGGCAAGTGCCTCAATTCCGGCCAGACCTGCATCGCTCCGGACTATCTTTTCCTGCACGAAGACATAAAGGACGCCTTTATCGAAGCCTTCCGGAAGGAGCTTGCGGGGCTCTACCCCGAGGGAACGGAGCAGTCCGGCAAATATGTGCACATCGTCAAAGAATCGGCCTTTGAAAGGCTCGAGAGTTATCTGAAAGACGGCAAGGTAGCAGTAGGAGGCCGATACGACAAGAGCCGCCTCTGGATGGAACCCACCCTGCTTCTGGATGTATCGGCCGATGCTCCGGTGATGCAGGAGGAAATCTTCGGCCCCATTTTCCCGGTTATGACCTTCCGCGAGCGCAAGGAGGTGGCAGACTTCGTCAACGGCCGGGAGAAGCCCCTTGCCTTCTATTACTTCGGAAATAAGGCCGATGCCTGGGATATAATCGGCCGGACAAGCTCCGGCGGAGCCTGTATCAACGATACCATAATGCACATAGCCAACAGCAATATCCCCTTCGGCGGCGTTGGCAACTCGGGTATGGGCAGCTATCACTCCGAGCGCAGCTTCCTGGCCTTCAGCCACGAACGGGCCGTGGTGAGCACCCCTTCCTGGCTAGACCTGCCCTTCCGCTATATGCCCTACAAGTGGTTTTCCCTGGTAAAGAAGCTACTTTAGGGATCGGCCGGAAGCTGAATCAGGAAAAAAACTTATCTTTGCAAGTCAAAAAAACAAGTATACAATGGTTAAAACTATCCAAGCCAAACTTAACGACTCGGCAGCAGCGCGTTGGACTGCGCTCATACTGGTGGCGCTGGCAATGTTCTTCGGCTATATGTTCGTAGATGTTATGAGCCCCCTGCAGAGCCTTGTGGAGCAGCAGAGAGGCTGGACGCCTCACGTATTCGGTACTTATGCCGCTTCGGAATATATCCTCAATGTGTGCGGCTTCCTTATCCTGGCCGGCATCATCCTGGATAAGATGGGCGTGCGCTTCACTGGTATCCTTTCCTCAAGCCTGATGTTCGGCGGTGCGGCAATCAAGTACATCGCAGTATCGGACTGGTTCCAGAACACGGCCTTCAACGCCTGGCTGGGTACCTGGTGGACCGACCTCCCCGGCAGCGCAAAGCTTGCGTGCCTGGGCTTTATGATGTTCGGCTGCGGATGCGAAATGGCCGGGACCACGGTGTCCAAGGCTATCGCCAAATGGTTTAAAGGCAAGGAGATGGCCCTTGCAATGGGTATAGAAATGGCTATTGCCAGGGTTGGCGTTTTTGCAATCTTCAGCATAAGTCCGGCTATCGCCGCAAAGCTTGGTACCATAGCGGCCCCCGTAGGCTTCTGCACCGTCCTGCTGCTTATCGGCGTAATCAACTGGATAGTGTTCAGCATAATGGACCGCAAGTTCGATTCCCAGCTCATAGAGGCCGGCCTCGTAAAGGCCAAGGAGGAGCGGAATACCGAGGATGAGTTCCATATCAGCGATCTGGGCAAGGTATTCTCCAGCAGGAGTTTCTGGACCGTGGCCATCCTTTGCGTGCTGTACTACAGCGCCATCTTCCCCTTCCAGCGCTACGGCGCCAATATGCTGCAGTGCAACATCGGCGATATGAGCCCTCAGGAAGCGGCCAACATCTTCCGCTGGTTCCCCATAGGTGCAGCCATAGTGACACCCTTCCTGGGCGCCTTCCTGGACCATAAGGGCAAGGGAGCGACAATGCTCATCTGGGGCTCGCTGCTCCTTATTGCCTGCCACCTTATCTTTGCATTCGCTCTTCCTGCAACGCACAGTAAATTACTGGCATACTGCACAATAGTAATCCTGGGTATAAGTTTCGCCCTTGTTCCTGCTGCCCTTTGGCCCTCCGTTCCCAAGATTATCCCCGAGAAGATCCTGGGCAGCGCCTACAACCTGATCTTCTGGGTTCAGAACATCGGCCTGTGCTTCGTGCCGCTTCTTATCGGTACCGTACTGCAGTCTGCAAATGCCGATAATCCTGCAGTCATCGCCGCCCAGCAGGCAGGTTCGGAATTCATCCCTTACAATTACACGATTCCGCTGATTATCTTCGCCGGGTTCGGAATTCTGGCCCTCCTAGTGGCAGTGTATCTCAAAGCCCTGGACGGCCGCAGGCATCTGGGACTTGAACAACCCAACATCGTGAAAGCCGGGCAATAATGACAGCTAAACGAAAATTCTCTTACAGGCTGGCGCCTTGGTTGGCGCTGGCCTGTTTGGTTGTGCCGATGTTCGCGTCGTACTATTACGACGATATGTTCTCGAGCATCTCCTACCTCTTCGAAGATGCGTCCCTGACGGCCCTGGGCTGGGATTCGGCAGGATACGGCCTCTATACCAGCGGTTACAGCGTGCTCTGCGTGTTCGGCGGCCTGGTAGTCTGCGGCATCCTGCTGGACAAGTGGGGCGTTAGGATAACCGGATCGCTCTTCGTGGGCCTTATGGCCCTGGGTGCCGGCCTTGTGCTCTGGGCCCTGATGCACGGCGGTCCCTCATCCCTGAAACTGTCCTACGCCGGCTGTATGCTCTTCGGCCTTGGCAGCGAGATAGCGGGAACTGCGGTTACGCGTTCCATAGCCCGCTGGTTCAAGGGCGGGTCTATGGCACTCGCTATGGGCCTTCAGCTTGCCATCGCCCGTCTGGGCACGGCTTTCGCCCTGGTCCTGGCGCCCCGCCTCGTACCTGTACAGGAAGGGGTTTACAGCCTTTCCCAGACTGCAAGGCCTGCCGTCGTGGGTATGGGACTAATGGCGGCCGGACTCATCCTCTGGGCCATTTTCGTGGCTATGGACGCCCGCCGTTTCCCCCAGAGGGAAGACCCTTCAGGCGAGGAAAGCTTCCGTATGAAAGACCTGGTGAAAGTGCTCGGGAACCGCAATTTCTGGCTCCTCGGCCTTCTTTGCGTACTGTTCTACAGCAGCATCATCGCCTTCAAGAAATTCGCGGGAGCCATACTGGTACCCCGCTTCCAGATGGATGCCGATGCCGCCGGATGGATGGTATCAATGCTCCCTTTCTCCACGGTCATCTTCGCCCCTCTGTTCGGCCTTATGGTGGACCGCAAGGGGCACGGAACCCGCTGGATGGTCCTGGGTGCGGCCCTGGCCCTCATAGCGCATCTGCTTCTGGCCTTCGCTCCCGCCGGAGTGCCCTTCTGGGGCTATCTGGCTATGGTTTTCCTCGGTTTCGGCTATTCGCTGGTTCCTGCGGCCCTCTGGCCCAGCGTTCCCAAGATCGTGCCCGACAAAGTCCTGGGCACTACCTTCGCCCTCATCTACTGGGTGCAGAACCTGGGACTGCTCAGTTTCAAACTGCTGTCCGGTAAACTCATAGGCGGGGAGGGCGGCCCGGTGAGGGTGGAACTTATGTTCGTACTCCTCTGCGTGCTGGCCGTCGCTACTGCGCTGGCATTTGCGGGGGTATCGGCAAAACAGCCTGAACTGGGACTGGACAGACCGGCCGGGAAAGATTTGCTTTAGAGCCCTGAATTTCTTATTTTTGCACGGTTATGGCAAAGATACTTTATACAATAGGGGAGGTGGCCTCCCAGCTGGGCGAAAACCCCTCGGCTATCCGTTACTGGAGCAATTATTTCGGGCAGTGGGTGCGTCCCCAGCGCAATGCAAAGGGCAACCGGCTCTTCCACGAGGAAGATCTGGAGACACTGCGTCAGATTCAGTTTATGCTCAAGACTCAGGGACTTACCCTGGACGGGGTGGCCGCAAGGCTCAAGTCCGACCACAGCTCCGTGGACAAAAAGGTTAAGGCCCTCACTCTCCTAAAGTCCATACAGGAAAAGCTTATTGCAGTAAGGAAAGCCCTATGACAGTTCAGGACATCATCAGCGCCGTAGAAGAATTCGCCCCTCTCTGCATCCAGGAGAGCTGGGACAACAGCGGGCTCATTATCGGCAGGCCGCAGGACACGGTGAGCGGCGTAATGCTGGGTTTCGACTGTACCCGTGAGCTCGTGGAGGCCGCCGTGGCCGCCGGCTGCAATATGGTCATCACCCATCATCCGCTCATTTTCAAGGGGATACGCTCGATTAACGAGGATTGCCCCGTGGGTGCGGCCATAAGCGCCGCAATACGCTCCGGAGTCGCAGTCTATGCCGCCCATACTACGGCCGACAAGGTCCGCGAAGGGGTGAGCGGAGCTATGGCTGCGAAGCTTGGGCTCCAGGATGTCTCTTTCCTGGAAGACGGCCCCGAAGGCTTCGGCCTGGGATGTATCGGCAACCTTGCAAAGCCTGTGAGCGGCAGCGAGGCCCTTGCTATGGTCAAGGAAGCCTTCGGCCTCAGGCTTATCCGCAGTTCAAAGCCCATTGACGGTCCCATCAGCAGGGTGGCCGTGCTGGGTGGTTCTGGCGGCGGCGAGATCGGCCTTGCAATGAGGGCCGGAGCCCAGCTGTACATCAGCGCGGACATCTCCTACCACGACTTTTTTGTGCCGGAAGGCTTTATGGTGATGGATATCGGCCATTTCGAGAGCGAAGTGGAGATAGTTGGAATATTAATGGCTCAGATAAGGAAAAAATTTCCTAACTTTGCAGTTTGCATAGAGCCAGGCCTGAATGGGAGCAATCCCGTTCATTATTACGTATAAAATATAACGATAAACAATATGGCAAGTACCAAGAAAACCGCCGCCGCCAAGAAGGTGGAGGCTCCCATCGACAAGAGAGAAACCTTCGTCTCCCTGCAGAAGAACTTCGCCGATTCCGAGATGCCCGTCGAGGAAAAGCTGAAGACCCTGTACAAACTGCAGGAGGCCGATTCCGAAATTGACAAGATAGTCCAGCTCCGCGGAGAACTCCCCGCCGAGGTAGCCGCCCTCGAGGAGGAAATCGCCTCGATGAAGGAGCGCAGTGCCCAGATGGCTGCCGCCGTGGAGGCTTTCAACCGCACCATTGCCGATGCAAAGCTCTCCATCGCCGAGCACGAAAGCGCCATCGAGAAATATAAGCACCAGCGCGAGAATATCGCCAACTCCCGCGAGTACGATTCCCTGAGCAAGGAAATCGAGAACGAGGAGCTGGAGCGTATGATCCAGGAGAAGAAGATCAACGACAGCCGTCTGGAAATCGGAAACCTCAAGGACCAGCTTGACAGCGTCAAGGAGAATCTCCAGATGAGGACCGAAGACCTCAAGGCCAAGAAGGAAGAACTGGCCACCATCGTGGAATCCACCGCGAAGGAAGAGGCCGTGCTCCAGGAGCGCCGCGAAGCCCTTGCCGCCAAGATCGACGCCCGTACGATGAGCGCCTACGAGCGCATCCGCGCCAGCGTGAACAACCATCTGGCAGTGGTGGGTATCTACAACGGCGATTCCTGCGGAGGCTGCTTCAACACCATCACTCCACAGCGCCGCGTGGACATTTCCTCCAACCGCAAGCTCATCATCTGCGAGCACTGCGGCCGTATTATCATCAACCCCGATTTCGAATAGTACTTCCTTATGCCGGATACCTCCCGCCGCCGTAACGCCGCACAGCCCCAGAACCTGGAGACCCTGATGGGAAACAAACCCCCTCAGGCCCTGGACGTGGAAGAGGCCGTGCTTGGCGCAATGCTGGTAGAGCCCTCCACCATAGACGAATCGATGGAGGAGCTTTCGGCCTCCTGTTTCTATGACCCGCGCCACCGTACCATCTTCGAGGCAATGTCGGAGCTGGTGAACTCGCACGTGTCCATAGACCTGGTTACGGTGAGCGAACAGCTGCGCTCCAAAGGCAAGCTGGAAGAGGTGGGCGGTCCCGTGGTACTGGCCCGCCTGTCGCAGAACATAGGCGCTGCGGCCCATATCGAGTACTATATCAAGATCCTCAAGCAGAAGACCATCCAGCGGGATCTCATATCGACCTCCTACGATATCATCAAGCAGTCCTTCGATGAATCGGCCAATGTGGACGACCTTATAGACACCGCCCAGAGCAAGGTCTTCGCAGCTATACAGAACAATGTAAAGCGGGACGTGCAGGACATCGGCTCCATCATCAACTCGGTGCTGGACAACCTGCAGGAACTCCAGGGTATGACCGGCCCTTCCGGCGTGCCCTGCGGCTATCCTTCCATAGACCGCGTCACCCAGGGCTGGCAGAAGAGCGACCTCATAATCCTGGCCGCGCGTCCCTCCGTGGGTAAGACCGCCTTCGCCCTGAACATAGCCCGCAACGCCGCGGTAGACGCCAATATGCCCGTCGCCGTTTTCTCCCTGGAAATGAGCGCCGACCAGCTTGGAAAGCGTCTCATCACCACCGAATCGGGCCTCTCCGGAGAAAAGATCAAGGGCGGAGTGAAGCTGGAACAGTACGAGTGGACCCAGCTTGAAGAAACCCTCAAGCGTCTTGCAAAGGCTCCGCTCTACATAGACGACACCCCCGGCATCCCCATTATGGAATTCCGCACCAAGGCAAAGCGCCTTGTAAAGCAGAAGGGTGTACGCCTGATCGTGGTGGACTACCTGCAGCTGATGCAGGGCCCGGCCGAACTCCGCGGCCTGCGCGAACAGGAAGTCGCCGCCATATCCCGTACCCTCAAGGCTACGGCAAAGGAACTGAATATCCCTATCATAGCACTCTCGCAGCTTTCCCGTAACGCGGTACAGCGTACCGGCGGCACCGGCAAGCCTCAGCTGAGCGACCTCCGTGAATCCGGCTCCATCGAGCAGGATGCCGATATGGTGATCTTCATCCACCGTCCAGACTTCGTTGGCCTGTCGGAGAATCCCGAAGACAAGGAGAAGGCCTACATAGTGATAGCCAAGCACAGAAACGGCGAGGTCTGTGACATCGAAATGAAGTACAAGGCCTCCCAGGTCAAATTCGTGGAACCCGACCAGAGCCTTGACGTATACGCCAGCCGAGGCCCAGTTCCGAGCGGCGCCAACGCCCCCTCGTCCTACGACTTCGAACAGGAACAGAACTTCTGATGAAAAAAGCCGTCTTAATCCTTGCCGCCGTACTCCTGGGATGGACCCTTCAGGCCCAGCAGGTGTTCGGCCCCGGGGAGGACCTACGCTACAGCGTAATGTACAAATGGGGAGCCGTGAACACGGAAGTAGCCCAGGCCAGCGCCGTGCTGGACAAGGGCTCGTGGAAGGGCCAGGAAGGCCTTTATTCCTGCCTGGAGCTGCGTACGGCCCCGTTTTTTGATGTCTTTTACAAGATGAGGGACAAGTTCCAGGGCTGGTTCCTGGAAGACAGTCTGCTTCCCATCCACTACGAGCGCTCCACCCGCGAGAACAGTTACAGCGCCGACAATATCTACGACTACGACTGGAAGGCCGGTAAGATATCGGCCACCCTTGCCTACAACGGCGCCCCTGCCGAAGTCAAGGATATCGAGATAGGCCGGCCGTCCCTGTGCGACGTGGCTTCGTTGCTCTACTTTTTCAGGCGGACGGCGGCATCGGCCGGAAGTATGACTCCCGGACAGCAGATCCCGGTGCATTTCGTGATTGACGACGAGGTCTTTGACCTTACGATGACATATCAGGGGAAAGAGGTGAAGCGCATACGCAGAATCGGCAAGGTGAACTGCCTCCGCTTTTCCTGCACAGTGCTCTCCGGAACCCTTTTTGACGGCAAGGACCCCCTGATGCTATGGTTCTCCGACGACGGAAACTGCCTGCCGATGGCCTTCAACGCACCCCTGAAGATAGGCGCGGTACAGGGCTGGCTCTCCTCCAGCAAGAATCTCACTAACCCCTTCAGTGCCAAACTGTGAAAAACGACGTGAGCCATAAGGGACGCATAGTGAGCATCACTCCCCAGTTCACGACGGTGTCCATATCCCAGGAAAGCGCCTGTTCCCAGTGTCACGCCGCAGGGCTCTGCGGTATGGCCGATGCCGTGGAAAAGGCCGTCCAGCTACCCACGGACCCCTATTCTTCGTATAAGGAAGGGGACGAGGTGGAGCTGGTGCTCAAGGCTACGATGGGCCTGAAGGCCGTGTGGCTGGCCTATTGCATCCCCCTGGCAGTGCTTCTGGCGGCCGTGTTCGGTTTCATCGCCCTGGGCCTTTCCGAAGTGCTCTCCGGCCTTTGCGCCATTGCGGCGGTAGGAGTTTATTACCTGCTGCTGTACCTGTTCAGGAATAAACTCAGAAACGAATATATATTTACAATTAAATAATAAACTATGTCAGACATCCTCATCTGGACTGTTGTGGTGATTACCGTGCTCGGACTGGTGCTGGCCCTGGTGCTCTACCTTGTGGCCAAGCGCTTCCGGGTGGAGGAAGATCCCCGCATCGACGAAGTGGAGAAGGCTATGCCCGGTGCCAACTGCGGCGGCTGCGGCTTTGCCGGCTGCCGCGCCTTTGCCGAAAAGGCCGTGGGTTCCACCTCCCTGGACGGCATTTTCTGCCCCGTGGGAGGCAATGAAACTATGGCCAAAGTGGCGGCTATCCTGGGAATGGAAGTGGTGGAAAAAGCCCCCCAGGTGGCAGTTGTGCGCTGCAACGGCACTTGCGAGGCCCGTCCGCGCGTAAACGAGTACGACGGCTATTCTTCCTGCAAGGTAAAGGCTGCCCTTTACAGCGGCGACACCGGCTGCTCCTACGGCTGCCTCGGCTGTGGCGACTGTGTGGAGGCCTGCAGCTTCGGCGCCCTTTCGATGGATCCCGCCACGGGCCTTCCCGTAGTGGACGAAAGCAAGTGCACCGCCTGCGGCTCCTGCGTCAAAGCCTGCCCCAAGCATATCATCGAGCTGAGGCCGAAGGGCCCCAGAGGTATGCGCCTTTGGGTGGAATGCGTCAACAAGGACCGCGGCCCTGCCGTAAAGAAGGCCTGCGCCAACGCCTGTATAGCCTGCGGCATCTGCGAAAAGACCTGCACACACGCAGCCATAGCAGTTAAAGACAATGTGGCCTGGATAGATCCCGCCCTGTGCAAACTCTGCCGCGAATGCGAAGCCGTTTGCCCTACCGGAGCCATCCACGCCGCCAATTTCCCCAAGGCCCTGGACAAGGAAGCCGTGAAGGAACGTATCAAGATCCGCCAGCAGAAAGCCAAGGAAGCCGCAGCCGCCCAGGCTGCCGCCGCCAAGGCCGATGCCCCGGCCCAGCCGGCTCCCGCCGCTAAAGCAAAGGAGGAAGAGTAATATGGCAAGAAGAACCTTTTCTATAGGGGGTGTCCACCCCCACGACAGCAAGATTTCCAGGGAGTGCCCTATAGTGCCCCTGGCCATCCCTGCCACCGTCTACATTTCCGTAGCCCAGCATATCGGCGCGCCCGCAGTGCCTGTCGTGGCCCCCGGAGACAAAGTCAAGGTGGGCCAGGTGATAGCCGAACCCGGCGGTTTCGTATCGGCCTTCATCCACAGCTCCGTTTCCGGAACGGTGAAGTCGGTGGGTCCCCGCAAGGACCTCGCCGGCAATCCCCAGACCTGCATCGAGATTGCAGTCGAGGGTGACGAATGGCTGGAGGGAATCGACCGCAGCGACGCCCTGGTGACCGACATCCCCGAGGACGGCAAAGCCATAGTGGAGAAAATCCGCCTGGGAGGCATAGTCGGCCTTGGCGGAGCTACCTTCCCCACACACGTGAAGCTTTCCCCTCCTCCCGGATCCAAGTGCGAAAGAGTTATCATAAACGGCTGCGAATGTGAGCCTTACCTCACCTCCGACTACCGCACCCTCCTGGAAAAGGGAGAGCAGGTGGTGGTAGGTGCGGCGCTCCTTCAGAAAGCTATGGGCGGAGTGCCCTGCACCATTGCCATAGAGGAAAACAAGCCCGAAGCCATCGCCCATATACGGGAAATCATCGGCCGTCTGGGCTATGCCGATATGGAAGTGATGGTAATGAAGATGCGTTATCCCCAGGGCGGTGAAAAGCAGCTGATCGATGCCGTGATGCACCGCCAGGTGGGTTCCGGCGCCCTTCCCATAAGCGTGGGAGCAGTGGTTCAGAACGTAGCCACCGCCCTTGCTGTATACGAAGCCGTCCAGAAGAACAAACCTCTGATTGACAACTCGGTGACCGTCACCGGTGAATGCCTCCCCACCCAGGCCAACTTCCTGGTGAGGGTCGGTACGCCGCTGAGCGCCATCCTGGAGGCGGTCGGGGGAGTGCCCGAGTCTGCCGCCAAGATAATCAGCGGAGGTCCTATGATGGGCCGGGCCGTTGCAAACATCGAGGCCGCTACCGTAAAGGGCACCGGCGCCCTGCTCCTTCTCACCGAAAAGCAGACCCGCCGCGCCCCCGAAAGCCAGTGCATCCGCTGCGGCAAATGTGCCGATGCCTGCCCGATGGGCCTGGAGCCCTTCCTGCTGAACCGCCTGGCCAAGGCCGGCGACCTGGAAGCCCTGGAAGAGAATGCGGTCCACGACTGCATAGAATGTGGCTGCTGCCTCTATTCCTGTCCGGCGCACATCGCGCTGCTGGACAATATCCGTCCCGCCAAGGGGGCTGTGCTGGGTGCCATCCGTGCCCGTGCCGCCGCCGCAAAAGCCGCTGCCGAGGCAGCCAAAAAGTAAAGGATTATGAGTAAGTTAATAGTTTCTCCTTCTCCTCACATCCATTCCAAGGACTCCACCAGGTCCCTGATGCTGGATGTGGTCATAGCCCTTCTGCCCGCAGTAATCTGCTCCTTCGTATTCTACGGTCTGCAGCAGATCCTTCTGATGGCGGTGAGCGTGGCCTCCTGCGTGCTTCTCGAGTGGAGCATCACCAGGTTCCTGATGAAAAAGCCCTCTACCATAGGCGACCTTTCGGCTGTGGTCACGGGTATCCTGCTTGCCCTCAACCTCCCTTACACCACCCCCTTCTGGGTAGTGATAATCGGAGCCGTCGTGGCTATGGGCGTGGCAAAGCTCTCCTTCGGCGGAATCGGCCAGAACATCTGGAATCCGGCACTTGTAGGCCGAGTGTTCCTGCTGGTCTCTTTCCCCACCTATATGACCACCTGGTACCAGCCCAAGGGCCTCTTCGGGGCCGATGCCATAGCTACGGCCACCCCTCTGTCGGCTATCCAGGAAGGCCTTATGCAAGGTGCCTCGGTCCAGGATATTATGGCAGGCAATGGCTACAGCTATTCCCAGATGCTCTTTGCGAACCTGGGCGGATCGGCCGGTGAAGTCTGCGCCCTGGCGCTTCTTGCCGGTTTCGTGTATCTGCTCTGCCGCAGGGTTATCAAGCCCTGGATCACCCTGAGCATCTTCGTCACCGTAGCCCTGACCTCCCTCATCTTCTGGGGTATCAATCCGGAGCGCTTCACCGACCCTCTGTTCAACCTGCTGAGCGGCGGTCTCATCCTTGGTGCCTGCTTTATGGCCACCGATTATGTCACTTCGCCTATGTCCACCCTCGGAGGCGTAGTCTTCGGCGTGGGTATCGGCTTCCTTACGGTGATGATACGTTATTTCGGCTCCTATCCCGAGGGCGTATCCTTCGCCATCCTTATTATGAACTCTGTGGTGCCGCTGCTCAATATGTGGTTCAAACAGAAAAAATTCGGGAGGAAGTAATATGGCTCTGCAATCCAATTTACGCAATATGGTGCTGGTGCTCGGAATCACCTGTCTTCTGTGTTCCGGCATCCTGGGAGGAGCATATGTGCTCACCAAGGCGCCCATCGACGCCGCAGCCGCCCAGAAGACTGAGCGTGCCGTAGCCCAGGTCCTTCCTTTCTTCAAGGAGGTAGAGCTCCGGACAGTAGAGGCCGATGGTGTCGATTACGTCTGCTACGAAGCCACCGACGGGGAAACCCTGGTGGGCCACGCAATCGAGACATCCACAGTCGGTTTCGGCGGCGACCTCAAGCTTATGGTCGGCATCACTCCCGACGGAGTGGTCTATGGCACTTCGGTGCTCGCACAGGCCGAAACTCCCGGCCTTGGCGCCAAGTGCAGCAGCGACGAGCGCTTCATACGCCAGTGGCAGGGCTTCGACCCTTCGGTAAAGAAGCTTTCTGTCGTAAAGGACGGCGGTGACGTGGACGCCATTACGGCTTCCACCATCACTTCCCGCGCCTACACCCTCGCAGTCGCAAGGGCTGTCAATGTATGGAAGGTCATCAACGGCGGACAGAGCGATGCCGTAAGCGGAGCATCTGCAGTTTCACCTAACACGGAAGGAGATATCGACTATGAGTAACAAGCTTAAACTTATAGGGGACGGTCTGGTTCGGAACAACCCCACTTTCGTTCTCCTGCTGGGAATGTGCCCCACGCTGGCAACCACCACATCGGCAATAAACGGCCTCAGTATGGGTCTTGCCACTCTCTTTGTGCTGGTGCTCTCGAATATGGCCATATCGGCCATTGCACGCTGGGTGCCGGATAAGGTCCACATCCCCGTCTACATCGTGGTCATAGCCACTTTCGTAACCCTGCTGGAACTGCTTATGAAGGCCTACACACCGGCCATCTACGAGGCTCTGGGCCTGTTTATCCCCCTGATCGTGGTAAACTGCATAGTGCTCGGCCGCGCCGAGGCTTTCGCCTCCCGCAACGGCGTGCTCGCAAGTGCCTGCGACGGTCTGGGCGTTGGCCTTGGTTTCACCGCCTCGCTCACCGTGCTGGGCCTGGTGAGGGAAATCCTCGGCTCCGGTTCAGTCTTCGGCTTCAACTTCATCGGCGGTCACGACGGTATGCTTGCTTTCGTGATGGCCCCCGGCGCCTTCCTTTGCCTGGGTTACCTGATGGTCCTGTTTAACCGCTTCTTAAAGAAATAGGCTATGGAGTACTTTCTCATTATCATATCGGCCATCTTCGTAAACAATATAGTCCTGGCGCAGTTCCTGGGAATCTGCCCCTTCCTGGGCGTTTCCAACAAGCTGTCCACCGCCACGGGTATGAGTATGGCCGTCTGCTTTGTCATCACTCTGGCAACGCTGGTTACCTTTCTCATTAACAAGTATCTGCTGGTACCCTTCGATATCACCTTCCTTCAGACCATCGCCTTTATCCTGGTGATTGCGGCCCTTGTCCAGATGGTGGAAATAGTGCTAAAGAAGGTGAGCCCCAGCCTGTATCAGGCCCTGGGTATCTTCCTTCCCCTGATCACCACCAACTGCGCCGTGCTGGGCGTGGCCATCAATGTGGTTACCAAGCAGTTCTCCTTTGTTCCCGGCGGTATGCTCAACCTGCCCCAGGCCCTGGTCTATGCCTTTGCCACCTCGCTGGGCTACGGACTGGCTATGGTAATCTTCGCCGGCATCCGTGAGCACCTGGCCCTGAACAACGTACCCAAGGCCTTCAAGGGTGTTCCCATCGCAATAATAAGCGTGGGTATCCTGGCCCTGGCCTTTATGGGCTTCAGCGGTATGGTGAAATAGGACAGTCCTTACATTCTACTATGGGAGGTGCGGCAGTTCCGCACCTCTTTTTTTGTTCTCCCGGGAGGCCCGGCAGCATCGGCAAAAGTGCCGCATTTTGAAAAAACAAAGTGATTTCATATATTTGTAAGTTTCAAATAAATGAATTATGAAGAATTTGCTAAGAGTTCTGCTTCCCATTCTGTTTGTCGTCAGCGCCTGCCAGCGTTATGACGACAGCGCCATCAAGCAGGACATTGCGGACTTACAGGAGCGTATGGCCAAGATCGAGGCCCAGGTCGCGCGGATGAACAGCGACATCTCGGACCTGAGCAATCTGGTTGACGCCCTTCAGAAAGACAAGAGACTGCTCTCCGTAAAACAGGTTACAATGAACGGAGAGACTATGTACGAACTGGTTTTCTCCGACCATTCCACCGTATATCTGCGTAACGGACGCGACGGAGCCGACGGCCAGAATGGCCAGGACGGTAAGGACGGCAAGGATGGCAAGGATGGCAAGGATGGCAAGGATGGAAATGACGGCCAGACGCCTCAGATCGGCCTTCGTCAGGACAGCGACGGGCTCTGGTACTGGACTCTCAACGGCAACTGGCTGCTGGATGCCCAGGGCAACAAGGTCCGTGCTACCGGTCCCAAGGGTGACAAAGGTGACCCCGGTGAGCCCGGTGAACCCGGTGAACCCGGTGACCCCGGCGAACCTGGCGAACCCGGCGAACCCGGTCAGAACGGTACCGACGGCCAGAACGGTAAGGACGGCAAGGACGGCGTAACTCCCAAACTGAAGGTGGAAAACGGCTTCTGGTGGGTGTCCTACGACAACGGCGTCAGCTGGACCAAGATTGCAACCTATTACGACGGTTCCCAGGGCGGCGGCGGTTCCAACGACGGCCCCATCTCCAGCGTCGACACTTCCGATCCCAATTCCGTAACCCTCTTCCTTAACGGAGGAGGCAGCATCGTGATTCCCCGAAAGGTGGAGCTTACGATCTCTTTTGACAGCCAGGAGATCCTTCTTACTGTCCCCGGCGCCACCAAGACCATCGGCTACACCCTCAGCGGCGGCTCTTCCAAGAATACCGTGAAGGCTCTGGGCCAGGGCGGCTGGATTGCCAAGGCTACGCCCAGCAGCGCAACTGCCGGAACCATCACCCTCACCGCTCCCGATCCCGTCGTGAGCTGCGAGGTGGTGGTGCTTGCCAATGACGGCGAAGGCTATACAGTAGTGGCTTCGCTGGACTGCGTAAAGGGAGAGATTATTTTCACCAACAATGTAGTCCAGGCTCCCAAGGCCGGCGGACAGATTCAGCTTCCCCTGCAGAGCAATATCGCATATACCGTGAGCTCCGACGTGAGCTGGATAAGCTATGTCCGCACCCGCGCGATGCGCTCTGAGACCGTTTACGTGCAGGTCCAGGCCAACAGCGGAGAACCCCGCTTCGGCAACGTCCTGTTCAAGGAAAACGGAGTGGAGGTGGCCCGCGTCCTGGTAGAACAGGATGGCACCACCGGCTCCCAGGTCCCTTCCGACTTCGGTATCTGGAGGGCTTCCGGCACCAATAATTTCACTTACGACAAGACCAAGCACTATATGAGCCGATATGATGCTGCCGGTCAGTCCTGGTTCCGCTTCATCGAGCCTTCCACGCTCAAGCAGTGGGAACTGGGCCCGCTTCCTTCAAGCACATCGGCCGGATCATCGGCTACTCTCAGCCTCACTGTAAGCCAGCAGGGCGTTCAGCAGAGCACCGAATCCCTGAGCGTAAGTGTAGTTTCATACGAGCAGGAAAAACTCATCCTCTCCACCTCCGACCAGACTTATTTCGTAATCCGTTACTAGCATGAAAAAGATTTTGACAATTCTTGCGTTTGTGCTGGTATCGGCACAGTTCGCATCTGCAATCCCCGCAGCTCCGTGGACATTTAAATACACCCAGCCGGACGGAAGCGTGATAGTGCTTCAGAACCACGGCGACGAGTTCTTCCACTGGACCACCGACGCCTCCGGCAATGTGGTGGAAAAGGGCGAGGACGGCTTCTGGCATCCCTCCACTATCAATGAGGTCCAGAGGGCCATCGGCCGTCGTGCCAGGGCGGAAAGGAGGGCTCGCTGGTCTTCCCACGACAATCCGCCCGTAACCAATTTCGGCGACCGCAAGATCCTGGTCGTCCTGGTGAACTTCTCGGATTCCACTTTCGTGATAAGCAATCCCAAACAGGCCTTTACCAACCTTCTGAACCAGGAGGGATACTCCGCCAACGGCGGCCACGGTTCGGTCCGGGACTTCTATATGGAGAATTCCGGCAACCAGTACCGTCCCACCTTCGACGTGTACGGCCCTGTTACCCTGACCCAGAGTTCCAAGTACTACGACGACAACGGCGCCCGCGTGGCCCTGTATCAGGCCTGCCAGGCCCTGGACAGCCAGATTAATTTTGGCGACTACGATACCGACAATGACGGTTACGTAGATATGGTCCTGTTCTACTACGCCGGTCATAACGAGGCCGAAGGCGCAGGTGCTGAATCCATCTGGCCCCATAAGTCCACCGGATACGGAACTTTCGACGGGGTTAACATCGGCACCTATTTCTGCACTTCCGAGCTTCGCGGTTCCAGCGGAAGCGAGATGTGCGGTATCGGCACGACCACCCACGAATTCGCCCATTCTCTGGGAGTGCCCGATTTCTACGACACCGATTATGAGGAAAACGGTGAGACAGGGACCACCAGCTATTATGACGTAATGGCCAGCGGGCCGTATCTGGACAGCGGAAGGCGTCCCCCGTACTTCAATGCCCTGGAACGCTATATGCTTGGCTGGGCCGATGCACCCGAAGAGATAACCGCTTCCGGTTCCTATACGCTGCAGCCCGTGCAGAACAACAAGTCCTACAAGGTGAGCAGCAGCAATGCCGGAGAGTACTATATCCTGGAATGCCGCACCAGACAGGGCTGGGATGCCTCCATCCCCGACTACGGAATGGCAATATACCACGTGGACCAGTCCAAGAATACCGTATCCAGCGGCATAACCGCAGAGTATCTCTGGGAGAACACAAACGAGATTAACTGCTACTCCGACCATCCCTGCTTCTATATCCTGACCACCTCGGGCGGCATCCCTACGAGGTCTCAGTACACCAATATGATGTTCGGCAGCACTTCGGCCCGTTCCATCAGTCCAAGTCTCTGGTCCGGATCTTCGCTGGGCCTGTCTCTGACCAATATAAGCCGAAGCTCCACCCAGGTTACTTTCACTGCCACTTTCAATACTTCCAGGACTCTGTCCGGTAAGATTACGGATACCGACGGAAACGGCGTCTCAGGGGCACAGGTTGTGCTTTCAAAGGCGGCCTATCCCTTCGAAGCGGTCCAGGGTACCCTGCCTACCGACCTTGTCACCACCTCCGCATCCGACGGGTCATATAGCTTTACCCTGGCCGAGAACGCCTCCTACGAGCAGGTCCTTACCGTGCGCAAGGAAGGATATGTACCTTTCTCGATAAACGTACCCATCAGCGCCCGTGCCGAGACTATGGATGTGACACTTTTCCGCGTAGGAGAGGGTGAAGGTGCCATTCTGTATAAGTTTGACGAGAACCAGAGCCTCACTCGAGGTGGTCTCGGAGCCGGTCAGCAGGCTGCCGGCTTCCGCTATTCTGCGGCCGAGATTTCGCAGCTCAAACTTGCCGGGGCAAAGCTCAAGAGCATAACCTTCGGATTCAGCGACTGCACCTATACCGACGCCTACGTCCTTGTCTTCTTCGGAACCGAGCGTGTCCTTTCAAGGAAAGTGAACAGTCCCCAGTCCGATGTCTATTTCACCGTAGATATCTCCGACGCCAACCTTACCATACCGTCCGGAAAGGATGTTTATATCGGCTATGGCCTGACCGGGCTGGTCAGCGGGGAATATCCCTTCTATATGTACGGACCCGTGACTTCATCGGCCGGAGGCAACTACAGGCTTAATAACTTCCTGAGCTCAAGCTCCTGGACTACGACAGCGTTCTCCAGCAACAACACTACCGTATACTACGATTTCCTGGTATATGCCGATATTGAATTCCCCGTCCCCGATCCCAGCCCCGCACAGTATGGCGCGGCCGTAATAAGCATTTCCGAAGGAGTTCCTTCGGTTGTGGCTCCCGTGGACAAGACTCTGCACTCAACTGCGTGGTATCTGGACGGTTCGGCTGTGAGCACGCCTCCTGCAGTGAGCAGCCTTTCCTCCGGTTCACACACCTATAAGGCCGTTCTCACTTACTACGACGGTACCTCGGAAACCCTTTGGTACGACGTAGACAAATAGTTGACTGAAAGCCGCCGGTTTTTCCGGCGGCTTGATTAATTGTATTCAGTATGCTTTCATTCAAGTGCGACTATTCCGAGGGAGCCCATCCCCTCATCCTGGAAGCCCTGGTCCGGACCAATCTGGAGCAGTGCGACGGTTATGGTGAAGACCGTTTTACGGCGAGTGCGCGTGAGCGTATCGCCCGTGCCTGCGGCCTTGGCCCCGGGGGAGAGGTGTATCTTCTTGGAGGCGGCACACAGACCAACTCCACCATTATCGCCGCCCTGCTCGCTCCTTACGAAGGTGCGGTAGCGGTACGCAGCGGCCATATCGCGGTGCACGAAGCCGGGGCAGTGGAGTATACCGGGCACAAGGTCCTCACCATAGAGGGCCGCGACGGAAAGATGGAGGCCGATGCCCTGGAGGCCTTCCTGGCCTCTTTCCAGGCCGATCCCAACAAGGATCATATGGTCTGGCCGGGACTGGTCTATATCTCTTTCCCTACGGAGTACGGGACGATTTATACCCGCTCCGAGCTGGAGGCCCTTCACTCCGTAGCTTCCTCCTACGGCATCCCGCTTATGCTGGACGGCGCCCGCCTTGGCTATGGCTTGTCAAGCCCTGAATGTGATTTCTCTCTGGAGGATCTGAAGGATCTGGTGGATGTGTTTTATATAGGAGGCACCAAGGTGGGTGCGCTCTGCGGAGAGGCTGTGGTCTTCCCCAAAGGCGCGCCGAAGCACTTTTTCACTACGGTCAAACAGCACGGGGCCCTTTTTGCCAAGGGCCGGCTTCTGGGTATACAGTTCGACACCCTTTTTACCGACGGGCTGTACTTGAAGATAAGCGCCCACGCCATCGGGATGGCGGGGCTGCTCAAGGAAGTGTTCCGTTCCCGCGGGATTCCTTTTTTCCTGGAGTCGCCTACGAACCAGCAGTTTGTAATCCTGGAGAATGAGCGTATGAAGGAGCTGTCGACCCAAGTGGGTTTCGATGTATGGGAAGCTGTCGATGTCACGCACACGGCGGTGCGATTCGCCACCTCCTGGGCCACCAGCCGTGAGCAGATAGAACAGCTGGCGGCGATCTTGTGATCAAGGGAGGATTTGCCCGCCTGCGGCGGCCACATCCCATCCCCCTGCGGGGAGCTTATCACGAGCATAGCACAGACGCCATCCTTGCTCCGCAAGTATGGCATCCATCGCACAAAGGGGGCCTTCAAGCGAGCTTGAGGCCCCCTTTGCACAATGGACGCCACAGTCTTCGACCGTGGCGTCTGTGCCTTTCGTGATCCCGTCGGGATTCGAACCCGAGACCCACAGCTTAGAAGGCTGTTGCTCTATCCAGCTGAGCTACGGAACCGTTCCTTTTCACCGAAAGGGAATGCAAAGTTAATTATTTTTCACGGAATGGCAAGTGCTTCCGGCCGGGAACAGTGCCCTAGAGGCTTATCAGGTTCTTCTTGATGGCATAGACCACCAGCTCCACCGTATTGTTAATGCCAAGCTTGCGGAAGATGTTGTTCTTGATGGTTACGACGGTGAGATACTTGATGTGCAGTTCCCCTGCGATTTCCTTGTACTGCAGGCCTTTGCAGCTGAGCCGTATCACGTCCAGCTCGCGGGGGGTGAAGAGGCTGTCGGAAGGGCGTTTCGCCAGGGAGATGCGTTCGATGAGCCTGGCTATATCGGCACCGAAATATTCGTAGCCGTCGGCGACGCTGCGGATGGCGGCGATCAGCGTGGCTTCGTCGCAGCTCTTGTGCAGGAAACCGTCTATGCCTATATGCAGCAGAGGCTCCAGCGTTGCTATGGAAGTGTCGCTGGACAGTGCCAGAAGGGCTATTCCGGGAAGCTCGGCCCTCATTTTGCGGGCAAGTTCTATCCCGTCCATAACCGGCATTACGATATCGAAGAGCAGGACATCCGGACGGAGCTCGGCGGCCATTGCGAAGGCCGCTGCGCCGTCTGAGGCGGTGCCGTCCAGGATTATCTCCGGATGGTCTTCCAGCATAGCCCTGATTCCCAGGAGCATCAGCGGATGGTCATCCACCAGGAGTATATGTATGGGCTCAGTCATTGTTTACGGGTAGTTCTATGGTAAAGCGGCTGCCCTTGCCTTCCTCGCTTTCGGCCCGGAGGCTGCCGCCCAGCGCCTGTATGAGCGTGCGGCTCAGGGCCAGGCCAAGCCCGTTGCTCAATTCCCCTTCGGTTCCGGGGCGGCGGAAGGCTCCTTCCACAAGGAAAATCGACTCAAGTGCATCGGCAGGTATGCCTATGCCCTGGTCTATTACGCATATCCGGGCGGTGGAGGCGTCGGAACTTATACTGATGCGCACTTCGCCGGAGCGGTGCGAGAACTTTATGGCATTGGACAGCAGGTTCCTCAGGACAAGCATAAGGCTGCTTCGGCCGGAACGGATAATCTGCTCGCCATCGACATCCAGGACCAGGCCGATACCCTTTAGCTCGGCAACCTGGCGGTACTGGGAGATTACCTCCGAGGCCAGCTCACCGAGATTGAAGCGTACCAGCTCTTCAGGCTTCTTCCCGTTCTGATACCGGGCCCAGCGGAGCACATTGTCCATTAGCTCGACCTCGGCGGTGGCCTGGTGCTCCATATTCTGGAAGAGCTCCAGCTGCTCCTGCGGCGACATCTTCCCGAAATGCTTCCGCAGCATCTGCAGCCCTTTCAGCCGCGCCACGGCGGGGGAGTGGATGTCGTGGGAGATGACCTTCAGAAGATAGTCTTTCTGGGCATTGCTGCTTTCCAGGGCCTTCGCTCCGCGGCGCGCCCTGAGGGCGAAGTATGCCGTAACTACAGCACCCGTAACAAGCAGCAGCACTGCGGCTAGAAGGACACTGCGCGTGCTCCGGCTGCGTCTGAGGTCTTCATTCTGCGCCCGGATCACTTCCTCGCGGCGGTCGGTCTCATATTCTACGTGATAGAGCTCCAGTTCCGAGCGGCTCTTGCTCCTCACAAGGCTGTCCTGCAGGGCCGATGCCTCCTCAAGATAGCCGTAAGCCTCGGCGGGGGAGTCTTCCCTCAGCGATTCCGCCAGGCGGCTGAGGACCTTCTGAAGCAGGGGAAGGTCCTCCTGGGCGCGAGTGAGCCTTGCGGCCTCTTTCAGATACTGCCGCTCCAGGGATTTGTTCCCGCGTCGGCCGTATTCCTGCGCCAGCTGGAAGCAGACGATGGAAAGGGACTGCTCCGGCCCGTTCTCGCGGAACTCCTGCTCGGCGAAGCGGAGGTCGGCGAAAGCCTGTCCGTATCGGCCCAGGCCCTCCAGGGCGTAGGCCCTCTGGCTCCGGCGTATGGCTTCGTCCCTGGCACCAAGTTCCTTATGGGCTATGGAGACTGCGCGGTTGGCGTATTCAAGGGCGATAGAATCCTGCTGCAGGGCGTGATATACGTCGCAGGCCTTGCCGCAGGCCATTGCCAGTTTTGCTGGACGGCCGATCTTCTCCTCGTTGGCGATTGCTTCCAGGGCATAATCGGCCGCCAATTCCGCTTTGCCGGCATATACATATACACCCGCGAGCGAAATCAGGGAAGAAGTGAGTCCGGCGGCCTCTCCGTGGCTCTTGTCGTATTCGTAGCAGCGGACCATATAGCCGGCGGCCTTGTCAAAGGCGCCAAGGCGGGCGTAGCTGGCACCCAGGATGGAATAGAATTCCACGGCCTGGGCTTCGTCGGGCTGCAAGGCCAGCCCTTCCAGGGACACGCGGACGGCATCGGCATACTTGCCGCCGTAGTAGAGTGTCTCGGCCTCTGCATAGTAGTCCTGCCCGCCGGCATTCAGCGGAAGCAGGACAAGGAGCAGAAGCAGAAGACGTTTCATCACTTACAAAGGTAAGCAATCAAATCCTTATATAAAAACTAGAGGTAGAGGAAGGCCCTTGCCCGGAAGCTCTTGCTCTTCCGGTCGCTCATATTATCCCAGAAGTCCTTGACGCGGGCGTAACTGCCGGCGAAATTGCCGGAGTGCTCTTCCACCGACCAGTAATAAGTGTCGGTAGGGATGGGATCGGATAGACTGTTGTTAAGCGCGACGAGTGCGGCATTTTCCACCAGGGAAACATCGCCCTTGCCGGGAAGGAACCAGCCGGTAGAGGTCTGTCCGGAAGTCGCAGGCTCTATGGAAGGCGTGTAGGAAGCGATGGAAAGCACCGGCGATACCTTTGAGCCCTGGTTGGTCTGCAGGCCGTTGTATCGTTTCAGGAGACGGTAGGAAAGGAAGCCATATTCTACATAGGTGGTTCCGTGGCCGTTCTCCTGTTCGTACTGACTCAGGGCCAGGGTGCCGCGCAGGGGGAACAGCGGATAGACATTGATACCGGTATCTTCAGCCACAAGTTTGCCGTCAGCAGAACTTACCTGCCATACGGTGGCGTCGGTGTGTTTGGCGGCCACAACCAGCACGTGGGCTCCGCTGTTGTTGTCAAGGCCGATGAGGGTGCTTCTCCGAAGCCCCGATATATTCTTGTGGACGGGGTCGGCGCAGCCGGAAAGCATTGACGCCTTCAGGAAGTCGTCGGCCGACGGGACACTGGTGCTGCCGATAACGCCGATGTAGCTGTACCCCGATACGGTGGGCGGAGTCTTGGGCTGGGAGCCCATCTGGTAGCTGTCGTTGAGGAAGGAGTCGCCGCAGCGCCTGCCGCTGTCGCGGGAAACGAACTTCCCGGTGGAGGAACTGTAGTACACATAGTCTCCCACCTTGAGGTCGGTGTCGTAGTAATCGCAGATGTAGAACTTCCAGGAAGCGCTTACTGACGATTTGGCAACACTGGTGATAACCACTTCACGGTACTTTACATCGGAGGTGGACGATGCCTGCAGCTTGATATTGGTATAGCCGCCGGACACCGTCGTGGTGGCCTTCAGGGTGCAGCTGTTATTGGCGCCGGAAGGTACATTCACCACCACATTCACGTCCTGAACGGCATCGGCAGGAAGCACCCTCACCTTCAGGGTAGTGTTGCCGCCTTTCTTGAGTTCCTCGGGGATGTTCAGGTTCGGGTTACCGTAAATCTCGATACTCTGGGGGTTGGGGACTATCCTGATGGAGGCGGACCCGCTCACGCTGGGTTTGGCGGTCACGGTGGCTTTGACCTTGGCGGTGCCGGACGACGCCTTGGCGCTCACTTTTCCAGTCTGGTCCACGCTTACGCAGGTTCCCTCTGCCACCGACCAGGTCACGGGGGTGTTGAACACCTTGCCCTGGCTGTTCTTCACAATGGCCGTGAGCTGTACGCTGCCGCCTTCCGACAGGGGCAGGACTCCGTTTTCGAAGCTGCCGCCCGTGGCGGTGAAATTCACGGTACTGATCTCTGCCACGCTTATGCTCAGCTCGTCCTTCAGGTTCGGGGCCGATGCCGGAGACACGCTCACGACTGCGTCCCCGGCCTTGAGGGCGGTGACCAGGCCGTTTTCGCTCAGGGAAACCACTCCGCTGCCGCTTTTAAGAGTCCAGACCCGCCTGTCCATCGAAGCGTTGCCCTTCTCGTTCATAACGGTGGCCTCCAGCTGGAAGCTGCCGGTCTCGGTGAGGATGAGCTTTCCGCCTGAGAAGCTGTCGCCGACTTTATTGATGCCGATTGAAACCAGCGCCGGCTCCTTCTCGAGCACGTGTACGGTAAAGCTTGCATCGGCTGCAGGACCCTTCTTGGGAGAAATGGTGAAGACGGCATTTCCCTGTTTGACAGGAGTGATCTCGATTCCGTCGCTGAGGACATTGTAATTGAGGACGCCATCCTGCTCACAGCGAACGATGGCATCAGCGCTCAGTGATGCCTCGGAAGGTTCCAGAGTGACAGGGACCTTCACGCTGGCGGCGTTTTCGGCGATATCTATGCTCCCGACGACACTGATCTGGGCAATGAGTACCCCGTCGTTCCCCTGGCCACCGCCCGAAGGGGTGTTGCCTGAGGGGATAGGGTCGGCTTGGCAGGCGGCCAGGCACAGCAGAATAGGGAAGAGGATACGTTTCATCTTGAAAAAAAATTTTTCAAATGTATCCATTTCCCCCTGCCCGGTCAATACATAATATTATGCAGGGGAGGCGCTTGCGGGCCTGCGGCGCTGTCCGTACAGCCCTAGCGGGGCGATACCGACATAAGCAGCTGGAGCTGCTGGTTCACCGCCTGGGAGAAGCTGTAGCCGTCCTCGGGACGGGTGTCCAGCCTGTCCTGGAAGGTTCCGCCGTCGTAGTCTATCGAGACCGAGGCGATTCCGTCGGCGAGCCGCCGCAGCTGCTCCAGGGAGGGAAAAACGCAGATGAAGTTTACGTCGTCCCTGGTCTGGAGGAGTTCTATCACGGAACCGTCGCTGAGGGTAAAGCGTACCGGGGCGTCCAGGGGAATGCGGTAGGACTGTTCGGTGCCTATCATAAAGGAGAGGTCTATGTCCTCGGCCTGGTTGCTTTCGTAGTAAAGGTGCTGGAGGATGATATTGTAGATGAAATCCTGCCCGCGGCCCACCAGGGGATTGGCTATGGACATACGGCTGGAACGGGTGCCGGTGTGTCCGGCCAGGGTGGCTTCCAGCTCTATGGTCTTGGACTCTGCCACTATGATGGCGTCATAATGCCTTTTCAGCAGCGCTGCGAGTGCGTTTTCGGGGAAGGAAGCCTGGATGAAGTCCTCGGGATTCCAGCCGCTCACTATATCCACCGAGCCTATCCCGCCGAGCAGTTTCTGCATATCGGCCTCATAGGCGGCATACTTGAAACGGTTACGGAAAAGCCCGTTTTCCATACGGGGCTTGGTGACGGAATCTTCGCCTATCTGGTCCAGCCTGACGAATTTCCCACCGCTTAGGTTGAAGGCGGCCTTCACGCCCTTCGGCACCGCCAGGGATGTCTTCTGGTCCAGGTTCAGGTACAGCAGCCAGATGTGGCCGCCATCGGCAAAACCGGCCTTTTCCAGCCTTACCCAGCCGGGAATCTCGCCAAAGGCAAGTGCTTCATAATCAGTGGATATATGTGTTATGCCACCGCTGCGGTAGTTGGTGCGGATCTGCTGGGCTCCGACAAGGAAGGGAAAGGTCAGGAGCAGCAGTGCGCTTACAAGGACTCTTCTCATCATTTGCTTGTTTACGGGGCAAATATACCAATTCTGTACCAAATATCGGCCCCGTGGAGAGGCAAAAATTGCAATAGTGGATTTTTCTTCATAACTTTACCGGAACACTGAACTACTATGACCTTTGCAATGATTATACAGCTGCTCATCGTCCTGGCAGCTCTTTATGTCGGCTCGCGCTACGGGTCGCTGGCGCTAGGCGCCATCTCCGGAATCGGCCTTGCCATCCTGGTATTCGGCTTCGGCCTCAAGCCCGGCACCCCTCCCACCGACGTCATTTACATCATTATAGCTGCGGTTACCTGCGCCGGAACGCTCCAGGCTTCGGGCGGTATGGACTGGATGATCCAGATAGCCGAAAAGATGCTCCGCCGCCATCCGGGATACATTACCTTCCTGGGGCCGCTGGTCACCTTCTTCCTTACCGTACTGGTAGGAACCGGCCACGTGGTATACACCATAATGCCCATTATCTGCGACATTTCACTCAAGCAGAATATCCGCCCCGAGCGTCCCTGCGGCGTAGCTTCCATCGCCTCCCAGGTGGGTATAACCTGTTCTCCGATTGCCGCAGCCGTGGTGGCCTTCGTGACCATATCCAATGCCAACGGCTATATGGTGAGCATCCCCCAGGTGCTTATGGTGACCATTCCCGCCTGCCTGATTGGCCTGATGTGTGCCGCCGCAGCCTCGTACAAGAGGGGCAAAGACCTTGACAAGGACCCCGCCTTCCTCCAGAGAAAGGCCGATCCCAAAATGTTCAAGTATATGTACGGCAACACCGCCACCACCCTTGATAAGGAAATCACCCGCGAGGCCAAGGCTTCCGTGTTCATTTTCCTTTTCGCCCTGCTGGTGATAGTGTCGTTCGCATTCTGCCAGATGATACACGTGGACGGGGAAACCCTCGCCAAGCATATCAATCTGCCCAAGATGAATATCTGCATCCAGATTATAATGCTGGTGGCCGCCGCCCTGAACATAATGCTCTGCAAGGTGGACCTGAAGAACTGCGTCTCGGGTTCGGTCTGGAAGTCCGGTATGGTGGCCGTGATAGCCATCTACGGCATCGCCTGGCTGGCCGATACCTACTTCGGCAATTACCTGGACCAGATGAAGGTGATGCTCACCGACCTGGTGACCAACTATCCCTGGAGCATAGCCCTGGTATTCTTCCTGGTGTCGGTGCTCATCAACTCCCAGGGCGCAGTGGTGGTGGCTATGCTGCCCCTGGCATACGAACTTGGAATAGCCGGCCCGGTGCTTCTGGGCGTGCTTCCCAGCGTTTACGGCTATTTCTTCATTCCCAACTATCCCTCCGATATCGCCACGGTAAACTTCGACCGCAGCGGAACCACCGTAATCGGCAAGTATCTGCTGAATCACAGCTTTATGATGCCGGGACTTATCTGTGTGGTCGTTTCCACCGTGGTGGGTTACCTCATTACCAATGTGCTCTTCCCCGGGTACTTCGCTTCGTTCGTACAATAAACGGCACGCCTGTTGCAGGAATGCCCAAGGCCGATAATAACAGAAACAGATATGAAACGTTTTTTGACTTTGCTTATGCTTGCCCTGGTGCTTATGCCGGGCTGTGAGAAACGTACTCCGCGCAACCATTATCCCAGTAACGGAGGCGGCGGATCCTCTCCGGGAGGCGGTGGCGGTCAGGAACCCCCTGCAGTAGTTACCGCAAACAAGCGTACGGACTGGTGGGTCCGTTACGAAGGCCGATCCGATTTCCGCGGCTCCGACGGGCGCATCAACAAGGTGGAGGATTTCTCCTTCCACTATACCGGCTCCGGCTATTTCTTTATCCGGACCCTTACCGCCGACGACTACCAGAAATGGTATTCCTCCGACCCCAAGTCACTCATAGAAGGTGAGGTGAAGGACCTTAATACCATAGCCGAGAACGAGGACCGCGATTTCTGGGACAGCCCGGACGTCTTCACCTCAAAGGACACCGAGACCAATTTCAACATAATGCTGCACGGCGATTACCTGGTGTTCCTGATCGAGGTGGACAACAAGGGCAAGGCCACTTACGACTACTGCAGCGCAGAGATGACTGTAGTGGAGGAAAGGGCCCTGGACAACTATCTCAGGTGGATAGGCAAATGGCACGTGGCCGATGACTACGCCGCCTTCGACATTACCATCTCCCATTGCGAGAACAATTATCTGTATTATATAGACGGTTGGGAGACAGGCCGCTCGGTCTCCACCCAGATGAATATGGACGAAGACTGGATTTACGGCCGCTACCGCAACGAGGACGGCGCCCTGTACTTCTTCGGCCAGTACCGCGCCTCATACGAAGACAAAGGCCTGGGCACCTGGGTGGACGAGATGTTCGTGGGAACCTATCTTACCTCCAACTCCGACGAGAACGGAATCGTGGACGATGAAGGTGCAAACTATGGCTTTGACATAGCCCATACCGTAATAAACGGTGATAACAGCATCAGCATAGTTCCCGAACAGTTCTCTTTCCCGAACGGCTTCCTTGCGACCTACCACAGTATGCGCTACTCCCGTTTCTGCTACGACGAGAAGAACTGGGCCCACTACAACAATTCCGGCGTTCCCTGGCTGCCTTTACGTATGACGGCCATAAGCACAGGGGCACCGCTGCCTACGAAGGGCCTGATAGACGAGGCCGACCGCTATCCGACGAAGAATTCGCTCAGGCGCAGGCAGCCGAAGGTATTTGTAGAAAGGAATTAAGCTTTTTTAGACACACGGTCCTTGAAACACAGGACCGTGTTTTGCATCAGGCAGGCGATGGTCATCGGACCGACTCCTCCGGGAACCGGAGTTATGGCGGCAGCCTTGGGGGCCACTGAGTCAAAGTCCACGTCGCCGCAGAGTTTCCCGGTATCGGGGTCGCGGTCCATTCCGACATCGATCACCACTACTCCTTCCGAAACCATATCGCCGCTTATCATCTTGGCCTTTCCGGCGGCTACGACAAGGATTTCGGCCTGACGGGTTATGGCTGCGAGATCCTTCGTGCGGGTATGGCAGAGGGTGACGGTGGCGTTGGCGTCCAGCAGCATCTTGGCGGTGGGAAGTCCCACGATATTGCTTCGGCCGATAACCACGGCCCTTTTGCCGCAGGGATCCACTCCCGTGGCTTTGAGCAGCTGCATTATGCCTTTAGGGGTGCAGGGCTCCAGATGGGGGGTCTTCTGCCACAGGCCTGCCACGTTGAGGGGGTGGAAGCCGTCCACGTCCTTTTCACGGGATATGCTTTCTATGACCTTTGCCTCTGAGATATGGCGGGGCAGGGGCAGCTGCACAAGGATTCCGTCCACGCCTTCATCGGCATTCAGGCTGCGGATCCGGTCCAGCAGGGCGGCCTCAGGGGTGTCCTCGGGAAGCACTATGGTGGTGTTGCGTATGCCTGTGAGTTCGCAGGCCTTGGCTTTGTTGCGTACATAAACCACGCTGGCAGGATCTTCTCCCACGCGGATTACCACGAGGTGGGGGACCCGTCCGTAGAGGGCGGGGAAGCTGGCTACCTGAGCCGCCACATCGGCCTTAAGGGCGGCCGAAATCTGTTTTCCGTCAATAATCTTCATCGGGTGCAAAGGTACAAAAAATTGCATAAATACTAAATAATTCCTAACTTGCAGGTTCTATAATTCAAGACCATGAGAGACCTGTTTCTTAGCAATACACTCACTCACAGTAAGGAACTGTTCAAGCCCATCCACGAGGGCCGTGTAGGTATGTATGTCTGCGGTCCCACCGTCTACGGCGACGCCCATCTGGGCCACGCCCGTCCCGGTGTTACCTACGACGTCCTTTTCCGCCTGCTCCAGCAGCTGGGATACAAGGTGCGTTATGTGCGCAATATCACTGATGTGGGCCACCTGGAGCACGATGCCGATGAAGGCGAGGACAAGATTGCCAAAAAGGCCCGGCTGGAGCAGCTGGAGCCTATGGAGGTGGTGCAGTACTATACCGAGCGCTATCACGCCGCAATGCGTGAACTCAACGTGCTCCCGCCGTCCATCGAGCCCCGCGCCTCCGGTCATATCATAGAACAGATAGAGACGGTGAAGAAGATACTGGATGCCGGATTCGCCTATGAATCAAACGGTTCCATCTACTTCGACGTTCCCAAGTACAACCGTTACCACCGCTACGGCATCCTTTCCGGCCGCTCCCTCGAGGACACCCTGGAAGGTACCCGTTCGCTGGACGGCCAGGGCGACAAGCACGCCCCCTTCGACTTCGCCATCTGGAAAAAGGCAGAGCCGCAGCACATTATGCGCTGGCCTTCCCCCTGGGGCGAAGGTTTCCCGGGCTGGCATCTCGAGTGCTCGGTGATGGGTGAGAAGTACCTTGGCCAGGAGTTCGACATACACGGCGGCGGAATGGACCTGATGTTCCCGCATCACGAATGCGAGATTGCCCAGAATGTGGCATCGCGCGGCACTCAGGGCGTGCATTACTGGGTGCACAACAATATGATTACCATCAACGGCCAGAAGATGGGGAAATCGCTGGGGAATTTCATCACCCTGCCGGAACTCTTCAGCGGAAACCATCCTTCCCTTCAGCAGGCCTACAGTCCTATGACTGTGCGCTTCTTCATCCTTCAGGCCCACTACCGCAGCACCCTGGATTTCTCCAACGAAGCCCTGCAGGCGGCCGAAAAAGGCTATCGCCGCCTGATGCAGGCCTGGCGTCAGCTCCCTGCATCGGCCCCCGGCGGAACGCCTTCGGAGCAGGTGGCTCAGCTGTCTGAAAAGGTTTGGGACGCCCTCTGCGACGACCTTAACACCCCCATTGCCATAGCTCATCTCTTTGATGCCGTGAAACTTATCAACGCAGGCAAGCTCTCCGCGGCCGATGCTTCCGCGCTCAGGGAACTCTTCGACAAGGTTGTGGGTTCCGTCCTTGGCCTCAAGGATGACGAGCAGGCCGGCGGACGCGCCGAAAAGGCCCTTGCCGGTGTAATGGACCTGGTGCTTGAAAACCGTGCCAAGGCCCGCGCCGCAAAAGACTGGGCCGAAAGCGACCGTATCCGCGACGCCCTCGCCGCCGCCGGAATCAGCGTCAAGGACACCAAGGAAGGTGCAAGTTGGACTCTTGATTAACCGTTATGCTTAAGTTTGTTTCCTGGAACGTAAACGGGCTGAGGGCCGTTGCCGGCAAAGGCTTTGCCGATATTTTCACAGACTTTGACGCGGACTTTGTCTGCCTTCAGGAAACCAAGCTCCAGGAGGGCCAGATAGACCTGGAGTTCCTGGGCTACACTTCCTATTGGAACTATGCCCAGAAGAAGGGCTATTCCGGAACGGCCGTCTATACCCGTCATCAGCCCCTTTCAGTGCGTTACGGTATCGGCATAGAGGAACACGACACCGAGGGTCGGGTAATTACCCTCGAATACCCGGAGTTCTTCCTCGTGTGCGTGTATGTGCCCAATTCGCAGGACGGGCTGCGTCGTCTGGATTACCGAATGAGCTGGGAGGATGCCTTCCGGGGATATCTGCTCGGTCTTGGCAAGCCCGTGATCTGCTGCGGCGACCTGAATGTAGCCCACGAGGAGATAGACCTCAAGAATCCGTCCACCAACCATATGAATGCCGGCTTTACCGACGAGGAAAGGGGCAAGTTCGGCGAGTGGCTGGCAGCTGGCTTCGTGGACAGCTGGCGTGCCCTGCATCCGGATGAGGTGAAGTATTCCTGGTGGAGCTACCGTATGAATGCCCGCGCCAGGAACGCCGGCTGGCGCATCGACTACTTTATGGTCTCCGAGTCCCTCCGTGACCGTATTGCCGGCGCCGACATCCTGAACGATGTCTTTGGCTCCGACCACTGCCCCGTCTCCCTGGAAATGGATCTTTAGCCGGGCCGCATTGGCAACTGCAGTGCCGTAGAATGGCATCTTCGCGCCAACGCGGCAGCAGCGTCTGGCGAATCCTCGCCCACCTGACGCGCGTCAGGAACAAAATATTCCGAGCCGGAAAATGGCTCGGAATATTTTTTCCCTCCGCTCCACCAGTCCCCCGCACGGCGACTATTCGCCCAACAGCCCGAGTACCCCGCGGTACGCACTATACGCATTTTGGCCCTAAAATGCGGAGCATGAGTACCCTGCGGTACGCACCATACGCGTTTTGACCCTAAAATGCGGACGGCGAGTACCGGCGAATCCTGCGCGGGGGCTTGCCAGTCCGATGAAAATTGGTTTTCAGGAGCAACTGCACCTGAAAATAATTTTCAGCGGCGGGTGGGAGAGGATTCGCCTGGCGGGCGCTGCAGCAGGTGCCAGCGTTTCTGCCGCAGGTGCCCAATAATCGCCTGCACCTGCTGCGCAAAACCGGGTTGTATTGCGTTGCACCGCCCCAGGTGCCGGTATTTTTTCTGCACCTGATGCGCTAGACAGTACGGCAGGCCAGCCCGCACGGATTCGCGGGCTCGCGCCAAGCCAACCCGCACGGATTCGCGGGCTCGCAGCAGGTCAACCCGCACGGACCCGCGGGCGCGCAGATTTAGCTGGCGAGGGAGATGGCGCCGAAGACGCCGAGTGAGCCGAGAAGCATAATCAGGCCGGCAAGGAGAACGCCCAGAAGGACATAGATTACACTCTTGCGGAAGTCCATATTCAGGAAACTTGCCGCCAGCGTGCCTGTCCAGGCGCCGGTGCCGGGCAGGGGAATTCCCACAAACAGCAGCAGGGCTACATACAGGCCGCGTCCGGCCTTCGATTCCAGCTTGGCACCAGCCTTTTCGCCCTTTTCAAGGCACCATCGGCAAAAAGCGCCGATAAGCTTCTTGTCCTTGCCCCAGTCCAGGATTTTCCGGGCGAAGAGGAAGATGAACGGGACCGGGAGCATATTCCCGAGTACGCAGAGCAGCAGCGATGGAACGATGGGGAGTTCCATCCCTACCGCAACCGGCACGGCTCCGCGCAGCTCGATCAGCGGAACCATCGATATAAGGAAGATTATCAGGTACTTGCGTATCATCGGACGGTCTCGAGAAGTTTGCAGATCTGTACGAAGGCCTGGTCCTGGGGCAGGGCGCTGTCGCTCAGGACGAGGTCGAAGACGGGGCCGGAGGCGGGCTGGCATCGGCCAACCTTGAAGCGGGCACGGGAACAGCGGGCCATATATTCAAGGGGGAAGTGCATCGAGGGCAGCAGCGAAATGAAAAGGTCCGGCTCTCCCTCGAGCATCAGCGAAACTTTCTCCCTGGAGGGCCGTCCGTACCAGTTGAGGTCCTTCTTAAGTACAGTTGTGGTTATGCTGGTGATAAGGCGTTCTCCCTCACTCAGCTTACGGAAGTCTATGAAAAAGAGTTCGCACTTGATCCCTCTGGCCTTGAAGTAGGAAAGGATAGCGTTCTTGCACTCGTTGAAGCTGGTGTCCTCCACGTCTATGAAAGCCACGGCTGAGTGTATGGCGTCAAGGGGCAGCAGCCCCGTAGGTACGGCCGATGCGTCTTTGCTGATGCTTCTGCGGCGGAAGAAATCCAGGATGCTCTCCCACATAGCCTATTTGCTGTTTTCGGCGATAAGGTCCCGGATCTCCACCTTGGCGTCCCTCCAGCGGGGGATGTCTATCTTGGTGCCCACTACCTCTACCACCTTGGCGGCAATGATGGAACCCACCTCTCCGCAGACCTTGAGCGGCATACCCAGGGAATGGGCGTAGAGGAAGCCCGCGGCATAAGTGTCTCCTGCGCCGGTGGCATCCACGGGCGTTGCGGGCCAGGGCTCGATGAAATGGTATTCGTCGCCGCTTTTGACCATTGAACCGGCCTTGCCCACCTTCACTACGGCAATCTTGCAGTGGCGGGCCAGTTCGTCGATGGCTTCGCGGGGTTCCAGCTTGGTGTAGGCCTTGGCCTCGGTTTCGTTTGCGAAGACGATGTCCACATAGTTCTCTACCAGATTGTGGAAGAATGCGTCGTTGGATTCCACCACATTGTAGGAGGCCATATCTATGGAAATGATGCAGCCGGCAGCCTTTGCAAGCCGTGCGGCCTTGGAGATGAGCTCCTGGTTCTGTACCAGGTAGCCTTCGATGTGGAAGTAGTCGTAACCCTCGAACTGCTCCGGGCAAAGGTCGTCGGGGCCGAGTTCCAGAGTGGCGCCCATATAATCGGCAAAGGTGCGTTCGGCATTGGCTCCGGTTATGAATACCATACAGCGCCCGCTGGATTTGGGGCTGTACAGCATACGGGCGTTCACACCGTACTGTTCCATCGTGCTTTTGAAAAGGTTTCCGAGGTCGTCGTTGCCTATCTTGCCGATAAAGCCGGATTCCATACCGAAGATGGCCGTGCAGGTGATGGTATTGGCGGCCGATCCGCCCGGCACGTACTTTACTCCGTATTCTTTCAGGGCTTCCCAGATGCGGTCTCCGGTTTCCATATCGACGTGCTGCATACTGCCGAGGGGCAGGTGGTATTTGCGCAGGAGGGAATCGTCCGGAAGGACTGCCAGGATGTCGGTAAGTGCATTGCCGATGCCAAGGATGGATTTCATACTGTATGAGGGTTGGTCAGATTCACAAATTTAGCGATTTTTTCATTAACTTTGCCCTGCGATGGACAAGAAAGCGAAAAATATACTCGTGAGCATCCTGTGGCTTGCCCTGGCGGCCGTTTTGCTGCTGCTTTGCCTCCGGCAGGTGGACTGGAAGCAGTTCGGGCAGGCGCTCCGCCTGTGCCGATGGCCCTGGGTGCTCGTGTCTATGATCCTCGGAGTCGTGGTCTTCTGGCTCAGGGGCAGCCGCTGGCAAAGGCTGCTCGGCCCCATAGACCCTGAGGTGAGGCCGGCACGCTGTTTCCACGCCTACAATATCTGTATGGCCGCCAACCTGCTCATCCCCCGCTCCGGAGAGATTATCCGCAGCGTGTGGGTGTCGCGGGGAATGGAGAAGATGAGCTTCGACAAAGCCCTGGGCACTCTTCTGGCCGAAAGGGTATGGGATGTGGTGATCACCTTAGGTATGGCAGCCGCCCTGCTGGGGCTGCTCTGGAACCGCTTCGGCAGCTTCTTTATGGAGAACGTGGTTTCCGCCATCGGCGGTGCTCCCGTGCTTATTGCCGCCATCGCAGCCCTGCTGGTCCTGGCGGCGCTCTTTGTCTGGCTCTGCTACCGCCTGAGCTCAAAAGGCGGCCTCTGGGGCAAGGTGTGGGGCTTTTTCCGCGGAATGGGAACCGGCCTGGCATCGTTCGCCCATATGAAGGACGGCTGGAAGTTCCTGCTCGAGACTGTGGCAATCTGGACAATATACACACTTATGTGCTGGACTGTCCTGCTGTCGCTCCGCCCTGTTCCGGAGTTTGCCGGGCTGGGTATGGCCGATGCCTTCTTCCTTATGATACTCGGTAGCATCTCGTCGGTAGTGCCGGTGCCGGGAGGCTTCGGTGCCTATCACGGCCTTGTGGCCGGGGCGCTTGCCGCCGTCTGGGGTATGCCTTTCTCATCGGCTATGGTCTTTGCGGTGCTTTCCCACGAGTCCCAGGCCCTTACCCAGGCCATTTCCGGCGGCCTGTCCTATATCTGGGACGGCCTTGTCAAAAAGAACGGCCGGATATGAGGCGCTATGCCCTTATAGGCTATCCCATAGCCGGCTCACAGAGTCCGGCGCTGTTTGCATCGGCCGGGATTCCCGGAAGCTATGAACTGTTCGAAAACCCTGACTTTGAGGCAGCCTGGGAGGCTTTCCTGAGGGACTACGATGCCGTAAATGTGACCGCTCCTTTCAAGGAAAAGGCCTTCTCCAGGGCCGATATCCTCTCGCCCCGGGCCCTCCGCTGCGGCGCCGTGAACCTGCTGCGGAAAGGCTCCGACGGAAAAGTACGGGGCTTCAATACCGATGTGGACGGTGTCCTGTACGCGCTGTCCGGAATCCCCGCCTCCGGCGAGGCCCTGGTGGTGGGTAACGGTGGAGCGGCCAGGGCGGCCGTAGTGGCCCTTCAGGAAAAGGGTATGGAAGTGGCGCTTGCCGGCCGGAATCCCGCAAAGCTCGCCTCCTTTGAAGGCTGCCCTGCAGTGAGCCTTGCCGATGCCGCCCTTCTGCACCCCTCGCTCATCGTTTACACCCTGCCTCCCAAAGCCCCTGTCCCAGAGGGTCTTCCGCTCAGGGACGCAGTCGTGCTGGAAGCCGAGTACAGGCGCCCGTCGCTGCAGCACAGCCCCTGCCGCCGGTACATAAGCGGCCTGCGCTGGCTGGAAGGCCAGGCGCGCGCGGGTTTCTCACTTTTTTCTTGTGAGTTAGGATAATCCTTTGTAAATTGCCGGCACAATCGAAGTCTTTAAACCTCATATATTATGTCACTGAACAAAGTAATGCTTATCGGTAACGTTGGAAATGACCCCGAAGTACGTTACCTCGAATCCAATCCCCAGAATCCCGCCGCCAATCCCAAAGTGGCAACCCTTCGCCTCGCAACCACCGAGCGTTACCGCGACCGTAACGGCGAACCCCACGAGAATACCGAATGGCATTCCCTGGTGCTCTGGCGCAACAATGCCGATGTGGCCGAAAAGTTTATCCACAAGGGCAGCCAGATCTATGTGGAAGGCCATCTGCGCACCCGCCAGTGGAACGATCAGAGCGGGAACAAGCGCTACACCACCGAGGTCGTGGTAGATAATCTGCAGCTGCTCGGACGCAGGCCCGACGGCGAAGCGGCTCCCGCAGCTCCTGCCGCTCCCCAGCCCGCCGCTTACCAGCAGCCCGTGGCTCCTGCCGCACCTATCGACGCCGCACCGGTGGCCGCCCCCGAGGACGACCTTCCGTTCTAGGCCACCACGAAGGATATAATCCCGTTCCGGAAATACACAGACAAGAGGACTGCGGCCCTCTTGCCTTATTTTTGTACGTTGGCTTGCCGTAACGTCTAGTGCAGCAGGTTTAGGAAAAAGGGCGACACCTGCGGCGGTGAAACGCGGTACAGGCCCGATTTGCGTAGCAGGTGTAGGCGATTTTTGGACACCTGCGGCAGAAACGCTGGCACCTGCTGCAGCGCCTGCCAGGCGAATCGGTGCGGGTTGGCTTGCCGCGCTGTCTTGCGCATCAGGTGCAGAAAAAGTACCGGCACCTGCGGCGGTGTAACGCAGTACAGGCCAGTTTTGCGCATCAGGTGCAGACGTTTTTTGGGCACCTGCGGCAGAAACGCTGGCACCTGCTGCGGTCCCCGCTACGGCGAATCCTCTCCCACCCGCCGCTGAAAATTATTTTCAGGTGCAGTTGCTCCTGAAAACCAATTTTCATCGGACTGGCAAGCCCCCGCGCAGGATTCGCCGGTACTCGCCGTCCGCAT